>NZ_JAMQOL010000012.1:0-212163 GCF_023717965.1 Paractinoplanes hotanensis | reverse complement strand
ACCACTCCGGTCGAGCCTGGCCCGACCACTCCGGTCGAGCCTGGCCCGACCACTCCGGTCGAGCCTGGCCCGACCACTCCGGTCGAGCCTGGCCCGACCACCCCAACCGAGCCTGGCCCGTCGACCCCGGTCGAGCCCGGCCCGGCTACTCCGGGCGAACCTGGCCCGACGACCCCGGCTGAGCCAGGCTCTGGAGCTCCCGAGGCGCCGGCTCCGCCCGGCTCGACTCCGGTTGTCCCGGAGACGCCCACGTCCGGACCGGAGCCGTCGGCCGGCTCGTCGGCCCCGGCCGGGCCCGATCCCGCCCCGGCCGCCGCCGCCGAATCGGCCGACGCCACGGCCGCCGCCGAATCGGCCGACGCCACGGCCGCCGCCGAATCGGCCGACGCCACGGCCGCCGGCGCCGTCGTCGCGGGTGCGGTGACCGCCGGGGCAGTCACAGCGATCGCCGGAAGCTCCCCCTCGGCTCCGGCCGCAGCCGCTCCGGCACCCGCGACGGCCCCGCAGCCTGCGACCGCTCCGCAGCCCGCGACCGCTCCGCAGCCCGCGACCGCTCAGCAGAGTTCTCTGCCCAACCCCGTCCGGGACACCCCCGCGCTCGCCGATCACCGTGGCGGCGGCGTGGTCGGCAGCCCCGTCAGGCCCCCCAAGGCCGACGAGGACGACCGTGACGACCTGGAACGCCCCGCCCCCGCCGCCTTCCTCGGCGAGGACGACCGCGCGTGGGGGGCCACCGGCACCTCCCGCCAGACGGGCGACGACTACGTGCCGGTGGTCCGGCCGGACGAGGAGGACGACGACATGTCCGGATGGGACGACGCCGACGCCGCCTGGCTGAGCCCGGCGGGTGAGCGATGACCGGCCGCGCCGTCTGGCGACGGGCGGCCGCTGCCGCCGAGGAACCGGCCGAGGAGCGCCGTCTGCGCTGCGGGGGCCGTGAGCTGTCCGTCGAGGAGCGCTACCAGCTGATGCGGGAGCGGCGCCTGGCCCGCAAACGGGAGCAGCAGGAGGAGGCGGCGGCCGGCAAGCCCGAGCCGAAGCCTGACGAGGAGGAGGACGAACTGAGGGTGGCCGAGCGCTTCCGCAACGACCGGTACGCGGTGAAGCTGCTCAAGCAGGACGACGACGCCTGGGGCGGGCGCGCCGGCGGCCCGGGGGATCTCGGATGAGCACTGTCACCGTCAAGCGGCCGCCGCGCGCGGCCGGTCCCGAGGCGCCCGAGGGCCGCGTCGAACTGCAGGAGCCGCCGCTGATGGCGGAGGAGGCGCCGCTCGACTTCCGGTCGTTCGCCATGATCGTGCCGATGGGGCTCGGCATGGGCGCCATGATGGCCATGTTCGGCCTCTACAGCCGCGCCCCCGTCATGTACGTGATGGGCGGCGCGATGGCCGCAGGCATGCTGCTCATGGGCGTCATGCAGATCGGCCGCGCCGCCAGTGACCGCAAGCGGAAGATGCGGGGCGAGCGGCGGGACTTCCTGCGCTACATCGCCCAGCTTCGCAAGCAGGCCCGAACCGCCGCCGACCAGCAGCGCCGCCACGTGCTGTGGAACAACCCGCAGCCGAGCTGGCTGTGGTCGCTGGCCATGAGCAGCCGGCTGTGGGAGCGGCGGCCCAGCCACGACGACTTCGGCCGGGTACGGATCGGGCTGGGCCGGCAGAACGCCGTGCTCACGTTCAGCCCGCCGTCGACCAAGCCGATCGAGGATCTTGAGCCGCTGGCCTCCATCTCGCTGCGGCGGTTCTCCGAGGCGTACCGCACGGTGAACGGCATCCCCATCTCGGTCGGGCTGCGCAGCTTCACCAGCATCGAGTTCGAGGGGCCGGTGGACCCGGTCATCGACCTGGCCCGCGCGATGGTCGCCCAGCTGGTCACCTTTCACGCCCCGGACGAGCTGCGGGTGGCCGTGCTGGCCGAGGAGGTGCACAGCGCGCCCTGGGAATGGGTCAAGTGGCTGCCGCACAACGCGCACCCCACCGCCTTCGACGCGGCCGGGACGGTACGCCTGTTCGCCGGGGCCCACGACGACCTGATCGAGCTGCTCGGCCCGGAGATCACCGACCGCGGCGACCACGACCGCACCGCCCGCCCGAGCGCCACCGAACCTCTGCTGGTGATCGTGGCGCACCTGGCCGAGCTGCCCGACAGCTCGCGGCTGCTGGGCGCGGGCATCCGCAACGTGGTCCTGCTCGACCTGACCGGCGACATGCCGGGCGGCCCGAAGGTGCTCCGCCTGACCGTGGACGGGGACGAGGTGCGGTTCCCGGCCGGCGACACCACGGGGACGGCCGCCCGGGACGCGCTCGGTCCGGCCCAGTGCGACGCGCTGGCCCGGATCATCGCGCCGAAGCGCACGAGCGGGACACTCGACGTGGTCGACGAGCCGATGGACTCGAGCTTCGAGCTGACCGCCCTGCTCGGCATCCGGGACGCGTACACCTTCGACGTGCCGGCACTGTGGCGTACCCGTCAGCCGCAACGTAACCGGCTGCAGGTGCCGATCGGCGTGACCGAGGAGGGCGAGGTCATCGAGCTCGACCTGAAGGAGTCGGCGCAGGGCGGCATGGGCCCGCACGGCCTGCTGATCGGCGCCACCGGTTCGGGCAAGAGCGAGCTTCTGCGGACGCTCGTGTGCGCGCTCGCCGCCACCCACAGCTCGGAGATCCTCAACCTGGTGCTGGTCGACTTCAAGGGCGGCGCCACCTTCCTGGGCATGGAGAAGCTGCCGCACACCTCGGCCGTCATCACCAACCTGGCCGACGAGCTGCCGCTGGTCGACCGGATGCAGGACGCGCTGCAGGGGGAGATGACCCGCCGGCAGGAGGTGCTGCGGGCCAGCGGGTACGCGTCGCTGTTCGACTACGAGAAGGCCCGGGCGGCCGGAGCGCACCTGGTCCCGTTCCCGGTGCTGCTGATCATCGTGGACGAGTTCAGCGAGCTGCTCTCGAGCAAGGCCGAGTTCATGGACCTGTTCGTCTCGATCGGACGGCTCGGTCGCAGCCTCGGTGTCCACCTGCTGCTGGCCTCGCAGCGGCTGGACGAGGGCCGGATCAACCGGGTCGAGGGCCACCTGTCGTACCGGATCGCATTGCGCACCTTCTCGTCGATGGAGTCGCGGTCGGTGATCGGCGTGGGCAAGGCCTACGAGTTGCCGCCCGAGCCCGGCAACGGCTATCTCAAGCTGGACACCACCAACCTGGTGCGCTTCAAGTCCGCGTACGTCTCGGGGCCCTACTCCGGAACCGGCGCGCCCGGCGACCGCCGTGAGGACGACGAGCAGACCGAACTGGATGTCGTGCCCTTCACCACGCGGCAGGTGGACGTGCGCCGCGATCCGGGCCGCCCGAAGCCCGCGGCGCCGGCCGCGCCCGTCGCCGACGAGACCGGCCCGAGCCTGATCGAGGTGCTGCTCGACCAGCTGGCCACCTCGGGCCCGCCGGCCCGCCAGGTGTGGCTGCCCCCGCTGTCGGCCGCGCCGAGTCTCGACTCGCTGCTGCCCAGCGTGGTGCCCGATCCGGTACGCGGCATGACCGTCGAGGACCCGGCCGCCCGGGGTCGCCTGCGCGTGCCGGTCGGCGTCGTCGACCGCCCGCAGGACCAGCTGCGCGAGCTGCTGATCGCCGACCTGGGCGGCGCCGACGGCCATGTCGGCATCGCCGGCGCGCCACAGAGCGGCAAATCCACGCTGTTGCGCAGTCTGATCCTGGGCCTGGCCTTCGCCAACACGCCGCGGGAGGTGCAGTTCTACGGGCTGGACTTCGGCGGTGGCGGTTTGTCGTCTGTCGCCGGGCTGCCGCACATCGGCTCGATCGCGACCCGGATGGAGCGCGACCGCGTGGTCCGCACGATCCAGGAGATCGGCCAGGTGATGGAGCAGCGCGAGGCCGAGTTCGCTGCCCGCGGGCTGGACTCGATGTCGGCCTACCTGGCGGCCCGGCAACGGGGCGAGATCGACGATCCGTTCGGCCACGTGTTCCTGGTGATCGACGGCTTCTACACGATGAAGCAGGACTTCGCCGAGCTCGACTCCCGGTTCCAGGAGCTGGTCTCGCGCGGCCTGTCGTTCGGCATCCACGTCATCATCACGGCCACCCGCTGGTCGGAGATGCGCACCTGGCTCCGCGACCTGATCGGCACGAAGCTGGAGTTGCGGCTGGGCGACGCGATGGAGTCGGAGGTGGGTTCGCGCAAGGCGGCCACCGTGCCCAACCAGCCGGGCCGCGGTCTGACCGCGGACGGCCTGCATTTCCTGGGCGCGCTTCCCCGCATGGACGGCAGTTCCCAGGTGGACGACCTGGCCGAGGCGACCAAGGCGGTGACCGGGGAGATCGGCACGTTCTGGCCGGGGGCGCCGGCGCCCGGCGTCCGGTTGCTGCCGACCCGGCTGCCGGTCGGGCAGTTGCCCGAGCCGGAGCCCGAGTTCAGGGTCAGCCTGGGGCTGGACGAGCAACGCCTGGCCCCGGTGTGGCACGACTTCATGGCCACCCCGCACCTGCTGGTCTTCGGGGACAACGAGACCGGGAAGTCGAACGTGCTGCGGCTGGTGCTGCGGGCCATCCAGCGGCGCTACACCCCCGAGCAGGCCAAGGTGGTGCTGGGTGACTCGCGGCGTGACCTCGACACCGCGCTTCCCGCCGCCTACCAGGTGGGCTTCGGCTTCACCGGGGACAAGTTGTACGACCTGGCCGGCCAGGCCTCGGTGTCGATGAACCGGCGGGTGCCGGGCCCGGAGATCTCCTCGGAGCGGATGCGCCGCCGCGACTGGTGGGACGGCCCCGAGCTGTTCGTCGTGGTCGACGACTACGACCTGATGACCAAGGGGACCGGCGCCGGGTCCGCCCTGGACCCGTTGCTGCCGCTGCTCGCGCAGGGGCTCACGATCGGCCTGCACGTGATCGTCGCGCGCAGCACCTCGGGCGCGATGCGGGCCATGATGGACCCGGTCATCCGCCGCATGTGGGAGCTGGGCACGCCGGCCACGTTGCTGTCGTACCCCAAGGAGGAGGGCAAGTTCCTGGGCGAGGCGCCACCGCGGCGGCTGCCCCCGGGACGCGCTCAGCTGGTGACGCGCCGGGGCGTGTCCCTGATGCAGACCGGCCTGGTCGATGAGTAGACCCGGTGTCGTGAAAGGACTTCGCGGATGACCACCGCCATGGACCGGCAGCTGTGCCGGATCACCGTCATCGGCCCGGATCGCAAGATCGACCTGGCCGTGCCCTCGGCGACCCCGGTGGCCGGGCTGCTGCCGGTGCTGCTGCAGCACACCTCGTCCGGCCGCCGCCTCGAGAGCGACGAGCCCGAGGGCGCCTGGGTGCTGCAGCGGCTGGGTCAGACGCCGTTCGAGCTGACCGGCACCCCGGAGAGCCTGGACTGGCTCGAGGGCGAGGAGCTTCATCTGCGCCGGGCCGAGGACCCGTTGCCCGAGCTCGACTTCGACGACGTCGCCGAGGGCATCGCGACCACGGTGAACCGCCGCCCGGACCGCTGGCAGCCGGAGTACCGGCGGGTGCTGTTCCTGATCCTGTCGGTCGTGGCGATGGGCGTGCTGGCCGCGGTGCTCACCGACCGGGGTCCGGTGCTCCCGCAGGTGATCGCGGCGGGGGTGCTGGCGGCGGCGTTCCTGACGGCTTCGCTGGTGTACGCCCGCAAGGTCGCCGACGGCGCGTTCGCGCTGCTCTTCGGCCTCGGCGCGGCGGCCTTCGCGGCCCTGTCGGCGTCCAGCGCGGTCGACGGCGACCCGGCCGGCATCGCGGTCACCGGCCCGGCGCTGCTGGCCGCGGTGACCGCGGTGGCCGCCGTGGCCACGACGCTGCTGGTGGCCCAGCGCACGGTCACCCCGCACCTGCCGTTCGCGCCGATGATGGTCGTCGCGGTCACCGGGGCCGTGGTCGCCGGCGTGCTGCTGATGCAGCGCGGCTCGGGCATGACCTCGCCGCGCGCCGCGGCGATCGCGGTGGCGATCGTGGTCGCGGTGATCGTGGCGGCGCCGCGCGCGGCCGTGAAGCTCGCCCGGCTGCGCGGGCCGCAGCTGCCCAAGACCGGCTCCGACATGGCGTACGACGTCGAGCCGGCCCCCTCCGAGGTGGTCCGCCGCCGCACTGACGACGCCGACACCTACCTCACGGTTGCCCTGGTCACCTCGGCGCTGGTGCTGCCCGTTCTGTTCCACTTCACCCTCGGCTCGCCGGGCTGGCCGGGCTGGACCCTGGTGCTGGTGGTATCGGGTGCAATCCTGTTGCGCGCGCGTACCTTCCTCGGCCTGTGGCAGCGGCTCGGCCTCACCGCCGCCGGTACCGTCGGCCTCCTCATGGTGATCATGCGACTGTCCTCGATGCTCTCCGGCGGCTGGCGCTGGGTGCTGCTGTCGGGGTTGCTGGCGATGGTCGTCCCGCTCGTGCTGGCGGCGATGCGGCCCTGGCCCCGGCGCATGCTTCCGTTCTGGGAGTACGCGGCGACGTTCCTCGACGTGGCCACCGGCGTCGCCGTGCTGCCGATCCTCGCCCAGATCCTCGGCCTGTACGCCTGGGCCCGCGGGCTCTTCGGGTAGGCCGCGGTGCAGACCCAGCGGGACCACGTCCACGCCCACACCTTCATGATGGGCCGGCTCAGCTCGGCCCTGGTCGAGGGCGACCCCACCGGCGCCGAGATCCCCGGCCGCCGCGCGCAGACCGGCCTGCTCGTCGGCCTGATCCTGCTGCTGCTCCTGGTCGGCGGGTTCATGGTGTACGGCTGGATCGTGCCCGGCGGCAGCAAGGCCTACCGGCAGGCCGGGGCGATCCTGGTCGAGAAGGAGACCGGCAACCGCTACGTCTATCTGGACGGCGAACTGCACCAGACGCCCGACCTGACCTCGGCCATGCTCATCCAGGGCGCCGCCGCCAAGATCAAGCTGATCTCGCGCAACTCGCTGAAGGACGTGCCCCGCGGCCTGCCGCTCGGCGTGGCCGGGGCGCCGCAGCAGATGCCCGCGCCCGACGCGCTGACCAAGGGCCCGTGGCTGGCCTGCCTGCCCGGCTCGGTGGCGCCCGGCGCACGCGTGTCCGGGCTGGGCGTCAATCTGGACCCGGACACCCCGGCCACCCCCTTGGGCGAGAACACGTTCCTGGTCGTCCGGGATCCCGGCGGCACGCCCTACCTGCTGGCGAACTACCTCAAGTACCGCATCGACGACGACGCCGTGCTGGTCGCGCTGGGCGCCGGCGCCATCAACCCGCCGGTCGCGCCCGCGATGTGGCTGGGCTGGCTGGGCGACGGCCCGGCGCTCGCCCCGGCGAGGATTCCCGGCGCGGGCTCCGACGGACCGCGGGTCGGCGAACGGTCGTACGCGGTCGGGACGCTCTTCCGCGAGGGCGGCGACCAGCACTTCGTGCTCAAGCGGGACGGTCTCGCGCCGATCAGCCGCACCGAGTTCCTGATCGCCGACGCGAAGACCCCGGGCCCGCCGGTGGCGGTGGACCCGGCCGATGTCGTGAGCGCCCGCCGCTCGGCCGACCGGTCCCTGCTCGACCGGCTGCCCGACCTCGCGTCGCTGCGCCTGGCCGACGCCTCCGGCCAGGCGGTCTGCGTGCAGCAGCGGCCCGTCGCGCCCGAGGTGGTCGGCAGCATGGTCGTGCTCGCGCCGACCTGGGCGGCCGCTGTCTGGCCCGACGGGAAGACGACCGTGGTGGCCAGGCGCGGCAGCGGCATGGCCGTGCTGCCGGTGCCGCTCGCGTCCAAGGTGGCCGCGAAGAAGATCTCCTTCATCTCCGACGAGGGCGTGGCCCACCGGCTGGCCGACCAGACCACGGTCGCGTCGCTGAAACTGGCGGGCGCCGCCCCCGTCCCGTTCCCCAAGGAACTGCTAGCGGCCCTGCCCGAGGGGCCTGTGCTGAGCCGTGAAGCCGTCACCAGCCTGCCGAGAGGGTAGAAACCGTGGTATCCATCCGCAGCCTGCTGCGCGGTGACCGGGACAACCCGGGTCACGGCGTCGTCCAGCACACCGTCGGCAACGCGCTCGTGCTGCACACCGAGGACGCGATCAGCGCGGAGGCACAGTCGCTGGCCCTGACCGTGGTCGAGGACACCGAGAACGACGTGGTGGTGCTCGATCTGGGGGCGGGCCTGCCGATCAGCTCCTGGGAGTCGATGGCCGGGGTGCTGCCGCGCCGCCGCCGCGGGATCCGGTTGATGGCGTGCGGCGAGCAGCGCAACGGGGCCGCGATGGCCGGCCAGTGGTTCGCCGAGAGGCTGGGCCGCACGGTCATCGCCCCGGACGGCGACCTGATCCGCGGGGCCGCGGGCGGCCTGTTCGTGCACTCCGCGCCCGGGCCGTCGGCCGCGCGCAGCGGCTGGGTGCGGTTCCGGCCCGGGCGGACGCCGGCGTGGCACGCCAAGCGCTACCCGACACCGCTGTGGGACCAGGCCGTTACCGAGAGCCGGGTCTCCAGCTCGACCGGGGAGATCGAGCCGCTTCCGGGCGGCGTCTGGATCCACGACGTGCGGGAACCGGAGGTCGTCGCCGGGCACCGCGAGCGCCTGGTGGCCGACGTGCCGTGCCAGCCCGAGGTGATGACCGTGCTGCTGGGCTGCCCGGGCACGCCCGCGCTCTCGCTGGACGACGTCGTGCGGTTCTGGCGCGACCTCGACGAGGAGAGCCGGGCCCGGGCCCGCTTCGTCCAGTACGGCGACGTCCGGCTGCCCGAGGGCGAGGCTTTCGGGCAGGCGCTGGCCGATCTGCTCGGCACCCAGGTGGTCTGTTACACGGGCGTGCCGATCGGCTCACCGGCCAAGTTCGAGGTTCGCACCGTTCGCGAGGACGGCGTGCTCGGCTGGCCCCCGTTCGCGCTGGAGCTCAAGTATCAGCCCCGGGCCCACCCGAACTCGAAGGGCCGCCGGCCGTCGATCGTGAGCCACCGTGGCCCGCTGCGCTGGGTCGAGGAGGTCGAGGACCGGATCTACTGGTACGCCCCGGACGCCGTCATCGAGGTGGTGCAGGCGGGCCTGTGGATCCGCCCGGCCGAGGAGCCGCCGAACGCCGAGCGGGTCCGCGCCACGCGGCTCGACCCCGAGGGCCGCACGCTGATCTTCGACGACTCGGCCACCGAGCGCAGCGGCCGGATGCGGGAGCTGGCCGAGGACCTGGCGGCCCGGATCGACCCCGTTCTGGGGGAGGAGAGCGCGCTGTTCCCCGCCTCGGTGCTGGTGCCCGGGCAGAAGCCGGCCGGCCGGGCCGACGCGGTGCTCTCCGCGGCCCTGCCGGTGGCGCCCGAACCGGCGAAGGCGATCGAGGCGCCCACCGTGGCGCCGGCGTTGCCCGCCCCGCCGGAGGCGCCCGCCCTGCCGGTCGCGACGGTCTCGGTGTCGCCGGTCGACCTGGCGCCGCCGGTCTCGCCCGCTGCCCTTCGCATCCCGATGGCGGTCGCCCCGTCCGTGGAGATCCCGCCGCCTCCGGCCGCCGGTCCGGGAGCACCGGTGGAGTCGGCCGGGCGCCTGTCGCCGGCTGAGCCGGTCGCGCCCGCGCGACCCGCGCCTCCGGTGGCGCCGCTGTCCGTGCCGGCACCGGCCGAGCCGATGACCGTCCCCGGGGCCGTCCAGGCCGTCACCATCCCCGAGCCGGTCGTGCCGGCTGTCCAGGCGCCGGCCGTCGTTCAGTCCCCGGCCGCGAAGTCCCCGGCGGAGCCGGACCCCGCGCCAGCCGCGGACGAGGTGCGGCGCCAGCCCGTCCCCGCCGCGTCGGCCTCGGCCCTGCTGCCCGGGCGCCGGCCGCTCGACGAGGAGCGCTCCTGGCTGCGGCGCACGCTGAGCCGCGAGTTCGACACGATGGCCAGCTCGGTCGCCCGCATCATGTCGGAGCACCCGGGCCTGCAGGGCTCGGGCGGGGTCAGCGCCGACGACATCCTGTCCGATTCGGTGGCGGTCCGGCTCTACCTCTCCCGCCGGGGCACCGGCATCGACGCCGGGCTGCGGTCGGGGGTCAGCGGCCCGCACGTGCCGCTGGCCCGCTGCGTGGTCGCCGGCCTGTCGCGGCTGCCCTCGTTCCGGGGCACGACGGTCTATCGCACGACCCCGGCCGGCGTCGAGTGGGACCGCTACCGCGAACGCCGGCTGGTCACCGACTGGTCGTTCGTCAACGCGCTGACCGGCCCGTGCGAGAGCCAGCAGGGCGACACCGACGTGCTGTTGTGGTCGATGACCGCCCGGCGGACCGCGCTGCTCGAACCCGACGGTGACGAGCATGTCGACGACCGGGTGCTCTTCCTGCCCGGCACCCACTTCAAGGTCCTCGAGCTGCGCGAGCCGTCCGCCGACGGGCGCGGTGCGGTGCTGATGCGCGAGATCGGCGCCAACGAGATCGACGAGGACGGCCGGGTCGACCCCGAGCGGGTGTCGCTGGACGAGCTGGCCGTCACGTCGCTGCGGCGCAGCATCGAGCGCTGGGCCACGGCCGACCCCAAGCGGCGGGTCGGACCGGCGGCCGGGGACCGCTTCGGCCTGCTGCCCGGGCTGGACCGGGCGGGGGTGACCGCGCGATGAGCCGCCACCTGGTGGTCGGAGGTGGACAGCCGGGCGCCTTCTCGACGATCGGCGCCGCCCTGGCCCGGGCCGAAGCGGGCGCGACCATCACCGTCCACTCCGGTCGGTACGCCGAGAAGCTCGTGGTGGGACGCCGCGTCACGATCAGCGCGGCCGGCGACGGCCCGGTCGAGGTGCGCGTCGAGGAGGGCAGCGTGCTGGTCGTCCACGGCGAGGGCGCCCAGCTGCGGGGGATCACGCTGGCCAGCGCCGACGGCAAGCTGGCGGCGGTCGACGTGTACGCCGGCGAGGTAGCGCTCGACCACTGCGTGATCATCGGGGCCGCCTGGACCACGCTGCTGGCCCGGCTCGACGGCTCGCTCGCGCTGCGCGACTGCGAGGTGCGCAGCCCGGCCGGGGCGGGCGTGGTGGTCACCTCGGCCGCGCCCAGCACGATCGAGGACACCGTGATCACCGAGGTCGGCACCTCCGGGGTGGTGGTCACCGACAAGGGCGTGCTCACGTTGCGCCGCTGCGCCGTGCGGGGCACCGGCGCCAACAGCGTCTGTGTCAACGGCGACGGCCGGCTCACCGCCGAGCAGTGCGAGATCAGCGGGGCCGGCAAGCCCGCCGTCGTCGTCGAGCAGCGCGGCTGGGCCCGGATCCAGCGGCTCACCGTGACCGGCAGCGGGAACGTCGATCTGTTCCTGCGGGGCGAGATCGACGTGCTGATCAGCGACTCCCGCTTCACCGGGGCCGCGCTGCAGTCCGCCCACGTCGCCGATCGCGCCGCGCCCCGCTTCGAGCGGTGCGACTTCGAGGGCGCCGGGCACACTGCCGTGCACATCACCGGCCAGGCCAAGCCGAGCTTCACCGACTGCACGTTCGCCGACGCGCCGGTCGGCATCAGCGTCGAGGACGAGTCCGCGCCCCGCTTCGAGGGCGCCACGCTGCGCGCCCCGGCCGTGGTCGGCGGCTCCTCGGCGGTGGTGGTACGGCGGCTGCGCGCGTCCGGCGCCGGCCTGTCCGTCCAGGGCGGCGCCACCCTCGACGGCGCCGACCTCGACATCAGCCACACTCCGGCGCTGGAGCTGCGGGAGGGCGCCCGGGGCACGATCCGCGAGGCGCGGCTCGGCGGCCCGGTCACCGTCGACGGGGCCACCCTCGACCTTCGGTCGGCGCTGGTGCGCGCGGCGGGCGTCCGGGTCACCGGCGGCGAGCTGCGGCTGCGCGACACCGAGATCAGCGAGGCGCCGGCCGACGGCGTCGAGGCCGGCCCGGGGGCGGTGGTGCTGGCCACGGAGACCCGGATCCGGCGGGCCGGCCGGCACGGCGTCGCGCTCGGTGCGGGCAGCCGGGGCGAGTTCACCGACTGCGAGGTGCTCGGCAGCGGCGGCGCCGGGTTCGACGTCGAAACCACCGAGCCGGTCACCCTGACCCGGTGCGTGGTGCAGGACAGCGGCGGTGAGCAGGTGCGCCGGGCGGCCGGAGCGCAGGTGAGCGGTGAGGTGCTGAGCAACGGCCCGGTGTCGGCCCCGCCGGCCACCGCACCGGAGCCGGCTGACGAGGAGCCCGCGGGCGAGCTCGACGGGCCGCTGCGCGAACTGAACTCCCTGATCGGCCTCAAGGGGGTCAAGCACGAGGTCACCGCCGTCATCAACCTGATCAAGATGGCGCAGGTGCGGCAGCAGATGGGTCTGCCGATGCCGCCGATGAGCCGCCACCTGGTCTTCGCCGGCCCGCCCGGCACGGGCAAGACCACGGTGGCCCGGCTGTACGGCTCGGTGCTGGCCGAGCTGGGCATCCTGAGCAAGGGGCACATGGTCGAGGCGGCCCGGGCCGACCTCGTCGGGCAGTACATCGGCTCGACCGCCATCAAGACCACCGAACTGGTGACCAAAGCGCTCGGCGGCGTGCTGTTCATCGACGAGGCGTACACGCTGTCGGCCGGTTCCGGCGGGTCCGGGCCGGACTTCGGCCAGGAGGCCATCGACGCGCTGATGAAGATGATGGAGGACCATCGCGACGAGCTGGTGGTGATCGTGGCCGGCTACTCGGAGCTGATGGAGAAGTTCCTCGAGTCGAACCCGGGCCTGGCGTCCCGTTTCACCCGCACCGTGGAGTTCCCCAACTACTCGGTCGAGGAACTGGTCACCATCACCTCCAACCTGGCGGCCAAGCACTACTACGAGCTGACCGACGACGCGGTGGACGCGCTGCGCGCCTACTACAGTCGGGTGCCCAGGAATTCGACGTTCGGCAATGGCCGGGTGGCCCGCAAGCTGTTCGAAGCCATGATCAACAATCAGGCGTCCCGGCTGACCACCGCGCCCCCGGCCAAGGACAACGAGCTGAACCGGCTGACCGCGCTCGACCTCGCCCCGGAGGTGGAGCTGCTCGAGAACCTCCCGGTCGAGCAGCCGGGCCCGCCGGACGTGGCCGGCAACCCGGCCGGCGCGATCAACGCCACTCGCAGCTGGCGCCGGGTGTGCGGGCTGGTCGGCGCGGCGCCGGTGCGCGACGCCATCGGCGAGGCCCTGCTGCAGGCGTGCGAGCTGCGCAACCGCCGCCGGGCGTACGGGAAACAGGCGAACGTCCTGTTCACCGGCCCGCTCGGCAGCGGCCGCAGCGAGTTCGCCCGGCTCTACGCGGCCGGGCTGTCCGAGCTCGACCTGGTGCCGGTCGGCCAGCTCATCCGGGTGAGCACCGCCCGGGAGCTGGCGCCGCAGTGGCCCGGCCAGACCCGCAACCTCGTCGAGGCGGCGATGGCCGATGCCGAGGGCGGCGTCCTGCTGGTCGACTACGCCGGTGACGACGGCGCCGGCCCGGACGCGATGACCGAGCTGGTCGACGCCATGCGGCGAGCCCCGTCGGGCCCGGTCGTGGTGCTGCTGGCCGAGCACGAAGCGGCTCGTGTGTTGAGCACAGCCGTGCCCGCCCTCGACGAGGTTTTCGGACGGCGTTGGGACATGCCCGCCTACACCGCGCCCGAGCTGGCCGAGATCGTCGTGCGCCATCTGGTCCGGCGGGGGCACGAGGTACCCGACGACGTGCGGGCTGCCCTCGCCGAGATCGTGTCCGAGCTGCCGGACCGTACGGTCCGGGCGGCGCACCTGCTCTCCTGGGGCCTCACCCGCACCGCGGCGTCGCGCACCCTCGCGCTCGCCGACCTGACCGTCCAGCGGCACAGCGTGGGCCTGGCCGCCGTCTCCTAGGAGGTGCCATGAACCCCGGCCTGGAGGAGTTCTTCGAGCGTGCTCAGGCGTTCGAGCAGCAGCTGCGCGACGCTCAGGGGGACCTGACGCGGTCACTGGTCACCGGGCGGTCGGCCGACGGCACGGTGACCGTGCTGGCCACCGGGATGGGCAAACTGCACACCGTACGGGTGGATCCCGCGATCTTCGACCGGGGCGACGTCGAGGCCCTGCAGGAGGCGATCGCCCAGGCCGTCCGGGCCGCCGCCGAGAGCGCCGGCCGGCTGGCCGAGCAGAAGATGGGCCCGGTCGAGATCACTCTGCACTGACCGGGCCGGCCGGGCCCACACCGTACTCGGCCAGCCGCCGCCGGATCCGGCGCCCGTCCCACCGCGCGCCCAGCCGCTCGAACAGCGCCGCGGCCTCCCCGCCGGTCCGGGCCGCCTCGTGCGGACGCCGGGCGGTGGCCAGCAGCACTGCGGCGTCCTCCAGGGCGGACGCCAGCTCGGCCACCCGTCCCGCCGTCCGGTACTGCGCGGCCGCGGCCAGCGCGGGTTCCGGGTCGCCGGTGAGCAGCGCCCGGCACCGTGCCGCGGCCGTGAAGGCACGGGCCGGGCGCACCTCGCGCGCGGCCTCCTCGGCGCAGATCCGCCCGGCCCGCTCGGCGAGGTCGCGGCGTCCGGCGGTCAGAGCCAGCCGGGTTGCAGCCGGCAACCACTGGTGGCGCAACATCAGGGGCGCGTACTCGGGCACCAGCAGCGGGCCGAGAATCTCGAGCGCGTCGTCCGCCCGGCCCTGCTGCTCGGCTACCAGCGCGCGCGCCACCAGCAGGAAGTCGCAGCTCTCCCGTTCGGCGTCGCTGGCCGGCAGCGTCTCGGCCTGGTCGAGGTGTGCACGGGCCAGCACGGGGTCGTCGCGCCGGGCGGCGATCAGCGCCCCCACCCCGTGCAGCAGCATGCCGACCGCTCCGGGCTCGCGCATGCCCAGAAAGGTGACCCCCGGCGCGTCCTCGGTGGCCGCGCTCACCTCGGCCATCGCGTCGTCCCAGCGGCCGCGCCAGTAGAACTGCACCGCCGAGGCGACCGGCAGACCCGACGTCAGCTGGTGCCGGATGGCGTAGAGCGAGGCCGACCGCAGGGTCTGCTCGGCCTCGTCCAGCCGGTCCAGGTTCTGCAGCGTGAACATGCGGTTGTCGAGCAGGTCGAGATACATGCCGGGCAGGTCGGGGTGGTTGAGCATCAGGGCCAGCGCCTGGTCGGCGTAGGCCAGGGCGCGTTCGTGGTCGCGGCGGATCGAGTTGGTCAGCCAGGACGTCTGTAGCGCGTACGCCGCCTCGTAGAGCCGGCCGGCGGCCAGCGACCGCCGGTGGATCCCGGCCGCGGTCCGGTCGGCCCGATCCAGGTCGTCGAGCGGTCCCCGGTGGAAGTTGGCCAGCAGCACACGGTGCCGGGTGTGCCAGATGGCCGGCGTCCGCGCGTCGGACATGGCGTCCTCGAGCAGGCTGATCGCCGTGGTGCGGGCCTCCCGCCGGAACATCATCGCGGCCAGCAGCTGACGCATCTCGGCGCGGTCGGCCGGGTCGGTGGCCAGGCCGGCCGCTTCACGGGCCTCGTCGATCGGCCATCGCTCGTACCGGAAGTCGAGCTTGACCAGAGCGATCAGCAGCGTTTCCCGTTGCCGGGGTCCGGGCCGGCCGCTGCCGAGGGCGGCGCGCAGCAGCTCCCCGGCGATCCGCGGCGTCCGGCGCACGATTTCGGCGTGGTGCTGGACCAGCCACGACACCACCCAGTCGTCGATCACCGGCGTCTCCGCGGCCAGTTGCTCGGCCACCCGGGTGACCGCGCCGACGCCGCGGCGGGCCAGCACCTCGGCGGTGTGGCGGTGCAGACCGGCCCGCTCGCCGGCCGTGATGCCGTCGTGCAGCGCCTGCCGCAGGAAGGGGTGCCGGAACGCGAGCGCCGGCCCGGCGTCCACCACGATGTCTGCGCTCAGCGCCTCCTCCAGGTCGCCGATGAGGTCGAACGGAGACCGGCCGGTGACCGCCACCAGGTCCTCGACCGTGAACTGCGCGCCCAGCAGCGCGGCCATCCGCAGCACCTCGCGGGTGGCGGGCGAGAGGAGTTCGACGGTGGCGTACATCATCGCGAGCAGCGAGCCGGGCGCCCGCACCTCGACCGAGTCGGGGATCTCGGCCTGGCCGCCGGCCACCCGGACCAGGCCCCGGCGCAGCAAGGCGGTGGTCATCTCGGCCGCGCAGAGCGGGTTGCCCCCCGACTTCGACACGACAGTGCCCAGGTTCGGCCCCAGCGGGGCGCCGACCAGCCGGACTACCAGCTGGTCGACCGCCTCCGGGGGCAGCGCGCCCAGCCGCACCAGGTGCCCGTGCCGGGCCTCGACCCGGCGGCGCAGCTGGGTCAGCTCCCGGCCCTCCGGCTCGGGGCGGGCCGCAGCCACCAGCAGCAGCGGCAGCCGCCGGGTCAGTGCCACCAGCCGATCCCAGAAGACCAGAGTGGCCGGGTCGGCCCACTGGAGGTCGTCCACGACCAGCAGGAGCGGGCCGATCGCGCAAGCGGCCCGCACATAGGCGAGCAGCCGGTCGGCCGCCTCGTCGTCGCCGTCGGTGCGCAGCGCGGCGGCGACCGCCGCGACCCGGTGGTCCAGCGAGGACTCCTCGAGCCCCAGCGCCCGGATCAGCACCTGCCGGGGGACGTGCTGGTCGAGCTCGACGGCGATCGCCCAGCCGATCTGGACGCCGGTCGAACCGACGTCGGCGAAGGCAGCCGTCAGCAGCTCGGACTTGCCGATGCCGGGCTCGCCCTCGATCCAGACCGCGGCCCCCTGCCCGCCGGTCAGGTCGCGTACCAGACCGCGCAGCCGGCTCCGCTCGTCCTTCCGGCCGGCGAGCGGCGGCGCTCCGCCCAGCATCCGCGCGACCTGCGGCGGGAGCTGTGACGGCACCGGTTGTTCGGGAACGGGAGCGCGCATCCGCTCGTAGCTCTCGGTGAATCGGGCGCTCGGTTCCACTCCCAGCTCGGTGCGAAGCGTGCGGCGGGCCGAACGGTAGACCTCGAGCGCCTCGGTGTGCCGACCGGCTCGGTCCAAGGCGGTCATGAGCAACTCGTGGAGGGGCTCGTGCAGCGGATGGTCGCGGATCAGCCCGGTCAGCTCGGCCACCACGCCGTCGTCGCCCAGCTCGGTGAGCACCCGGGCGCGCTGCTCGACGGCGGCCAGCCGTTGCTCGGCCAGCCGGGCCCGGGCCAGCTCGAAGCGGTGACCGGAGAGCCCGGCGTACGCCTCGTCGCCCTGCCACAGCCGGAGGGCCTCGTCGAGAAGCGCCGCGGCCCGTTCGCCCGACTGCCCGGCGGCCTCGTCGCACAGAGCCGCGAACCGCTCGCTGTCGACGTCCTCGCGGAGAACCCGTAGCGCGTACCCGCCGGGGCCGGAGATCAGAAGGCCGGCGCCCAGCACCCGGCGCAACCCGGAGATGTACGTGTAGATGCTGCCGGCGGCGGTGGCCGGCGGGGACGTGCTCCAGATCCCGGCGATGAGCTCGTCGCGGCTCACGAAGCGGCCGGCCGCCGTGGCCAGCAGGGCGAACAAGGCCCGCTGCCGGGCCGCGCCCAGCGCCGGCTCGCGCTCACCGATCCAGGCCCGGACCGGCCCGAGAACGTGGGCAGTCAGTCGCTGTTCGCCGGTCATGAGCGCTCGGCGGCCAGCGCCGGGCCCGGCGTCGCGGCCGGACGGGGGATCCGGGCCAGGAGCGTCCGCAGCGCCTCGGCCCAGAACGGGGTGATCCGCTGCTCCCGCAGCGCCGCGCGGGCGATCTCGGCCGCGGCCTCGAACCGGCCTCGTTCCTCGTGCGACCGGGCCGCGATCCAGCGCATCTCACCCTCCAGTTCGGGGTCGGAAGTGCGGGCGGCCACCCAGCCCGCCTCGGCGGCAGCATTCCGGCGTTCGCGCAGCAACAGCCGGGCCAGCCACGCCGTGAGGGTAAGCCGGCGCGCGGGGGAGACGGCGTGGTGGGCACGGGCGCGCTGCAGCACGGCCACGACGGGCTGCGGCGCCAGCCAGGCCAGCGGCTCGACCCGGGCCAGCAGCCACGCGGCGATGGTGTCGTCGAGGGGGACATCGCCGGCCAGCAACTGCTCGACGATCAGCTCCGGCCGCCCCTCCTCGGCGGCCAGCCGGTCGGCGAACGAACGGTGCAGGGCCGTCCGCAGGGCGCCGGGCGTGCCCTCGTGCAGCGTGCGGGCGACGACCCGGTGCCGGAACTCGGCGCGATCCCCGTCGATGACTATGAGGCCGCCGTCGCGGGCGGGAGCGAGCGCCGCGGCCACCTCGTCCGGGTCGCGGTCGCCCGCGACGGCCAGTTCGGACACCGCGCAGGCGACGGGCCGGGCGCCGGGCCGGCTCAGCGCGTAGGCGCCGAGGAACGCGACGCCCCGCAGGGCGGTACGGGTGGCCTCGGGCAGCGACGCGAGGTGGGCGCCGACCGCAGCCGCGGTCGCGCCGGGCCGGTCCTCGGCGAGGTGACGCAGGTAGTAGGGGTTGCCGCCGGCGTCGTCGACGATGCGCGCCAGGCGTTGCGGCTCGGGCGGTTCCGCTGCGGCCGCCCGGATGAGCGCGGTGGCGGCGCCGGCGTCCAGCGGCGGCAGCGCGACGACATCGGCGGCCGGCCCGCCGTTCTGCCGTGTGGTCGCGACCAGGAGCAGCGAGGTCCGGCCGATGCCGGTGGCCAGCGCCGACCACACCCGAACGGTGTCGGGATCGGCCCAGTGCAGATCGTCGGCCACCAGGATCAGTGGCGCTCCGGCGGCCGCGTCGCGGATGAGCGCGGCGGCCCGCTGTACCCGGTCACCCGCGTGCTCCTCGACCGCGAGGGCCTGCAGCCGCTCGGCCAGTGGCGGGTCGGCGTCGGCGGCGCACTCGGCCAGCAGGCCGAGGGGTACCCGCTGGGCCAGCTCGTCGCCGACCGCCCAGCCGACCCGGGCGAGCCCGTCGAGCGCGGCGGCGACCAGCACCGTCTTGCCTGATCCGGGACCACCCTCGACACGGAGGCTGCTGCCGCGGCCGTGCCGAGCCTCGGTGGCGGCGCGGCGCAGGCGGCGTACCTCCTGGGTCCGGCCGACCAGGAAGAGGCGCTGCCGCGCGACCGGGGGCCGGCCGGACGATGGGGAGACCGGCGGACGGGCCTGGGGGCGGTCCCGCGGTCCGGCGCCGCCGGTCCCGGTCGTCAGCGCCGCCAACCGCTCGGCGGTGGCCAGCCGCAGTTCGGCCAACCGCAAACGCTGGGCCGCGGCGAACGGGCCGGGCACCCCGGCCATCGGCTCACCGTCCCAGAGCTCCAGCGCGGCCCGCACGGCGGCCAGTTCGGCCGCCGCGTCACCGGCGGCGCGGTGCTCGCGGGCGGTCTCCCGCAGCGCCTCGAAACGCAGCACGTCGATCGACTCCGGCCGGACCCGCAGCTCGTAGGTGCCGCCGCCCGAAGTCAGCAACTGGCCCGTCGCCCAGCGGCCGCGGGCCGGTTCGAGGGCCTGACGCAGCGCCGAGACGTACGTGTAGACGTTGGCGGTCGCGCTGGCCGGAGCGTCCTCGCCCCAGACCGCGGCCACCAACTGCTCCCGGGAGACCGCGCGCCCGGCGTGCAGGGCCAGCACGCACAATACGGCCGTGCGGCGGGCCGAGCCGAGGGCGATCTCCGTGCCGTCCCGCGACACCCGGACCGGTCCCAGCAGACGAAGGTCTATTCCTTCGTGCTCCGCCGACATTCTTCAGTTTTCCTTGTCTCAAGGGGATCGCTCCCGCTTTCCTGACCGCTGTGGAAATTTCGTAACGGTCAGGCCGTTATACCCCGTAGTCGACGTGACTCCGTCGGTGACGACAGTGATTCGTCTCACTGGATCGCCCATTCCGTGGCCCGCGTCCCCCCATTCTTAACCGTCTTTGTCGAACTTTCACAAGTGCCCGCACCCGATGTTCACCAGGGCGGCGGGTCAGGGTAAAGCGGGCAGTGAGCTGAGAAAGCGCTTCCGCGCGGATAGCCAGGCTGATGGACTCGCTTCGTGCCGGCCCGACCCGACAGCACCGCCTCCCCCTTCGCGGGCGAGCTGTTTCGCGCGCTCGCGGACGAGGGAAGGCTGACGCTGACTGCCGGTCAGGCCGACGCGGCCATCGCGGGCCTGGAGTTGACCCTGTCCGAGGTCCGTGCGCGGTTGCGCATCCTCCGGAGCCGGGATCAGACGTCACCCGGCCGGACCGGTGAGCTTTCCGACGACGTGGTGGACGCCGTTTTCGCTGATCAACTGGCTCCCGGGCGGATGGAACTGGCCATGGTGGAGATACCGAAATACATCGAGGCCCTGCGCCGCGCGCGCCGCTCCCTGTGACGGCTCGAATACCAATCCGTTACGCATCGACTTTCTTGATTGTGAATTCGGCTGTCCATTGCCGGGCGTGAAGGTGGCTTGGAGATTTTCTGAAGATCGCCTCCGTTGACTGGCCGGCGTCCCTCAACGCAGACGGAGGTTTCGGTGGAACGAGTTCGGGTGGTCCTGCAGGCTTCGGATCCGCTCAGCCACGCGGGACTCGCCAACCTGCTGCAGCCGGCTCCGGGTATTTCCCTGCTGAGCGTGGCCGACCGCCGTGATGCGAACGTTCTCGTGTTCGCCTACGAGCACCTGAACCCGGAGCTGGTGACGGTCCTGCGCCGCACCGCCCTCGAGACCGGCCTGCCCGTGGTCCTGGTGGTCAACGAGATCAGCGAAAGCGAACTGCTGACGGCGATCGAGAACCGGGTGGTGGCGATCCTGCCCCGCGGCGCGGTCAGTGCCGAGCGTCTGGTGCACAGCGTGCTGGCCGCCGCGACCGGTGGCGGGGTGCTGCCACCGAACATGGTCGGCGAACTGCTCAAGCACATCGACCGGCTGCAACGCGAGGTGCTCGCGCCCAACGGGCTCAACGCCTCTGGTCTCACCCCGCGCGAGGTCGACGTGCTGAGGCTGATGGCCGACGGCAAGGACACCCAGGAGATCGCCGGCGAGCTGTGCTATTCGGAGCGCACCGTCAAGAACGTCATCTACAACCTCACCCACCGGCTCAAGCTGCGCAACCGGTCGCACGCGGTCGCGTACGCGCTGCGCGCCGGGATGATCTGAGCCGGATGCGCAGACCCGCGCCGGTGGCGCCGATCGGCCGGCACACCGTGGGCAACGCGCTCGTGCTGCACGCCCGGGAGAAGATCGGCCCCGAGGCGCTGTCGATCGCGATGAGCGTGCCGGTCGACGAGGAGAACGACATCGTGGTCCTCGACCTGCACGACGAGCTGCCGATGGGTCTGTGGGAAGCGGTCGGCCGGGAGCTGCCCCGCCGCCGCCGCGGCATCCGGCTGGTCGTCTGCGGGGCCCCGCCGGACACGGTCGCCCTGGCCGGGCAATGGCTCGCCGACCGGCTCGGCCGCGCCGTCACCGCGCCCCACGGCCACGTGGTGCGGGGGAGCGCCGGGACCCTGCTCGTCCATGCCACGCACGACAGCGGCTGGGTGCGCCACGACCCCGGCCGCGGCCCGGTCTGGGCCGGTAAGCGCTACCCGCGCCCGTCGTGGGACGCCACGGCGGTCGACTGCCGGCCCACCGGAGCCCACGCCGCGGCCGAACCCCTGCCCGGCGGCGTCTGGATCCGGGACGTTCGCGACGAGGCCGCTTCGGCTGCTCACTGGCAGTGGCTGTCCACGGCCATGCCGTGCCAGCCGGAGGCCCTGACCGTGGTTCTCGGCTGCCCCGGCACCCCGGAACTTCCGCTGGACGACGTCGCCCGGTTCTGGCACGACCTGCCCGCGGGCGGCCGGCACCGGACCCGGTTCGTTCACTACGGCCCCGTACGCCTGGCCGGCGTGCCGCTCGGGCAGGCGCTGGCCGATCTGCTGGACGCCCCGGTGGTCTGCTTCACCGGCCTCCCCACCGGCCCGCCCGGGTACCCGCGCCTGGTCACGGTCCCGTTCGACGGCCGCCCGGGCTGGCTGACGCACACGCGAGAGCTCGGTTATCAGCCACGTTCGGGCACCACTGTGCCC
The DNA here is from genome assembly GCF_023717965.1 of Paractinoplanes hotanensis. NCBI lineage: Bacteria > Bacillati > Actinomycetota > Actinomycetes > Micromonosporales > Micromonosporaceae > Paractinoplanes > Paractinoplanes hotanensis. Next base: position 190,410 of record NZ_JAMQOL010000012.1, on the reverse strand, counting down.
TGGGTGCTGAGTTACAGCCCGCCGTCCGTGCTCTCCGAGGAGATCGAGCCGCGCGTCTACCGCTACACCGACGATGCGGTGGTCGAGTTGGTGCAGTCCGGCTTGTGGATCCGCCCGCCTCAGGCGCCGCCGCACGCCCGCCGCATCCGGGCCCGCGGAGCCGACCCGGTCCGTCACACGATGGTCGTGGACGACGCCGATCCGGCCCTGGTTCCCCGATTGAGCGAGCTGGCCGGCGACCTGGTGGCCCGCCTCGACCCGGACACGCGTGATCGCAGCATCCTGCACCTGGCCTCCGCCGTGGCGGGTTCCGCCGGCCGACGCCCGGCGCCGGCCGCCGCCGACGTGCACGGGCCGACGGTCGAGCTGCCCGTCGCTGGAGCCCGGCGGCTCCCGGTCTCGCGGCCGGCCCGTCCGAATCCGGTCGCGCCCGGTCCGGCCGCCCCGACCCCGCTTCCTGTGGTCGTGCCCTCCGTCGATGCTCCTACCGCCGAGCACGCGGTTGTGGCCTCGCGGCCCTGACCCCGGCCATCGGGTGCGGCGCCGTTGACGGCCAGGAGTATCGCGGCCATCATGCGGGCCGGACCGAGCTTCGGCCGGAGCGGGCAGCCCGCGATGGGTAGAGTGCTTCGCATAAAACACTTCAGCGATCGAAGCGAGGCGGGCGCCGGTGGCGAGCGAACGGGTCACCATCTATGAGGTGGCCGAACGCGCGGGCGTGAGCATCTCCACGGTCTCGAACGTGCTCAACAAGCCTGACCGGGTCAGTCCGGCCACCCGCGCCCGGGTTCTCGCGGCCGCCGACGAACTCGGGTTCGTGCCCAAGATGCAGGCCGTCTCCTTCGCCCGGCGCGCGGCCGGCCGGATCGGCGTCATGGCTCCCTTCACTTCCTACAGCTCGTATCTGCGCCGCCTGTCCGGACTGCTGGCGGCGGCCGCTCAGCTGGAGATCGACGTCGTGGTCTTCGACCACGAGTCGGCCGCCCTGGCCTCCTCACCGGTGCTGGCCAGCATGCCCATTCACGGCCGCCTGGACGGGTTGATCGTGATGGGGCTGCCGATCGAGGATGCCATCGCGGAACGGCTCCGGGAGCGGAACCTGCCGACGGTGGCCGTCGACGCCGACAGTGCGCTCTTCAGCCGGGTCGTGATCGACGACAGCAGCGGGGGCAGCCTGGCCGCCGCGCATCTGCGCGACCGCGGCCACCGCCGGGTCGGCTATCTGCTCGAGCGCCAGGTCTCCGACTACGAGTCCCAGGCGATCCGCCGGTTGTCCGGCTTCGAGCACGTCATCGGCGCGACGGGCGGGGACGTACGGGTGGCGACCAGCGACAACTCGGTCGCCGCGGCCCGGCAGGCGGCCGCCGCGCTGCTCGACGTCGCTGACCGGCCGACCGCCGTGATGGCCCATCACGACGCGCTCGCCGTCGGGGTGTTGCTGGCTGCCCGTGACCGCGGGCTCCGCGTGCCGGACGACGTCGCGGTCATGGGGTTCGACGACGGCGAGGCCGCGACCGCGGCCGACCTGACGACCGTACGGCAGCCCTTCGAGGAATCGGGCCACACCGCGCTCAGCGTGCTGCTCGGCCACATCGACGGCTCCGACCTGCGGTCCACGACCGTGCTCGACGTCCGGCTGGTCGAGCGTTCCACCACCTGACAGCCGGGCCGGAGCGCCTCGGCAGGCCCGGTGCGGTTCAAATAAAAGTGCTTTTATGGAAACGCTTGACACGCCGTGCCCGGTGAGGTTTCGTGCATGTAACACGGTGCTGGAGGCGACGATGCAACTGGACGAGGCGGTCCGGGCCTTCCTGGCCACGAAGCCGGATTCCGGCGACCCGGCCGCGCCGGTCGCCGCCCACCGCACAGCCATCCACGCCGGCACAGACTCGTTGTTCGCCCTGTGCACCCGGCCCAGCACGCGATCCTGGCAGGAAGACTTCCCGCGCAGCCTTCGCGAAGCGCATCACCCGCACATCTGAACAGTTCCGATTCCGCATCTCACCCTCGGCCGGCGGTGACGCCTCACCGCCGGACATTCCTTGCTCCTGGAGGCCTGCCATGGCTCATGGACCCATCAGCCGACGACTGAGTGCCACCCTTGCCCTTTCCGCCGTCCTCACGGTCACGGCCTGCAGCGCGCCGGGCGGCAGTTCGGACACGACCGACGCCGGCGCCAGCGCGGCCCCGGTCACGTCGGCCACCTGCGGCACCGATCCGGTCACCCTCTCCGGCTACTTCGAGACGGGTTTCCCGCTGCCCAAGGATCTGTCCGCCGAGTTCTCGAAGCAGTTCCCGAACGTCAAGTTCGACATCCGCGAGGACCAGTTCGCGGTGATCACCCAGAACGCGCCGCGGGTGCTGGCCGACGACCCGCCGGACCTGATGCGCCTGCCGCAGGTCTCCGAACTGGTCAAGGACAGCCTGCTGAAGAACCTGGACGGCTACGCCCAGGCCTTCGGGTGGGACAAGTGGCCGGCCTCGCAGTTGCAGCAGATGCGCGTGTCGCCGACCGGCGAGCGCGGTGACGGCCCGCTGTACGCGATGGGCCTCAACTTCAGCATGACCGGCATCTTCTACAACAAGAAGCTGGCCGCTCAGATCGGCATGACCAAGCCGCCGGAGACGCTGGCCGAGTTCGACGCCGTCCTCCAGAAGGCCAAGGACGCCGGGATCGCACCGATCAACCAGTTCAACGGCGGCGCGACCGGCGGCCTGGCCTTCCCGCTGCAGAACCTGATGGCCGCGTACGGCGAACCGGGCGCCATCAACGACTGGATCTTCCAGAAGCCCGGGGCCACCATCGACACCCCGACCAACCTGCAGGCGACCCAGCACCTGGAGAAGTGGATCAAGGCGGGCTACTTCGCGCCGGACATCAACTCGCAGGACTACGCGGCGATGATGAGCCGCTTCATCGGCGGCAAGAACCTGTTCATCTTCGACGGCGACTGGGAGTCGGGCAACCTCGACAAGCAGATGGCCGGCAACGCCGGCTTCTTCCTGATGCCGTCCGCGCAGGCCGGTGGCAAGCAGGCAGCGATGTCGGCCCCGCTGACGTACGGCATCAGCAGCAAGGCCAAGAACGCCGACTGTGCCGCCTTCTTCCTCAACTGGGTCGCGACCAACGAGAAGGCCCGCGACATCGCGGTCAAGGTGGGCGGTTCGCACCCGATGGGCCCGGCTGACGCTTACATGCCGGCCGTGCAGCAGGGAACCGTCACGGCGAGCACGCTCGAGGCCGGCGCGACCATCGGCGAGGACAACGGCGCCATGGACTTCATCGCCAACGCGACCGGGGCGATCTACGCCAAGGGCTGGACGCCGCAGCTGCAGAAGCTGGTGGCCGGTCAGCAGACCCCGGACGGTCTGCTGAAGTCCGTGCAGAAGGATTACGAGAGCCAGGTCAAGAAGTAATGTCGGCTCCCGCGACGGGGCGGCGCGTGCGACGTGCGCGCCGCCCCCGTGGCGCCTGGCTCGGCTGGCTGTTCGCGCTCCCGGCCGTCGTCATGTACGCCACTTTCGTGCTGCGCCCCCTGCTGCTCACGGTGCAGTACTCGCTGTACGACTGGAACGGCATCGGGGCGTCGACCTGGGTCGGGCTGGACAACTATCGCCGGCTGTTCACCGACTCCGAGCTGTTCGCCTCGATTCTGCACGCGTTCGAGCTGATCCTGTTCTTCAGCCTGATCCCGGTGCTGCTGGGCCTGTTCGTCGCGGCGACCATCCGGGGCATCGCCCAGAGCCGGTTGGCCACGGTCGCGCGCACCGTGCTGTTCCTGCCTCAGGTCATCCCGTTGGTGGCGGCCGGCATCATGTGGAGCTGGCTGCTGTCGACCACCGGCCTGGCCAACGAGCTGCTGTCCGCGGTCGGCCTCGACAGCGTCACCCGTGCCTGGCTGGGCGACTTCGACACCGCCCTCGCCGCGGTCGGCGTCATCGGCGCCTGGGTCCTGGTGGGTCTCTGCACGCTGCTGTTGCTCGCCGGCATGAGCAAGATCGATCCGGCGCTGTACGAGGCGGCTCGCCTGGACGGCGCGGGACCGGTCCGCGAGTTCTTCTCGATCACCCTGCCCAGCCTGCGCCAGGAGATCGGTGTGTGCGTCACCGTCACCGTGATCGCCGCGCTGGCCAGCTTCGACATCGTCTACATCGCCACCCAGGGCGGACCGGGCAACAGCACCATGGTGCCCGGCCTGGAGATCTACTATCTCGCCTTCTCGGAGCGCGAGGTCGGCAGGGCCTCGGCCCTCGCCGTAGCCCTGGTGTTCCTCGTACTCGCCGTCGTCCTTCCGTTGCAGCGACTCACCAGGGACGGTTCCCGATGATCGTCAACCGTCGCGAGACCTGGCTCGGGCGGGTGTTGCTCGTCCTGCTGATGGTCGTCACCGTCGTCCCGTTCCTCAGTCTGTTCGTCACGGCCCTGCACCCCGCCGGCACTTACCCCTCGGGACTGTCGTGGCCGGAGAGCCCGCAGTGGGGCAACTTCGCCGACGCGTTCCGCGCGGCCAACATGGGCACGCTGTTGCTGTCCAGCGGCTTGATCGTGCTCGGCGTCGTCCCGATCTCGCTGCTGCTGGGCACCATGGCCGGCTTCGCCTTCGGACACCTGCGGGTGCCGGGGCACCGGATCGGCTTCGTCATCTTCCTGCTGGGCCTCACGTTGCCGTTCGAGGGCATCATCACGCCGCTGTACTACCAGATTCGCGACATGGGACTGCTCAACACCCGCTGGGCCATCATCCTGCCGCTGATCGGCCTGTTCATGCCGTTCTCGGTGGTGTGGATGCGGGCGCACTTCGTCACCATGCCCGACGACCTGTCCGAGGCCGCGCGCATCGACGGCGCCGGCACCTGGCAGCTGTTCTGGCGGGTGCACGTGCCGCTGGCCATGCCGGCGCTCTCGTCGCTGGCCATCCTGCTGTTCCTCTGGACGTGGAACCAGTTCCTGCTGGCCATCGTGCTCGTCGACGATCCCGCCAAACGCACCATGGCCGGGGCGCTCGGCGCGTTCCAGGGCCAGTGGGGCACCGACATCCCGCTGCTGTGCGCCGGAGCGCTGCTGATCCTGGTGCCCACGCTGGCCGTCTTCCTCATCTTCCAGCGCCGCTTCGTCGCCGCGCTCCTGCAGGGCTCGATCAAGGGTTGACCATGGACCTGACACACCTGACCCCGAACGCTCCGCGGTTGCCGGAGACTGCCGTGGAGAGGGCCGCATGACCGGCGCTCAAGACTTCACCGACGACGACCGCCGGCATTTCGTCCGCTACACCCGGACCCGGTCGTGGCCGCTGCTGCAGCGTTTCCCGGTCAGCGACGAGCTGCACACCGAGCTCCTCGCCCAGATGCTGGACAGCTCGCCCGCGACGATCAGCTCCCTGGAGCTCTCGCTCGCCGAGGAGAGCCGCTCCGCCGCGGCCCGGCTGCTGGCCGACGAACCGTTCCGGCTTGCCCTGTCCCAGCTGCCGTTCCGGCCCGATGACGTGATCGTTGCGGTCGGTGACTCGATAACCGCGGATCGCCTCGGCTGGTTCGACCTCCTGGACCAATCGCTCGCCCTGGCCGGCGCGCCCGCGGCCACGCTGGTCAACCTCGGCGTCAGCGGCAACACCACCGCGGACGTGCTCGAACGCTTCGACCTGCTGGCGGCGGCCCAGCCCACCCACGTACTGCTGATGCTCGGCACCAACGACGCCCGGGCGCACGGCCGGGACAGCGGCTACCGCATGAGCACTGTGGACGAGACGGAACGAAACCTGCGGGCGCTGATCGATCTCGTCACCCGCGAGCTGGGTGCGGCGGTCACCGTCATGACCCCGCCGGCCGTCGACCAGCGCCGCATCGACGAGTTCTTCCGCGATTCGCCCGTACGCTGGCAGGCCGCCGCCGTGGCCGAGGTCGCCGACGTCGTCCGCAAGGTCGACCCCCGCGCCGTCGATCTGCACGCCGCCATCATCGATCCCGGCCACAGCGACCTGCTCGAGTCGGACGGCGTTCACCTCAGCCGAGCCGGCCAGCGGTTCGTCCTGGCCCGGATCGTCGAGCATCTCGGCGACGGCCGGCGCGCATGACGTTGTCCGCCCCGCGGTTGCAGGGTGGCTTCTCGTTCCTCGAGGGTCCCGTCTGGATCGCCGAGCAGGGCCACCTCCTCGTGTCCGATCTCGGCCCGGCCACCGGCGCCCAGCAGGTCCAGCCGTCGACGATCCACCGGTTGGTCCCGGGTGCGCCGGCCGAGCCGTTCGTCGTCGCCGGCAGCAACGGCCTGGCGGTCACCCGATGGCGACCGGACACCGAGGTGCGCGAGATCGATCAGTACGGCGGCGTGGGCCGTAAGCCGTAGTGCCGGCGGCCGGCCCGGCCGATCCCTGGAGGTCGGCCGGGCCGGGTCATCCGGCAACCATCGGTCATTGGAAAGAGGCGTCGTCGATCACCAGGTTGTCGGTTCCCGCCGTGGTCTCGACGTAGAGGACTGCCCTGGACAGCGTCCCGCTCCATGACGGTGTGGCACTGCCGGACAGCTGCGTCCAGCCGTTCGCGTTCACCGTCGCGGCCGGGGTGAGCTGGAGGTAGCTGGTGGTGCCGCCGGCTGTCAGGGCCAGGGTGGCCTTGGCGCTCGGTGTGCCGCTCTGCGTGCGGACCCACACGCTGGTGGTGTAGGCCCGGCCGTTGGTGATCCGGGACGTCACGTCCTGGGCCGGGCCGTTCCATGCTCCGGTGCGGCCGGTGATCGCGAGGGCCCGCGTTCCGCTGCGAACCGTGCCGGAGCCCGCGGTGAGTGTGCCGCTGCCGTTCACCTGCCAACCGGTGGTGCCGTCCTCCATCCCGGGGTTGGTGAGCAGATTCCCGCCGGTGGCGGCGCCGGTGAACTGCCACCAGTTCACGTTGAACAGGAAGCCGCTGCCGCCGGTGAACCTCAGGTAGAGGTCCTGGGCGCCGGCCAGGCCGGTCAGCCCGCACGAGACCGTCGTCCAGGCCTGCCAGCCGCCGGTGCCGGGCACGGTGCAGGTCCCGGCCAGGGCGCCGGTGGGGCCACCGGTGCGTACCTCGAGCCGCCCGCCGCTGGTGGCCGACGCGACCCGGGCCGTGAACGAGGTGGCCCCGCTGCCGAAGGCGACGCCCTTCACCTTGACGTAGTCGCCGTTCTCGATGTTGGCGACGTTCATCCCGCCCTCGGACGATGGTTCGGTCTCGACCCCGGAACTCCAGGCGATCGTCTCGGCCTCCTGCCGGGCGTACGGGTTGAGCGTGCCGTTCTGCGGGGCCCCGCCCGTGGTCATGGTCATCGTGGGGATGGTGCCGTCGGCGTTGTAGGTGAACTTCTCCACGGCTACCGAGCGGGTGTAGCCGCCCCCGCCGGGCAGGGCGCCGTTGTGGTAGAAGAAGTACGACCCGCCGTTGAAGTCGATGACTCCGGCGTGGTTGGTGAAGCTGCTGCCCTGGGTGGGCATGACCGTGCCGCGATAGGTCCACGGGCCGGTCGGTCCCGGCGCTGTGGAGTAGCCGATGAATTCGGAGCAGCACTTCGCGGCGAAGACGTTGTAGTACACGCCGTTGCGCTTGTAGACCCAGGGCCCTTCCTCGTACAGCGTCGGGCGGCTGGTGTTACCGGTGCGGGTGCCGAAACCCGCTGTGGTGAGCGGGATCTGGGTCACCCCGCCGCTGTAGCTGATCATGTCGCTGTTCAGCCGGACGTACCACAGGTTCGGGTTGCCCCAGTAGAGATAGGCCTGACCGTCGTCGTCGATGAACACGCTCGGATCGATCTCGCCGTTCTCGGCCAGGGGTCGCCCGATGGCGTCGGTGAAGGGGCCGGTCGGGCTGGTCGAGACGCCGACGCCGATGGCCATCCGCCCGGTCGTCCGGTTCTTGACCGGTACGTACCAATAGAACTTGCCGTTGCGGTTGACGACCTGGCCGGCCCACGCGTCGGCGCTGGCCCAGCCGAACGTGGCGACGCTCATCGGGGAGCCGTGGTCGGTCCAGTTCACCATGTCGGCCGAGGAGTACACCCGCCATTCCTTCATGGTGAAGTACGTCGAGTTGTCCTCGTCGTGGCCGGTGTAGAGATACACCCGGCCGTTGTGGACCAGCGGCGCCGGGTCGGCGGTATAGATCGTCTGCACGATCGGGTTGTCGGCCCGGGCCGGCTGAGCGCCGGCGGGGATCAGCGCGATCGCGCAGAGCGCGGCGGTGATCGAGGCGAGAGCACGACGGAGGCGGGCGGTCATCGCCGGCTCCACTGCTGGTTGGTCGCGCCCGTGCAGGTCCACAGCAGAGTCAGGGTGCCGTTGGCGGTCTGGTTGTTGTTCACGTCCAGGCACAGGCCGGACTGGTTGTTGCGGATGGTGCCGTTGCTCTGGAACGTCCACTGCTGATTGGTGCCACCGTTGCAGTCCCACACCTGCGCCTTGGCGCCCGCGGTGGCGCCGGCCGGTGAGTCGAGGCACTTGCCCAGCGCCTGCAGGGTCTGCCCGGAGGTGGTCCACCTCTGGTTGGCGGCGTTGTTGCAGTCCCAGACGACCGGCTGGGTGCCGTTGGCGGTGTTGCTGTTCGGCACGTCCAGGCAGCGTCCGGACGAGGTGCTGACCAGGCTGGTCGAGGCCGGTGTCTGCGGGTCGCCGGTGGTTCCGCCGCTGACCCGGTAGACGGCCGTGCCGTGTGCGGGCACGCTGGCGCTGATCGTGCCGCTGGTGGTGGTCGTGCCGCCGGTCCAGGCGTCGACCAGGGAGTACGACGACGCCCCGGTCTTCCCGATCGACGCGGCCGTGGTGGAGATGGTGCGGGTGGCGTTGCTCTGGTTGAACAGGGCCACCGCGACGTCGCCGTTGGACAGGCGCTTGGCGAGTACGCGCTGATTGCTGTCGCCCGCGACCTGGGCGCCCTGTCGGCCCAGCGTGTCCTGGTTGATGGCGATGAGCCGGGGGTTCTTCAGGATGGTCTGGGTGGCGGCGGACATGGAGCGGAGGTCGTTGCCGGCGATCAGCGGCGCGGCCATGACCGCCCACATGGCGAAGTGGGAACGCTGCTCGGTGTCGGTCAGCGTGCCCCGGCCGACCTCCATCATGTCGGGGTCGTTGAAGCCGCCCGGCTCCGCGTACCCGGCCAGGGGCACGTTGACGTCGATGATGTTCTGCACGCCCATCGGGTAGTCGTTGACCTGGTTGGTCTTCCAGACGAGCTGGATGTCCTCGGTGGTGCGCCAGATGTTCGCCACATCGCCCCAGTCGCGCTGGGGGCCGGTCTTCGAGTGGATGCTGTTCGAGTTGATGCTGTAGAGGATCGGCCGGCCGGTGGAGGCCAGCGCGTCGCGCATCTTGGCGAACGTGGCCACCTGCTCGTTGATGGTGCCGGTGGGGGAGCACCAGTCGTATTTGAGGTAGTCGACGCCCCAGGCCGCGAACTGCCGGGCGTCCTGGGCCTCGTGGCCCTGGCTGCCGGTGGCGCCCGGGTAGTTGCCGAAGTACTGCGCGCAGGTCTTGTCCAGCGGGGCCTGATAGATGCCGAACTTCAGGCCCTTGCTGTGGATGTAGTCGCCGAGCGCCTTCATGCCGCTGGGGAAGCGGGTCGGATCGGCCTGCAGGTTGCCGCTCGAGTCACGGTTGGGGTTCATCCAGCAGTCGTCGACCACCACATACTGGTAGCCGGCGTCTCGCATGCCGGTGGTGACCATGCTGTCGGCCATTCCCCGGATCAGCGACTCGTTGATGTTGCAGAAGAAGGTGTTCCAGCTGTTCCACCCCATCGGCGGCGTGCGTCCCACCCCGTTGTCCAGGGCCTGGGCCGGCGAGGCGGTCGCGACGGTCATGGTGCCCAGCAGCAGGAGGCCCGCCGCGAGCATGGTCTTCAGACGTCTCATGGCTTATCGACCCGTCCAGATCTGGTTGGCGGCGGCGGTGCAGGTCCACAGCTGGACGAGGCTGCCGGCGGTGGTGGCATTGCCCTTGACGTCCAGGCACAGCCCGGACGCGACGTTGCTGATCGTGCCGTTCGCGTTCAGGTTCCAGCGCTGATTCGCCGCACCGGAGCAGTCCCACAGCTGCGCCTTGACCCCGGGGCCGGCGTTCGTCGGCGAGTCGAGGCACTTGCCCAGTGACTGCAGCGCCTGACCGGAGACGGTCCACCTCTGGTTGGCGGCGCCGTTGCAGTCCCAGATGACCGGCTGGGTGCCGTTGGCGGTGTTGCTGCCCGGCACGTCCAGGCAACGCCCGGATCCGGCGCCGGCCAGGGCGCCGCCTGTCGGGGTGCCGCCGGGAGTGCCGATGGTGCCCGGCACCGACCGCAGCGCGGCGTACCAGACCGCGGCCATCTTGTCGTAGCCGCCGGCGGTGGGATGGATGCCGTCGATCAGATCCGCGGTCGTCAACGCGGCGTGCATGTCGACCAAGTGGACCCGTTTGCCGCTGCTCACCTTGCTCTGCACGATGCCCGGAAGGGTGGAGTTGAAGGTGCGGGCGGCCGCTTCCTGCCCGGCCGAGGCCAGGGGGATGAGCGTGGCCACGAACACGTCGGCGGCGGGTGCGGCCGCGGTGATGTGGTCGATCAGGGCCGAGAGCCGGCTCGGCGCGGACGCCACGTTGTAGTTCTGCAGGATGTCGTTGGTGCCGATGTGCAGCAGAACAGTGCGCGGGTTGGCACTGGCCAGCCACCGGGTGATGTTGGCGTCGATCTGGTCGATGCGCCAGCCCGGATGGCCCTGATGGTCGTGGTCGCCGAGCGCCGCCGGACCGTTGAACTGCGTGCCGACGAAGTCGACCCGGTAGCCGGCGCCGGACAACCGCTGCCACAGGCCGATGCGATAGCCGCCGGGAACCTGGGTCCCCTCGGTGATCGAGTCGCCGAGCGGCATGACGCGGACCCCGCCGTTGGACTCCGCCGCCGCGGCGACGCCGGGATGGGTGATGATGCCGGTGAGGGTGAGCGCGGCCGCGAGGACGGCGGCGAGGATCGGTCTTCTGGACCTGGGCATCGGTGCTCCTTTCGCAGGTTCTCCGGGGCTCAGCTGACCTGGACCAGGCGCCAGTTGTTGGCGGGGCTGCCGTTGTCGGCGTACTGCACCACCTGCGCGCCCCAGGTGCCGGAACCGTTGAGGATGGCGAGGACCTTGCCGCTGTTGACGTTGCGGATGCGGTGGGAGCCGTCGCTGTTGGCGACCAGGGTCCAGCGGTGGTCGGCGGTGCCGGTGTCACCCCACTGCAGGACGCGGGCGTTGTCACCGGTTCCCATGTTCTCGACGCCGAGCACCTTGTTGCTGTTGACGTTGCGGAACCGGAACGCCGAGCCGTCGGTCACCCGGACCCACCGATGGTCCGCGGTGCCGGTGTCGCCCCAGGCCACGGCCAGGCCACCGTCGGCGGTGGACATGTTCTGCACCCCGACGACCAGGCCGGTGCTGACGTTGACCAGCTTGAAGGTCGTGCCGGTGCCGCCGGAGGTCCCGGTGTTCCAGTAGACGGCGTAGTTGAAGCCCTGAGCGTCGTGGAACGGGCCGACGTTCACCGTGGCGCCGTTCGCCGTCGCGGTGAACGCGAGACTGCCGGTGCTGGTGCGGGCGATCGACGACACGTTCAGCGACGGCGCCGCGGACAGGGCGGTGTTGCCGTAGTTGCCGCAGAGCACCGCGGGTCCGTACGTGATGGCTTGGATGTTGGGGTTGTCGTTGGCCGCCTTCATGATCACGCGCATCGGCAGTCGCACCGTCACGACGTCACCGGCCGCCCAGGTTCTCGTGACGGTCGCGTAGCTGCCCGGGGTCGCGGTGACGTTCTGCACGGCGCCGTTGACGCTGATCACCGCGCCGGTGGTCCAGGCCGGGATGCGGACCCGGATGCTCCACGAACCGCTCATGGCGCCGGACAACGTCAGGGTGGAGGTGTCGCTGACCGGATAGGTCGTGGACTGGGTGACGGTGATCCCGCGCTGGCTCCAGGTGAGCACGGACGGCACGTACAGGTTCACCGTCAGCGTGGTGCCGTTGTAGAAGTAGATCGAGTCCATCAGCTTGGTGTTGGTCTCGATGCCGGTGCCCTGGCAGCACCAGAAGCTGTTGTAGTCCGTCGACCAGGTGCCCCCGCCCCACGCCGGGCCGACGCCGCGCCGTCCGCCGGGCTTGAGCGGGGTGAAGTACGTGATGTGGCCGTGGTTGTCGGCCGGGTTCTGCGCGCCGATCAGATGGTTCAGCAGCGCCCGCTCGTAGTAGTCGAAGTAGTCGGCCCGGTTCGGGTCGAGCAGCCACAGCTCGCGGGTCAACTTCAGCATGTTGTACGTGTTGCAGTGCTCGCATGTGTCGTTGCCGAGGTATCCGGCGATCGCGTTGGGAGGCCGGAAGTGCTCGGCCTGGCTGTTGCCCCCGATGGCGTACGTATGAGCGTTCGTGACCATCGCCCAGACGTTGGACGCGATGTCGCGGTAACGGGTCGTGCCGGTCGCCTTGTACTCGCGCGCGGCGCCGACCCACTTCGGGATGTTGGTGTTCGCGTGCTTGCCGTTGAGCTGGTCCTGGTTGGCGGCCAGCGGGTCGAAGATCGCGGCGTGGTCGAACCGTTTCGCGGTGGTGAGCCAGCGGGCGTCGCCGGTCTGCTGGTAGAGATCGGTCAGCACCTCGTTCATGCCGCCGAACTCGGTGTTCAGCACCGTCTGCATCTGGCTGTAGCTGAGCCGGCCGGTGCGCCAGTCGACCCAGCCGGCCAGCCTCAGCAGGACGTCGCGGGCCTGCGTGCTGCCCATGTACCGCCAGACGTCGAGCAACCCGGCCAGGGTCTTGTGGATGCAGTAGTACGAAACGGCCACGGGCGTGCCCGCTTCGATCGCGGTGATGTCGGACTCCGGAAAGCCGGACAGATAGCCGGCGTTGAATCCGGCGGCGCCGTTGTTCGCCTGACACTTGGCCAGCTCGGCGACCAGGTAATTGGCTTTGTCGCGGCAGGTGGTGTCGCCGAGCACCGCGTACGCCTGCGCCCAGGCGGTCAGGAAATGGCCCTGCATGTGACTGCGGAACGGGAAGTTCGGGGCATCCCATCCGCCGTTGGCGGCGGCCCCGTTCGTGGACAGCCGGTGGTTGGCGCGGAACACGTACAGCAGCCGGTCGACATCGACGAACCTGAGGTAGTTCAGGGTGCGTGTCTCGTTGTCCCGGAAGCGACCGGCAGTAAGCCTGACCTGTCCCAGGTCGAAGGGATAGGCCGACACACCGATGTCGGGCCGGGCCGGTGGCAGCACCGCCGCGCCGGCGGGTCCGGCCAGCAAGGCGCCGCCACCGGTGGAGGCCAGTGCGCCGACGCCGGCGGCCTGCAGCAGATGACGACGGCTCAGGGGTAACGAGGACATGGCGACTCCAAAGCACGGTTCAGCCGGATTCGGGGGCGGGCCGATTGTTAGGTGAACGTTAACAACCGCGTCGGGAATGTTACGGCACGGTCCGCTGAGTACTCAAGTAAGTGCCATGAAGTCGTGCATAAGCCGATGCACCGACGTCAATGCAATTTGGCATGCTGACGTGTTCTTGCAGGTGGCGGAGGGGTGCCGCGTCTCATATCAGTTTTTTAGTGATGACTTTTCGATAATGGCGAGAACACTTTTCCGCCGTGCGCCCGTCAGGTCTGGAAGAGCCGGGCTGACCTTCGTCCGTGATCAGACGGCGCCCAGCACGTGCTGGATGCCGGTCACCGCTGCTCCCCGCGCCCAGCCATGGAAGCTGGACGGCGCGATGGTGATGTCGAGGCGGCAGCGCTGGGTCTCGCCGGGCCCGGCGCGCAGCCGGTCGGCGACGGTTTCGGTCATGGCCGGCGAGGCGGCGAACGTGTCGATGTCCTCGCCGGCCAGGACGATGCGGGTCGTCTGCAGAGCGCCGGCGAAGGTGGCGGCCAGGTGCCCGAGAGCCCGGGCGGCATCGTCGATGAGCGTGGTCGCGGTGTTGTCGCCGGCGGCCTTGCGTCCGATGAGATCGGCGAGGGTGACGGGCTCCCCGGCGAGGGCGGAGGCGTGGCCTTCGAGGTCGTCCCGGTTGAGGTAGGCCGCAACGCAGCCGGGGTGCCCTATTCCGCATGGGGGGCCGTGGTTGTCCAGTGGCGCGTGGGCGAGCAGGTGCCCGTTGTCGATGAGCTGTTCGACGACGTGGCCCTCGCGGACGACGCCGAACCCGAGGCCGGCGCCCACGGTGATGACGCCGAAGGTCGCGTGGGTGCGGCCGCGCCGAACCACAGCTGCTCGCGCGCGAGCGCTGTCACGTCGTTGGTGATCACCACCGGCAGCCCGGTTCGTTCCCGCAGAGGCGTGGCCAGGTCGACGTCACGCCAGCCCAGGAATGTGCCCTCGCGGACGACGGACCGATCACGGACCACGCCGCCGAGGGAGATGCCGATGCCGTCCAGGGAGGGCACCCGCCGTCCCAGCCTGGCCACCAGCCGGGTCAGCACACGCACCGTCGCCACGACGGGGACCGAGCCGTCGGCCCGGCGCGCGGGCAGAGCCGCCTGCGCGGTCGCCTTGACGTCGCCGAGCATGTCGCACACGACGCCGTACGCCGTGGTGCCGGTGATCTTGCAGCCGGCGACGTGACGGGCGCCGGGCACCACGGACAGGATCTGGCGGGGCCGGCCGACGCCGGGAACCGGCTCGGCGTTCTCGGCGACGAGGCCTTCCTCAACGAGGGCGCGAGCCAGGCGGGACATCGACGCGGACGAGACCCGCAGCAGATCGCCCAGGTCGCCCCGGGTGGCCGGGCCGTGGGCCAGGAGATGGCGGGTGACCGCCAGTGCGCCGATGGACAGAGGTGCGTCCGCCGCCGGCTGTGGGAGAGTTGCGCCTCCGGTGGCGGCCGGGTCGATCTCGAGGTGCTGCAACGCGCGCAACGCGTGTGGACGTCCGACCAGAACGACGCCCTGGCCCGTCAGGCCATCCAGCGGTGGACCGCCCAACTGGTGCCGCCCGAGTATCTGGGCGCGCGTCAGCTCGCCCCGGTCCCACCAGACCCGTCGTACCCTGCCGTTGGCCTTCCGCGCGGGCACCGCCCTGTTCGGCCACTTCGGCATCGAGTGGGACCTCACCGCGGCCACCGACGACGACCTCGCCGGCCTTGCCGGCTGGATCGACGTCTACAAGGCGAACCGCGGCCTGCTGCACACCGGACGAACCGTCCGGCTCGACGCCACCGTCGAGGACGCGTGGACGTACGGCGTGGTCGCACCGGACGGATCGGCCGCCATCTTGGCGTACGCCCAGCTCGACGAGCTCCCGCACGAGCCGCCCCGATTCCGGATCCCGGGCCTGGACCGGTCGGCGCGGTACGCGATCGAACGGATCGACCCAGCCGCGTGGCCTTCCTACGAACCTCCGGCGGCCTCCGTCAGCGGTGCGGC
The DNA here is from genome assembly GCF_023717965.1 of Paractinoplanes hotanensis. NCBI lineage: Bacteria > Bacillati > Actinomycetota > Actinomycetes > Micromonosporales > Micromonosporaceae > Paractinoplanes > Paractinoplanes hotanensis. The sequence continues at coordinate 175,057 of NZ_JAMQOL010000012.1, read as the reverse complement.
CCTGGCCGACGTCGGGCTTCCCGGGCCACCCCCGGCGCCGCTGTCCATCGTCGTCCTCCGGCTCGTGGCCCAACGCTGAGGCGGCGGCCGCGTCTTGACTGTGTCCCTGGAACCCAGGCTGCACTCGAGGCAGCGTCGGACACGCCCGAGTTCCTCGTGGAGATCGAGGCCACCGCCGTCCTCGACTGAGGCGTGGCTGCTCGCCGCTCGACCGGGACACAGCGTCTGTGCGTACGCCGGTCGGCTCTTGACTGTGTTCCGACGACACGGTGTCGCATCTCTACCGAATGCTGACGAAGAATGGCAGGAGGTTGGACATGTACCGAAGACGTGGGCGTCTTCCTCGTCCACACCAACGCCTGCGCGCTGAACATCACCACGGATTGGCTGGCCGACGGCAGGATGCCGGCCCGGGACCTGTCCTGCCGAGCCGGCTGAGCACTCGTACGGGGAGCGCCTCCCGGCCGTCAGCTCGACGGCCGGGAGACGGCGAGCCGGTGGGTCAGCAGGCCGGCCATGGCACGTACGCCGTGACCGATCGCGCGTTCGTCGGGGGCGTGGGGCGCGCCGTTGATCCCCGTCGCGGTGTCGGCGACGCCGAGATAGAGCATCGCGCCCGGCGCCTCGTTGAGGAACAGGGCGAAATCCTCGCAGTTGAAGGGCCACGATGCCCGGGCCCAGACGACGGACTCCGGACCCAATGCCGTCGTCAGGTACTGGCCGGCCGCCGTGCTGAGCTCGGCCGAGTTCACCAGGGCGGGAAACGGGTCGACCGGGTGTTCGACGTGCCCGCCTGCTGCCACCGCGATCCGCTCGATCCGCGCGCGCAGCTCCGGAAGCCTTTCCTGCGGCCAGACCCGCAGCAGAACCTCGGTGGCGGGATGCCCATCGGCTGTCTGCGCGGTCCAGTGGGCGACGCAGACGGATTCCTGATCGGCCGCGGCGATCTGTGGCGCTACCAACGCTTGGAAGCGTGCTTGATATTCGTCGATGCTGCGGGGGAACTCGACGGTGCCGAGCGCGGCCACCTCGGACGCGACGGCGGCGGCAACCGATTCGTCACCACCCGGCAGCACCATCCGGACGTGGTCGAGCCCGGGCAAGCCGTATCCCGGCGAGACCGCGATGGTGCCGGCGGGGAAGGGGCTGCAGTGGACCGCATAGAACTCGCGCGGCGCGAGTCGTTGCACCAGGCCGGTTTCGAGCATCGCGCGTGCGCCCCGCAGGGGTTCCTCGGCCGGCTGGAAGACGAACACCAACCGGCCCCGTACGGGTTCGGATCCCCGAGCCAGCGTCCGGGCGACGCCGACGCCGATCGCGGTGTGCAGGTCGTGCCCGCACAGGTGCTCGACGCCGGGGGCGCGCGAGGCGAAGCCCTCGTCGAAGACCCGGCCCGACCGTGGGATGGGCAGCACGTTCGTCCGCGCGTCGACGGCGTCCATGTCCGCCCGGTACGCCACCGCCGGACCGTCCGCGGACCCGTCGAGCACCGCGACGACTCCGTGCCCGCCGACGCCGGTCGTCACCTCGAGCCCGGCCGCGCGCAACTGCTCCGCGACCAGCCCGGCTGTCTGCCGCTCGGCGCCGGCCAGCTCGGGGTGACGATGGATCTGGCGGCGGAGCGCGATCAGTTCCTGGTCGAGTTTCGTCACCGGCAGATCATGCCCTCCACCGTTGATCGGCCGCATCACCAATTCGCGGGCCGGCCGACCATGCGTTTTGCCGAAGCGGCATGCTCGAAGACATGAGCCATGAGAACCGGCGCCCGATCATCGGCGCACTTATTCTCGTTCTGGCCGGCGCGCTGCTGAGCGCCTGCGGCGTGGAGGCGGCGGATTCCCCGCCCACGCCGTCGAGCTCCCCGTCGCTGCCCGCGGTGGCAGCCTCCGACACCCGGCCCTTCCGGGAGCTCGAACGTCGATTCGGCGCACGCCTGGGCGTCCACGCAATCGACACGGGAACCGGCCGCACGGCCGGCTATCGCGCGGACGAGCGCTTCGCGCACGCGTCGACCTTCAAGGCCCTGCTGGCCGGGGTTCTGCTTCGCCGCCTGTCCGGCGCCGACCTGCGACGCGTCGTGAAATACACCGAAGCCGACCTGCTGGAGTGGGCGCCCGTCACCTCGAAGCACGTGGCCACCGGGATGACGGTCGACGCCCTGATCGCGGCCGCGGTACAGCACAGCGACAACACGGCCGCCAATCTGCTGCTGGAGCGGGTCGGCGGCCCCAAGGGACTGCAACGTGAACTGCGGAAGATCGACGACGACATTACCGATGTGAGCCGGAACGAGCCGGCGCTGAACGAGGCTGTCCCGGGCGACAAACGGGACACGAGCACGCCGCGGGCGCTCGGCACCGACCTGCGCCGGCTCGTCCTCGGTGACGTGCTGCCCGAGCCCCGGCGGCGGAAGATGGTCGACCTGCTGGTCGGTAACACGACCGGAGACCCGTACATCCGTGCCGGCGTGCCGTCCGGGTGGAAGGTCGGCGACAAGACCGGCAGCGGGGGATACGGCACCCGGAACGACATCGCCGTCGTCTGGCCCACCAGCGGTAGCCCCCTCGTCATCGCCATCCAGTCGGACCGCGGTGTGCCCGACGCGCCCTCGGCCGACGCCCTGATCGCCGAGGCGACCAAGATCGTCATCACGACCTTGAAAGGCACTCGATAGGTCGGCTCCGACGGTCGTGCGTGTCCTCATCGTCAGGCCTCGATGCGGCGGCCGGCCGTGTGCTATGCGGACTCCTCGGCCGCCTTGACCCTGTTCCGGGGACACAGTGTCGACTGGCGTGACTCGCGTATCCCGCCCATCGAGGAACTGCCGTGGATCTCTTGGCTCAGACATTCGACACCGTCACGCTGCTCTCGGGTCTGCTCGGCGCCGCGTACCCGCTCATCGCCGGCATCGCCGCCGCCCCGAGCAGATTTCCTCTGATCGCGCCCCTGCTCGGGGCCCTGCTCGTGACCGTGCTCGCCTGATGCCGCCCATGCCGTTGCCGCATCAGCTCTACCTGCTCAGTCATGAGCCCGCTCTGCGCCGGGCCGGGTGATCGGCTGGTGTTCGGCGAATGGCGCAGGCGGCGGGCCATCCAGCGCATCAAGCCCGGCGACGGGCGCCCGCTGAAGCGATTCCGCTGGTGGCAGACGCTGTCCCGATCCCTCCTCTATCTGCCCGCAGACGCCGCGGCGGGACGGCCCGTGGTCTACGCCGTGGAGGTCAACCACCTGAAGAGCGACGACAACGGCGACACCGAAGCGCACCTGTACCGCGATGACCTGCGCTACGCCCGGGTGCGGCTCCCCGCCGTCTTCCCGATCGAGGGCGGCACGATCGAGGTGATGACGTCGGCCTTCGGCATCCGGCGCTGCCACTTCGTCGCCGACGACGGATCCGAGCAGCAGCTCGTGCCCGACCCGCGCTCGGCCGAGGGGCGCCGCGCCCGCCTCGACCGCGAACGTCCCGCGCTCAGCCGCTGGATCGGTGTGCTGTCCCTCGTCCTGATCGTCGTTCCCCTGCTTCTCGGCCTGCCGCAGACCATCGAGTCGATCTCCCGATTCCCTCCGCTGGCCGAGCGCTTCGGCGTACTCGAGTCGCCCATCGACGGGCCGGCCTGGGTCAACATCGTGCTGGTGGTCAGCGCGACGCTCGGCAGCTCGGAGCGCGCCCTGCGCCTGCGGTACAACCGTTGGCTGGACACGGTGGCGGACTGAGGCCGGCATGTCGGGCGGCCGATCCGAGCACGCCCGGGCGGCGCGACTATGGTCGGACATGTCGCGTTCACCGAGCATCCGAGCGTTCCCGCCGGCGCGATTTCACGACGCGCCGAGAGGACCTCCCGATGCACCCACGATTCGCGGAACTGGGGTGGGCCCCCACCAGCATCGGCGAGATCAGCCTGCGCCGGCGGCTCGATCCCGTCACGAGGACCGAGGTGTACGAGGTCAAGCTCGACGACGAGTACCTGATGTCGAGCCTGTTCACCGTGGCCGAGGAGGAACTGGCCCGGCTCACCCTGGCGGTCCTGCCCGACGCCCCGCTGGAGGTCGTCGTCGGCGGTCTGGGCCTCGGCTACACCGCCCGCGCTGCTCTCGCCGACGACCGGGTCCGGTCGCTGACGGTGGTCGAGGCGCTGGCCCCGGTGATCGACTGGCATCGCCGGGAGTTGCTGCCGGAGGCCCGCAGCCTCACCACCGACCGCCGCACCACGCTGCTCGAGGGCGACTTCTTCGCCCTGCTGCGCGACGGCACGGGCTTCGACCCCGCCACCCCCGGCCGCCGCTTCGACGCGATCCTGGTCGACATCGACCATTCCCCGGTCAACGTGCTGAACCCGGCCCACGCCGACCTCTACACGCCCGCCGGCCTGGCTCGGCTCGGCGGGCGCCTGCGCCCCGGCGGCGCCTTCGGCCTGTGGTCGGACGATGCCCCCGACGACGCGTTCCTCGCCGTCCTGCGCGAGGCGTTCGCCACGGCCACCGCTCACGTGGTGCCGTTCGACAATCCGCTGACCGCCGGCACGTCCGCCAACACCGTCTACGTCGCCACCGATCCGCTCGGTTGACGGGGTCGTCCTGGTCGAGCGAACAGGTTGCCGGGGTGGTGCGACCACCCCGGCAACCCGGCGGAGACGTCAGGACAGGTGGAGGTAGTCGAGTTCGGCGTAGCCGGCGCCGCCGGTGAAGTTCGGGGCTCCCTTCGCGAGGCGGATGACGTTGTAGCCGGCGTTGAGCGTCACGGTGGTGTTCACGGTCGAGCCGAAGACGCCCCAGGCCGCCGTCGGGGGATAGCTGATCGTGGAGTAGGCGCCGCCGTTGTAGGCCAGGCCCTGGGTTGCCGTGGCGCCGGTGCCGTTGGCGTAGCCGAGCGTCATCGTGTACGACCGGGCCGCCGGCACGTTGACGATGAAGTCGACGAACGACTGGTTGCGGCTGTTGGCCGTGCCGTCGATCCGGCCGACGTACCCGCCGTTGGATGCCGAGCCCGACGAGAACCGGTTGGCGTTGACGGCTGTGGCGTTCTCCGCCTCGTAGCGCTGCTGCCAGGTGGCCGCGCCCGACGCCGGGGTGATGAGCAGTTGGTAGGCCGCCGCCGCGTCCATGCCGTTGACCGGCACGCTGATGCTGCCGTTGGCGACGGTGTAGGTCGCGGCGGACACGGTGACCGGCGCGCTCTGGTTGGTGGTGCGCCCGGTCGTGTTCGTCCGGGACAGGGTCACCCGGACCTGGGAGCCGAGTGCGCCGAGGCCGTTGACGCGTACGGTGTTGTTGCCGCTGTCGCCGCCCAGCACCACGTTCACGAAGCGCCGGGTGCTGTCGTACGACGCCACGCCGTCGAGCCAGGAGCCGGGGACCGTCTGCACGATGTTGCCGGCCATGTCGCCGTACCACTTGTAGGCCCAGTAGGACGCCGTCGGCGCGTTGTTGTGGAGCAGGCCGTTGAGCGTGCCCGCCTCGTACCAGTAGGCGCGCTCAGCCGACCGGACGCCGTGCCGCTCGAAGACCGCCATGTAGTGCACGGCGACGCTCGGGATGTCGACCTGGCTCGGCGACGCGTACTCGTTGATCGAGATGGGCCGGGGCGAGATGCCCAGCGACGACTCGATCGCCCGGTAGTCGGCCACGTGCGCCTGCACGTTCAGGTAGCTGTCGTTGCCCAGCTCATGCCACACGATCACGTCGGGGACGGTGTTCGTGTTCCGGGCGTTGGTGAGGAAGTCGACCATCCAGGTGTGGTTGTAGTACGAGTGGCTGGGCCCGACGATCGGGGTCACCGTGTCGATCGTGCGGATCAGCCGGTGGGTACGCGTCCAGCCGGCCAGGAACGAGCCGGCGGCGGCGGTGTTCCAGGTCCAGTCGGGCTCGTTCCACAACTCCCAGCCGTCGACGTTGGTTACCGAGCCGGCGCTGACGCGGGCCTGCACCATCGTGCGGACCTTCGACTCCCAGTCGGCCCAGCTGATCCAGCGGTACGGGAAGTTCGGATAGATGTCGGGCATGCGGTAGAACTGCTGCGCGCCGGCGCTGGTCACCTTGCCGGCGACCTGCAGACCGTCGCAGCACGGCTGGGTCGCGCCGTTGCCGAGCTGCTGCCCGCCGGGCGGTGGCTGGGTCAGGTGGTTCAGCTTGAGCGGGTACATCTGGCTGAGCGGCGGCTTGGTGCCGGTGTCGACGGCGTAGAGCCCGCCGGAGGCGACGTGGGTCACGGGGCGTACGACGGATCCGACGTTGACGGTCAGGGTGTTGCCCGCCGCCTGAGCGGGCACGGTCGTGGTGAGCAGGGCGAGGACGGTGAGCGTGGCCGCGGTCGCGGCCGTTCTTCGATAGCGCACAAGGCACCTCAGGGGGATAGGGATGGGGAGCGGGCGGTGGTGGCTCCGCCCGCTCGTTACGCCTCCCGTGCGGCGAGCGGGATCCAGACCCGCATGGGTCCGGCGGCCCGGTTCGCCCACAGGAAGTAGGGGATGGTGGTGACCAGACCGGACGGGCCGGCGCGGCGTTTCGCCGCCCGGGTCCGGTAGAGCGGACCGCCCTCGCTGATCCGGGCGATCATCGGCGCTTGGACGGTGACCGGGGAGAGCCCCGCGCTGTGGTAGGCGATGGTGAGGGACGCCCCCGGGTCCAGCTCCAGGTCTTCCAGCGGCACCCCGGCGAGCGGCCCGGACTCGGGCAGGTCGGCGCTCTCGAGGCAGTAGACGACGGGCCCGCGGACGAGGGCGGCGGTACCGCGGCTGGCGTCGACCCGCGGATGCGCGATCACCAGCCGGGGCGGCATGGCCAGGAGGAGCTCGATCCGGTCGCCGGGTTGCCACATCCGGTGCAGTCGCAGATATCCGTCGACGATCTGACCGCGGGCCGGGGCGGGGGAGCCGTTGATGCTCAGCCGCACGTTGGTGCACCAGCCGGGCACGCGCAGCGCGAGGGTCCAGGCGCCGGTGGCCGGCCCGGCCACGGTCACGGTGATCTGCTCGTCCCACGGATAGCTGGTCCTGACGTCGACGGTGTGCCCGCCCGCGCTGACCGTGCCCCCTCCGTAGAGGTGCAGCTGCAGGCCGTCCGGCCCGCCGGTGGCGACGTACGTGTGCAGCGACGCCATCAAGCGGGCGAGGTTGGGCGGGCAGCACGCGCAGGAGTACCAGGTGAGTCGTTGCGACGGCGCGTCCTCGTGCGACCCGTCGTGACCGGTGCGCAGTTGCAGCGGGTTGGAGTAGAAGAACGCGGTGCCGTCCACGGCGATGCCGGTAGCGATGCCGTTGTACAGCAGGCGTTCCATCTCGTCCGCGTACTTCACGTCACCGGTGGCCAGCAGCAGGCGCCAGACGAGCTGAAAGCTGCCGATCGCGGCGCAGGTCTCGGCGTACGCGCGGTCGGGCGGCAACTCGTACGGGTCACCGAACGCCTCGTCCCGGTGCCGGGAGCCCTGCCCGCCGGTCAGGTAGGTGCGACTGTCCAATGCGGAGTCACACAGGCGCTCCGCCGCGGCGAGCAGTTCGCGGTCGCCGGTCTCCACGGCCACGTCGACGGCGCCCGCGAGCAGATACAGCTGGCGTACGACATGCCCGGCGACCTCGGGAGCTGAGCGCACCGGCTCGTGGTCCTGGAAGTAGGCGGCTCCGAACCGGCCCTCGCCGAGCACGCCCCGCCCCCGGTTCTCGATGAACCGGGCGGCCAGATCGAGGTAGGGACGGTGTCCGGTGACCCGGTACAGCTCGGCCAGCGCGGTCTCCACCTCGGGGTGCCCGTCGACCTCGTCCGACGCGCCGAACCGTTGCACCAGCAGGTCGGCGAACCGGCGCGCGATCGACATGACCTGCTCGGCCGCCGCGTCGCCGGGGGCGCTGCGAACCGCGGCCACCGCTGCCTGGATCAGGTGCCCGGCGGTGTACATCTCGTGGCTGTAGTGCAGCTCCGCCCACTGCTTCCCGCGATGCTCCGGATCCTGGTAGTACGAATTGAGGTAGCCGTCGGGGTCCTGCGCCTTCTCCAGCAGCGCCGCGACCTCACCGGCGAAGGCGGAGGCGTCGCCCGATCGGCCGGCCTCCCAGAACGCGGCTTCGAGGGTCTTGTGGACGTCGCTGTCGGCGAACCACATGCCGGCGTAGGCATCCCCGCTGACCCGGCTCAGGTTGCTCAGGTTTCCGTGGGCGCCGAGCTGTTCGACGCAGTGCGGCAGCGTCGCCGTGGCGTTGCGCGCCTGCCAGCCGCCGAGCAGGCCGTCCCGCGCGAGCCGCACCGCACTCGCGGGCAGCGGTCGCAGCGCGGAGAGTGCCTGTTCGGTGGGCCGGACGGGCCCGTGGGTCTCGATGTCGCGCATGTGTTCCTCAGTCCTTGACGGCGCCGGCGGTCACACCGGCCGCGACGTAACGCTGGGCGATGATGAGCAGCAGCGTGGCCGGGATGGAGGCGATCACGGCGGTGGCCATGATGGCGTTCCACTGCTGGTTGTTGTTGCCGATGTACTGGTAGATGCCGAGGGTGATGGGCTGGTGGTCACCGCCGCCGTCGAGCGTGGTGGCGAAGACGAAGTCGGACCACGCCCACAGGAAGGCGAACAGGCTGACGGTGACGATCGCGTTGCGGCTGACCGGCAGGATCACCGACACGAAAGTGCGCCACCGGGAGGCGCCGTCGATCAGGGCCGCGTTGATCAGCTCGTCCGGGATGCCGGACATGAAGGCCGTGAAGATCAGCACGCCGAACGGCACGGCGATGGTGCTGTCGGCCAGGATCAGGCCGGGAACGGTGTTGAGAACCCCGAGCCGCAGGTAGATGGCGTAGAAGCCCATCGCCATGATGATGCCGGGGATCATCTGGGCGATCAGCAGCACGAAGCTGAGCGCGCCGCCGCCCCGGGGCCGCAGCTTGGCCAGCGCGTAACCGGCGGGCGCGGACAGAATCAGGGTCAGGGCGACGGTGCCCAGGCCGATGACCAGACTGGTGCCCAGGTACGGCATCTGGTGGGCGAGCACCGTGCGGTAGCCCTCGAGCGTGCCGTCGAACGGGAACAGGTGCGGCGGGTCGGCCCGCATCGCGGTGTCCTTGGTGAAGGACACGTTGACCATCCAGTAGACCGGGAACAGCATGATCGCGGTGAACAGGACGCCGAGCGACGTCTTCGCGTACGACCTCATGGGTTGAGCCTCTTCTGGAACCGGATGTACAGCAGGCCGAAGAAGAGTGCCATGACGATCAGCAGGTTGCCGACCGCGGCGCCGGGCCCGAACTCGGGCAGCAGGTTGCCGAACGACAGGCGGTACGACCAGGTGGCGAACGTCGTCGAGGCATCCGTGGGGCCGCCCCTGGTCATGATCCAGATGATGTCGAAGACCTTGAGCGTGTAGACCAGCCCGAGCAGCAGCGTGATCGCCGAGACCGGCCGCAGCAGCGGGAACGTGACCCGCCGGAACCGTTGCCAGGCGCTCGCGCCGTCCAGCGCGGCCGCCTCGTACAGCTCCTGCGGGATGGCTTGCAACCCGCTGTACAGCACGACGAGATTGAACGGGATGCCGATCCAGATGTTCGCGATGATCACACTGGTCAGCGCCCAGTCCGGCGAGGTCAGCCAGTTCACCGGGTCGGCGCCGACGAGCCCGAGCGTCCAGTTGACGATGCCCGAGTCGCTGTTGAGCATCCACGACCATGTCGAGGCACTGACGATCAACGGCAGCAGCCACGGTACGAGGAACAGCGCGCGCAACGTCGAGGACAGCCGGAAGTGCTGGGTGAAGAAGACGGCGAGCGCGAGCCCGAGGACGAACTGGAACGCGATGGAGACGAACGTGAAGGCCACCGTGTGCAGCAGGGCCGGCCCGAAGGTGGGATCGGCGAACACGGTGCGATAGTTGTCGAGCCCGCTGAACGGTGCGTCGCCGCGCACGAACGAGCGGACCGTGTAGTGGCGCAGGCTCAGGTCGAGGTTGCGGTACAGCGGGTACGCATAGAACGCCACCAGGTAGACGACGATCGGTGCCAGGAAGGCCCAGGCGGCCCACGCCCCGCTCCGGCGGCGCCGGGGTGCAGCCGGTGGCCGTACGGAAGCGGAGGCGCGGGTCATCAGGTCGTGTGCCATCGTTACCGGGCGGCCGAGCTCTGGGCGGTCTTGAGGGCGTCCTGCGGGGAGGCCGAGCCGCTCAGCGCGGCCTGGAAGGCGGTCCACAGCGGCTGCGAGATCTTCGGGTACTTCGTGCCGAGGTCGTCACTGGTGCGGCCCTTGGCCGCCTTGACCGCCTCGACCCAGACCTTCAGCTCCGGGTTCTCGGCGACCTGCTTCTGCTGTACGGCGTCGGTCGCGGCGATGTAGGACAGGGTGGTGTCCGTCGTGAGCGCGTTGTCCGCGCTCGTGAGACACGCGATCAGCTTCTCGCTGACGGCGTAGCGGCCGGTCTGCGACTGCACCGGCGCGGTGACGAACTCGCCTCCGGTCGGTGCCGGCGCGGTGCCCCCCACGGACGACGGGATCGGGATGATGCCGTACTCGAAACCGGTCTTCTTCGCGTTGGCCAGCTGCCACGTGCCGTTCTCGCTGAACGCGAAGTCGCCGGTGGCGAACTCCTGCCAGCTCGTGGTCTGCGTGTTGTTGAGCACCGAGTTCGGCGCGTAGCCCTGCTTCAGCCAGTCGGTCCACAGGGTGAGCGCGGAGACGGCCTGCGGCGAGTCGAGCTGGGTCAGGTTCGCGCCCGATCCCCAATACCAGGGCAGGAACTGGAACGAGCCCTCCTCGGTGCCGATCGCCGAGAACGTGATGCCCTTCTTGCCGGCCGCCTTCACCTTGGCCAGGGCGGCGGTCAGCGTCGCCCAGTCCTTGACGGACGCCGCGTCGACCTTGGCCGCGGCCAGCACCTTCTTGTTGTAGTAGAGCGCGAGCGTGTTGGCGCCGATCGGGATGCCGTACGTCTTGCCGCCGATCTGGCCCGCGGCGAGCAGGTTCGGCGAGACCGCCGAGGTGTCCACCTTGACCTCGTCGGTGGTGGTCAGCACCCCGGCGTCGGCCAGGGTCGAGACCACCGGGTTGTCGACGATCAGGACGTCGGGGGAGTTGTCCTGCTGGGCCGCGAGCAGTGCCTTGTTGGTCAGGTCGGTCGTGTCGTAACCGGTGCGCTCAACGGTGACGCCGGCGTCGGTCCCGCACCGGGTCAGCAGCTTGACCCAGTCCGAGCTGTTGTCGAACTGGGGGTACGGGTCCCAGATCGTGTACGTACCGCCGGCCTCCGAGCCGGCCTCGCCGCCGCCGTCGTCGGTGGAAGAGCAGCCGGCCAGCACACAGGCCAGGGCGGTGAGCGCGGCAACGGTCCGCACAGTCTGTCGGGATGTGGTCATGTCGGGGTTCCCCTTGCACGGTGGGCGGGAGCGGGGCGCAGTTGTTAACGTTCTCGGAAATCGATTGCCTCGACGCTAGGGATCAGCTTGCTTGCATGTCAAGGGCAAGTTACGGTCAGATCAACCGAGCCGCCGACACGTTGAGGAAACTCAGGAGGAAACGCTGAGCACCATGGATCGCGCCGTCACCATCAGCCAGGTGGCCGCGCTCGCGGGGGTCTCCACCGGCACGGCGTCCAAGGCGCTCAACGGCCGCGGCGCGCTGCGACCCGAGACCAGACTGCGCGTGCAACAGGCCGCGGAGCAGCTCGGGTTCGTGGCCAACGCGGCTGCCCGGAGCCTGCAGACGGGTCGCACCTACACGGTCGGCATGATCACCACCGACAGCATCGGCCGGTTCAGCATCCCGCTGCTGATCGGAGCCGAGGACGCGCTGGGCGCCGGGCAGATGTCGGTCTTCCTGTGCGACGCGCGCGACGATGCGATCCGCGAGCAGTACTACCTGCGTACGCTGCTCGGTCGCAAGGTCGACGGGATCATCGTGACTGGGCGCCGCACCCAGGCCCGCGTACCGATCGGGGTGGATCTGCCGGTTCCGGTGGTCTACGCGTTCATCAGCTCGGCCGACCCGCGCGACTGCTCGGTCGTCCCCGACGAAGCGGACGGGGCCCGGCGTGCCGTACGTCATCTGCTGTCCGTCGGCCGCCGCCGCATAGCGCACGTGACCGGTCCGGAGCATCACCATTCCGCGACGGTCCGCAGCGCCTCGGCCGCCGAGACGCTGGCCGCCGAGGGTCTGCAACCGGCTGTGCCCACGCTCTACGGCGAGTGGAGCGAGGCCTGGGGCCGTCAGGCCGCCGGCATCCTGCTGTCCACCGGCGCCGATGTCGACGCCGTGTTCTGCGGCAGCGACCAGATCGCCCGCGGTCTGGCCGAGGCGCTGCGCGATGCCGGCCGCCGGATCCCGCAGGACGTCGCGCTGGTCGGCTTCGACAACTGGGACGTCATGGTGGAGGGTTGCCGACCCGCTCTGACCAGCGTCGACATGGATCTCGAGGGAATCGGGCGCACCGCGGCCGAACTGCTGCTGACGGCGATCAACGGTCAGCCGGCGCACGGGCAGCATGCCCGCCCGTGCCGGCTCGTCCCGCGCGCATCGACCGCCGTGTGAGCCGCGTTTCGGCTCGTCCCGCGGCCTCCACCGCCGTCTGAGCCGCGGCAGGCGGATTCAGGAGGCGACCGTCAGCCATCCTCGGTGCACGGTCGGCGAGCGGTGGGCCGATCTCACGGTGCCGACGGGGGCAGGCTGAGCGGTAGTCCGAGAGCCACGAAATGCTCGGGCCCGATGAACGAGGTGACCGCGCAGACCTGCGGGCCGCGCAGCGTGAGGACGTCGATCGACCAGGCCTGGAACGTGCCCGCGGACTCTTGCCACAGGTAGCCGCCGACTGCCGGCTGGCCGTTGGCGCTGATCGGCTCCGAGTGGCGCCACTCGCCGCAACCGGTGAGCGGCACGCGGACGGCGAAGTCGGTGACCGCAGGCAGACCCGCGTACCAGTGCGGCAGCGGCGGCATCGACCACGTGACGTCCTCGGTGAGCAGCGAGACCAGCAGATCCGTGTCGCCCGACTCGAGGGCCCGGACGAAGGTCACCACCGTCTCGCGCAGCTGTGCGTCGCCGACCTGCCGCAACGTGCGCTGCTGGCTCACCGGCGGCACGCGCGCCGACACCACCGTGCGGGCCCGTGCCAGCGCCGAGTTCACCGAGGTGGGCGACGTGTCCATCATCGTGGCGATCTCGCCGGCCGAGAACCCGAGCACGTCGAAGAGCACCAGCGCGGCCCGCTGATTGCCCGGCAGGTGCTGGAGCATCGCGACGAACGCGAGCTCGACCGCTTCGCGCTGTTCGTAGCGCGCCTCCGGCGCTGCGGTTCCCTCGCTCAGACCCAGGTCCCCGTACGGTCCCAGCCAGGCCGTCTCGACCGAGGGCGCATCGTCGACAACCGTACGGGTGCTGGCCGGTCCCAGGTCCATCGGGAGTGCCCGCCGCGAGCGCGACTCGGCGGCGTCCAGGCAGACCCGGGTCGCCACCGTGTACAGCCAGGATCGCAACGAGCTGCGCCCCTCGAAGCCGGTCAGCCCGCGCCAGGCCCGCAGCAGCGCCTCCTGCAGGGCGTCCTCGGCGTCGTGGGCCGAGCCGAGCATCCGGTAGCAGTGCGCGTGCAGCTCGCGGCGGAGCGGCTGGACCAGGGCCGCGAAGGCGTCGTCGTCGCCCGTCCGGGCCCGCTCGAGAAAATCTTGGCTCACACCGACGATTCTGCCCGGTCGCGCCCGTCACTACCTCCGACGATGGTTCCGACCAGGGAGGACTCCCCATGACCCAGCTCAGCCGCCCCGACGCCGACCTCTACTACGAGCTGCGCGGCGACGGCCCGCTCGTGGTGCTGGCGGGCGCGCCGATGACCGCCGAGGCCTTCACCGGCCTGGCCGACCTGCTGGCGGTCGACCACAGCGTGCTGACCACCGACCCGCGCGGCGTCGGCCGCAGCTCGGTCCACGACCGCGAGGCGCCGTCGACACCGCGGGAGCGCGCGGCCGACCTGGCCGCCCTGATCGACCACGTGGGGCGGGGCCCGGCGACGCTGGTGCTGGGCTCCAGCGGCGGGGCCGTGAGCGTGCTCGCGCTGGCCGAGGCGTACCCGGAAAGCGCGGTCACGATGGTCGCGCACGAACCGCCACTGCTGGAGATCCTGCCCGACCGCGACGCCCTGTGGGCCGGCACCGAACAGATGCTGGCGACCTTCGAGACCGGCGACCGGCGGGCCACCTTCCGCAAGTTCATGGAGGTCGCGAACCTGCAATTGCCGGACGAGGTGGTCGAGATGATGGCCGGCGGCGAGGCAGGCGGCAAGGAGCTGGCCGACGAGGCGTTCCAGTACCGGAACATGTATCGCGGCACGGTCGGCTTCCGGCCCGACATCGAGCGGTTGACCTCGGCGTCCACGCGGGTGCTGATCGGCCTGGGCGAGAATTCGGCGGGGGAACTGTGCGACCGCACCTCGCGAGCCCTCGCCACGCTGCTCGGCAGCGAGCCGGTGATGTTCCCGGGCGGCCATGTCGGCTTCGCCGAGAACCCGGCCGCCTTCGAGCCGCAGCTGCGCAAGCTCTTGTGACGCGGAGACGACGTCAGCGCCGGGGCGTGCCCGACCCGGCCTCGACGCCGGTGCGGCGGGCCTTCGCGCGGTACATGGCTGTGTCCGCCTCGCGAACCAGGGCCGCCGCGTCGGCGAAGGGGGTGCGGCCGGCCCGGGCGACTCCGATGCTCGCCGTGACCACCAGCTGCCGTCCGTCCGGCCGGTGCGGGCGGTTCAGCGCGGACAGCAGCCGCCGGGCGGTCGCCTCCGGCGTGTGGTCGTCGTCGAGCGCGTCCAGCAGGACGAGGAACTCGTCGCCCCCGAAGCGGCCCGCGGCACCGTGGCGGCCGAGCTCGGCCCGCAGCCGGTCGGCGACCTCGACCAGGATCTGGTCGCCGACGTCGTGCCCGTACGTGTCGTTGATCTGTTTGAAGTCGTTCAGATCCACGAAGAGCACGGCCACCTCGGGGCCGCGCTCCATCGCGGCCGCCAGCAGCTGCAGGAAGTGGGTGCGGTTCGGCAGGCCGGTGAGGTGGTCGTGGAGCGCGCTGGCCCGCAACTGCTCCTCCTGGTCGCGGAGGGTGTGCAGCACGGCCTGGTAGTCCAGCGCGACCGTCAGCAGCGCCGCCCACTGGTTGATCGGCTCGCGCCCGGTGGCCGCCTGCAGGTCGACCCGGTCGACCGTGGCGAGCAGTCCCCAGTCACGGTTGCCCACCCGGACCGGCACGACGAAGGTGAGCGAGCCGGGCTCGGCGCGCGCCTCGTCCAGGATCTCCACCGGGGGGAATCCACTGGCCGTGACCGGCGGAAGCGGTGTGGCAGACGCCGGGGAGGACGCGGAACGATCGAAGTGACCGGCTATCTCGAGACCCGGTTCGCCGGGGGTCCACAGCCCGAGGCAACCGGCCCGGGCCGAGGTGCGGCGCAGCCAGCCCAGCTGCCGGGGATCCTCCTCGTGACTGCGCAACAGGTCGAGGCTGATGTCGTACTGACTGCTGAGCGAGCGCTGCAGCCGGGTGCGCTCCCGGTGCTGCGACTTCCCCTCGGCCCGCAGCGCGGCCGCACCGACCGACGAGGGACAGCCGCAGGACTCCCGCACCACGAGCTCCGTCGCGACCTCGTGGCGCGCCGGTGGCTCCCCGGTGCCGTCGATCGCCGCCAGCAGCACCCGCGCGGCGGTGGCGCCGACGTCGAACAGCGGCTGCCGCACGGTGGTCAGGCGCGGCTCGGTGAACGTCGCGTCCGAGAGGTCGTCGAAGCCGACGACGGCCTGGTCCTCGGGAAGCCGGCAGCCGGCCTCGGTGAGCACCCGGAGGATGCCTATCGCGTTCAGGTCTGTGCCGGCAACGACCGCGGTGGACGGCAATCCGGCGGCCAGCATCGTGCGGGCCGCCCCGGCGCCGCCGGCCTCCTGATTGTCGGCGGCCTCGAAGATCAGGTCCGGATCCGGTTCGATGCCGTGGGCCCGCAGCGTCCGGCGGTAGGTCTCGCACCGCTCCTGCTGGTCCAGCGCGCCCAGGAAGCCGGCGAACGCGATCCGGCGGTGCCCGTGCCGGATCAGATGCTCGACCGCGGCCCGCACCCCGACCCGGTTGTCGGGAAAGACGGTCGGGCAGTCCAGCTCGGGGAACTCATGGCTGATGACGACGATCGGGCGGCCGCCGGCCTGGATCTCCCGCAGGTACTTGGCGCTCGCCGCGTTCACGATGACGACGAAGCCGGCGGCGTGGTCACAGGCCAGCGGGTGCGGCGGGTGGGGCGGCTCGGTCAACTCCAGTTGGTCGGTGCCGGCGTCCAGGGTCTGCACGGCGACCACCGCGGCGCCGGCGTCGGCCGCGGCCCGCGCGATCCCCTCGATCAGGCCGCCGAAATACCATCCGCCCAGAAACGGGGAAAGAACACCCAGGACGGCCATCGTGCCCCCTCCGCGCCATTGCGTCGACAGATGACCATACCGTCGCCGGCCCACCCGGTTGCAGGCTGTGCTCCACCGAAATCTCAGGTCCCGGCACCGGTGGCCGAATGGTTGCTCGCCCGGATCCCCCCTGCGCGAGGTGTTTCTACCATGACCGCTGCTGTCTCCGCCGTTACCGATCTTCCCGCCGTCAGCACCCCGATGTTCCTCGTCCTCGGTGAGGGTGTGAACTTCCGGTCGCGTCTCGAGTCGGTCGACGACGACGGCTTCACGGTCACCGCGCCCCTGGAGACGGCCGGTCCCGGCGGTCTCGAGCCGGGCCGGCAGTTCGACGTCTTCTGGGCGCCGCCACGTACCCGCATCGTGCTTCCCGCCCGCCTGGTCGCGGTCTCCGACGAAGCCCCGTTCCGCTGGCGGCTCACCCCGGCCGGCCCTGCCCGCCAGAGCAACCGCCGGGAGTACGTACGCGGTGGAGGCGGCGCTGCCGTCCGGCTGGCCACCGAGGACGAGCAGATCGAGGGCGCCCTGCTGGACATCAGCGAGGGCGGCCTGCGCTGCTGGATCGACGAGCCGTCGGCGCTCGTGCCGGGCGACCGGCTGTGGGTGACCGTCTCGCTCGGCCCCGCCGGCGACATCGCGGCGAACGCCACGATCCTGACCGTCCGCGAGGCGCCGCACGGCGACCCCGGCCAGCACATCATCGCCACCCTGGACACGGCGGAGACCATTGCCCGGATGATCCGCCACTACGTGATGGACTGGGAGATCAACGAGCGCCGCCTTCGCCAGGAGATCAGCGGTGACGGCGCGAGGGAGGCGTGGGACGCTCCTATGTGACGCGGACCTTTTCGTACGAATCCTCGTGACCGGACGGGTGGGCCGGCCGGCCACTCTCCGGGCTCCTGCTGTTCAGCGCCGTCTTCATGGGCCTGCTCACGGCGACCACCGCGGCCGGCGTCGTCTCGGAGCTGAGGCGCGGCAACACGCGGGCGCTCTCATCGGACTCCGGCCGGCAGCGGATCGGTGGTCGGCGGCCTCAGGCGGGGGACAGACCGGCGTCGGCGAAGATGTGGCGGGCCAGGGCGGAGCTCAGGAACGACACCAGGGCGTCCGCGCCCACGGTGTTGACGCCGGTGCTGGGCCGGACGGCGGTGTACACGTCGGCCAGGCGGACTGCCTGCTCGAAGTCGACCGCCCGCAGGTCGCGGCCCGCCGCTACGACTTCCGTGCGGTAGGCCAGAGCCGCGTCGGCTGCGCCGGAACTGACCCGGGCCAGGGCGGTGGCCGCGTCGGGTTCGACGCTCGCCGGCCGTACGTCGACGGCGGCTGCGGCGAGGGCCGCGCGGCTCGCCCGGCCGCACGGGGTGGCCTCGGCGCACAGTGCCACCTTCGCGCCCCGCAGGTCGCCGATCGCGCCGATCCGGTCGCCGGTGCGGGGCTGCGCGATGACGATCGGGTTGCGGGCCACGACGGCGGGGGTGCCGCGGTCGTGCGCGGCGGTGACCATGCCGGTGGCGGCCTCGTCGGCGGAGAGGAAGACGTCGACGGGCATGCCGTGCAGGATGTGCTGGGCGTGTTCCAGGCCGGCGCCGTATTCGACGGTGACCCGCGCGCCGGGGAACGCCTCTTCGAACTTGGGGACGAGCCGGGTCAGCGTGTCGCGCAGCGGATCGGCGGCGTGCACGACGACGACTCCGGCCGGCGCGCCCGACGGTGGTGGGCCGGCGCTGTGCTGGTGATGGTGCGCCGCCGGGGTGGACGGCGGTGCCGATGCGGGGGCGGGCGCGGACGCCAGGGGTGCGGCGGGGCCGGAACACGCCGGCAGGCCGAGCGTGACAGCGACGGCGGCGAGGGTGAGGCTGCGAGGTGTCATCGGACTCCAGTCGGCCGGTGCCGTCCGGCCCGGACGAATCCGGGCCGGACGGCGGCTTGCGTACTGATCAGCGCGGGCGCCGTACTGATCAGCAGGCGCCCTTGTCCTGCCAGGCGCCCCACTCGCCGGTGGTTCCGGGCTCCTCGCCCTGGCTCCAGTAGCGCGCGGTCCAGGCGCGGCCGCGGTGTGAGACGTTCATGCCGCCGGTGTAGACCGCCGACGCGCTCCAGGCCGCCCCGCAGTTGGTGGGCGGGTTCGTCGGCGGGGTGGTGGGCGGGTTGGTGCCGCCGCCGACGTTGACGTCGACGCAGGCGTAGAACGCCATCGGGGTGTCGAAGATGTTCCAGACGGCGAGGATCTTGTGCCGTCCGCCCGGCAGTCCGGTCAGCTGGTGGCTGAGCACCTGCGGCGGCTGGGCGTTGCCGTTGGTGAACGTCTGGTGGAGCCGGCCGTCCACGTAGTACTGCCAGTTCTGGGTGCGGTGCATGGCGGTGTTGCGCCAGGTGAACGCCGTCGAGCTGCCGATCGAGGTGACCCGCCAGCCCTTGTTGTCGTCGTTGAGCACGGTGTACGAGCTGCCACCACTGCAGCTCAGCGAGCCCTTGGCCGCCTCGACGCTTTGCGGCTCGTACTGGATGGAACCGCAGTTGGCGACCGCGCCGGTGGCGCACTGGTCCTGGCGGCTCGGGGGACTGGTGATCCAGCCATGGGCGCTGGCCGGGCTCGCGGGGGCAATGACGGCGACGAGTGGGGCGATGAGGACGGCGGCCGCAAGCGCGGCCAGTCTTCGCTTCAGGCTCATGTCGCTCCCTTCGGGGGATCGCGGAGCATCGTCCCATCAGCGAACGTCAATACAGTTAACTTTGTCAACAGTTTCGCCACGCCGTGTTCACCAGCCTCGATTAAAAGCCGCGGTGGTCGCTCGCGAGAGCTGCGGCTCGGCCGATGTTATGCTTGGTCGATCGTCCAATACGATCGACCAAGGAGGCAGTGTGCCGGGGCAGACCAATGCCGAACGTGGGCGGGTCGTACGAGCGCGCCTGCTGGCGGCGGCCCGGGAGTTGATCGGCGAGCTCGGCTGGAGCGCCGTCAGCACTCGGGTGCTGGCCGAGCGGGCGGGGGTGCGTCCGGGCCTGGTGCACTACCACTTCGAGTCGCTGCAGGCGCTCCTGTGTCATGCCGCGCTCGAGGAGATGCGGCAGATGCTCGACGGCGCCACGGCACTCCTCGCTCAGGCTGAGAGCCCGGCCGACGGCATCGAGGCGATGTTGTTCGATCTCGACCAGTACGACGGGTCCGATCCGGCCTCTCTGCTGTTCATCGAGACCTACCTCGCCGCCACCCGCGACCGCGAGCTGCGCCGGAGGATGGGCGCGCTGCTGGACGGCTACCGCGGCGCGCTCACCGAGGCGCTGACCCGTTCGGGCCACGCCGACGCCGAGGGCGCCGCGAGCGCGGTGATGTCAGTGCTCGACGGCTTCGTCCTCCACAAGGGATTCGACCCGGGTCTCTCGGCGGCGCGCATCGCCCCGCTCCTGCGCCGGATCACCACCACCGAAGAGAAAGGGGAGCACCGATGAGAGCCCTCGTCTGCGGCGCCGGTATCGCCGGGCTGGCCCTCGCCCACCGCCTGCGCCACCACGGCTGGGACGTCCACGTCGTCGACCACGCCGCCGGCCCCCGCGACCAGGGCTACATGATCGACTTCTTCGGTCCCGGGTACGAGGCGGTGACGGCGATGGGCCTGCAGCGAAACCTGCGCGAGTTCGCCCACCCGGTCGAGCGCTTCCGCTACATCGACGCCCACGGCCGCACGACCGTCAGCGTCGACTACACACTCTTCGCCAAGGCTCTCGACGGCGAGATGGTCAGCATCATGCGGCCCGCCCTCGAACGCATGCTCCGCGAATCGCTCCAGGACCGCGTCGAAATTCGCTACGGCACGACGATCGACCGGATCGACGGCGACCGGGCCGAACTCTCCGACGGCGCGGTTGTGGCGGCCGACGTGATCGTGGGTGCTGACGGCGTCCATTCCCGGGTCCGTTCCCTGGCCTTCGGCGCCGAGCCCGGCTTCCTGCGTTACCTGGGCATGCACACCGGGGCTTACGTCTTCCGTGACCCCGCGGTGTTCGAGCAGGTCCGTGGTCAGTTCGTGCTCACTGAGACGTGCGGTCGCCAGGTGGGCCTCTACGGGCTCGACGACGATCGCGTCGCCGTGTTCGCGGTGCACCGTACCGAGGACGCGCGCCTGCCGGAGGACCCGCGCGGGGCGCTGCGCCGCAGTTACACCGGCATGGGGCCACTGGTCGACCTGGCCCTCGCTCACTGTCCTCCGCCGGAGGGCGTCTACTACGACCAGGTCGCCCAGATCGACGCGCCGCGCTGGACCGACGGGCGGGTCGCACTGATCGGCGACGCCGCCTGTGCGGTGTCGCTGGTTGCCGGGCAGGGCGCTTCGCTCGGGGTCGCGGGCGCGTACCTTCTGGCCGAGCGGCTGCATGCTGCCACCTCGGTGCAGGAGGGGCTGGCGGACTACGAGCGCCGCTGGAGACCGGTCGCGGAGGCGGTGCAGCAGTCGGCCCGGAGCCGGGTCGCGGAGTGGTTCCTGCCGACGTCGACGACCAAGCTCGTGCTGCGGCGCTGGGCATTCAAGGCGATGCGCCTGCCGGGCCTCGACCGGATCCTGATCGGTCCGTTGTTCCCGAAAGGCCGGCAGAGCATGGCCGAGCTCGTGAGGTGACGACCGGTGAGACCGAGCCGGCCGGGCGCGGTGATCCCGAGGCCTTAACGAAAACGACTTCCGTTACAGTGATGCGCACGGTGACCGCGCCGGCGGCTCCGCCCGACACCTTCACCGAGGTTGCCGATGACGTCCACGTCCCAGGAATCCACTGTTGCCACCCCGCTCGCGGTCCGGCGTGCCCAGTACTGGCGCCGATCCTGGGACGAGGTCATGAACGCGTGCCTGCCCGGTCTGGGTAGCTTCGAGGAGACGCTGATCGCGGCGGCCGAGGCGGCCCTCGGCGGCGCGCCCCGCGACGTCCTCGACCTCGGTGGCGGGCCCGGCCTGCTGGCTGAGCGTCTGGCGGCGCGGTGGCCCCGGGCCGAGGTGCGCCTGCTCGACCTCGACCCGGTGCTGTTGCTGCTCGCCCGGACGGCCGCTCCGGCCGGTGTCACGGTCCACCGCGGCGACCTGACGGGCGCGGACTGGCCGGGCGACGTGGCCGGCGGCGCTCCGGTCGATCTGGTCACCGTCGTCATGACGATTCACTATCTGCCCGAGGATCAGGCCCGAGCGCTCTATCGCCGGGCTCGGGCGGTGCTGCGTCCCGGCGGGGTGCTGGTGGTGGCCGATCTCATGCCGATCGACGAGCTGCCGTCGGTCAATCCGGTGGCCGACGAGGCCGCGGCCGGTCTGGCCTGGACCCGGTGGTGGGAAAGGCTGCGCGCCGAGCCGATCTTCGGACCGTGGATGCGGCAGCGGGAGGCGTTGTTCGCCGGCCGGGCGCCGGCCGAGTTCACGCCGGCGCAGGCGTGGCACTGCGAGGCGGCGCGCGAAGCGGGCTTTCGCGAGGCCGGCGTCGTCTGGCGCCGCGGCCCGCACGCGGCGGTGTGCGCAATCGCATAGACGCGCCCCGGCGATCACGCGGTGGTGTGCGCGATCGCATAGATGCGCTCCAGCGATCACGCGGTGGCAACCGGCGGGCCGGGCGACGTCGGGCGGGAGAACGGAATGGCGTACACGCGTATATGCGCAATTGATAATACGTCGCGGTGATGCACAGATTGTCATCTCGCTATTAGACGATTGTTTCTGAAAACGATTATCGTTCTGCTCCTCAGCGACAGGAGTGGAATTGATGAAACACCGCCCACGCATATTCTGGATCGCGGCCGCCGCGGCGGCCGCCACCGTCCTCGCCGGCTGCGGATCCGGCGACGGAGACGCAGTTCAGGCGAATTCGGCGGCGTCCGGCGGCACACCGCTGGCGGTGGTCGCCACGACCCCCGAGGTGGCCGATTTCGTCCGTAACATCGGCGGTTCCGACGTCTCCGTGACGCAGATCATCAAGCCGAATGTCGACCCCCACGACTTCGAGCCCACGCCGGCCGACATTCAGGCCATCGCCTCGGCCAAGGTCGTCGTCAAGAGCGGCGTCGGGCTCGAGGAATGGCTCGACCGCGCGATCGAGGCCTCCGGTTTCAAGGGTCCTGTCGTCGATTCGAGTCAGGGCGTGAAACTGCGCGAGGGCGGTCACCACGAGGAGGAAGGGGAGGAGCACGCCGAGGAGGAGGGCGAAGAACACGCCGAGGAGCACGACCCGCACATCTGGCACAACCCGCGGAACGCCAAGATCATGGTGACCAACATCGAGAAGGGTCTCGCGGCGGCCGACTCGGCCCGGGCCGGCGCGTTCGCCAAGAACCTCGACACGTACGCGACCCAGATCGACAAGCTGGACGCCGACAACGAGGCGGCGTTCGCCAAGCTGCCCGCCGCGGACCGCAAGCTGGTCACCAACCACGACGCTTTCGGCTACTACGTCGACCGGTACCAGCTGGAGTTCGTCGGCTCGGTCATCCCCAGCCTGGACACCTCGGCCGAGCTGTCGGCCAGGCAGCTCAGCGACCTGGTCGCGAAGATCAGGTCGACCGGCACGAAGGCGATCTTCACGGAGAGCTCGCTGCCGCCCAAGACCGCCGAGGCCATCGCCAAGCAGGCCGGCGTCAAGGTGATCGGTGGCGAGGACGCGCTGTTCGGCGACAGCCTGGGCGAGCCGGGGACGCCCGAGGGCACGTATCTGGGGGCCGAGCGGCACAACACCGAGGTCATCGTCTCGGCCCTGGGCGGCTGACATGCAGGCCGCCCTGCGGTACGTGGCGGTGAGTGTCGGCTACGACCGCACGCCGGTGCTCACCGACGTCGACCTCGACCTGCGGCCGGGGCAGCGCCTGGCGCTGGTCGGCCCGAACGGCGCGGGCAAGTCCACGCTGATCAAGTCGGTGCTGGGTCTGGCGCCGATCCTGGCCGGGCGGGCCTCCGTGCTGGGCGCCGATCCCGCCGCGGCTCGCGGCCGGGCCGGATACGTGCCGCAGACCGACACGCTGGACGCCGACTTCCCGGTCAGCGTCCGGCAGGTCGTCATGATGGGCCGCTACCGGCGCATCGGCTGGTGGCGGCCCGCCCGCGCCGCCGACCGCCGCGCGGTCGCCGAGGCTCTGGACCGGGTCGGGCTCGCCGGCCGGGCCGGGCATCGCTTCGGCACCCTGTCCGGCGGTCAGCGGCAGCGGGTGCTGCTCGCCCGGGCCATCGCCGCCGAGCCCCGGCTGCTGTTGCTCGACGAGCCGTTCAACGGTGTCGACGCGGTCAGTCAGGAGGCGATCGTCGCCGTGCTGCGGCAGCTGAGCGCCGAGGGCACCGCCCTGGTGCTCAGCACCCACGATCTCGGTGTGGCCCGCGAGCTGGCCGATCTGGTGTGCCTGGTCAACGGGCGGCAGTGGGCGGTCGGTCCGCCGGGTGAGACGCTCACCGCGGACAAGCTGCGGCTGACGTACGGCGGCCACGCGGTAGACCTGCCCGACGGCCGGATGATGCTGGTCGAGCCGTGATCGAGCCGTTCACGCTGCCGTTCATGGGCCGGGCCCTGATCGAGATCGTGCTGCTCGCCCTGATCTGCGGCCCGGTCAGCGTGTTCGTCTACGCCCGCCGCCTGGCCTTCGTCTCCGACGCGTTGACGCATACCGTCTTCCCGGGTGTGGTGATCGGTTTCGTTGCGGGCGGGCTGGACGGGGTCTTCGTCGGCGCGCTGGTCGCCGGGCTCCTGACGGCGGTGGTGCTGACCGTGCTGACCCGGGGCAACCGGGTGTCCGACGACGCGGCGACCGCTGTGGTGCTGACCGCGATGTTCTCGGTCGGCGTCGTGCTGGTCTCGCGCCGCACCTCGTACACCTCCGATCTGACCGCCTTCCTGTTCGGGCGCCTGCTCACCGTGACGCCGCGGCAGATCGCCGAGACTGCGGTCGTCGCCGTCGTGGTCCTGGTCGCCCTGCTCGTCGGGGCCCGGGCCCTGCTGTTCCGCACGTTCGACCCGGCCGGATCGGCGGCCGCCGGTTTCCGCGTCGGGTGGCTCGACTTGTGGCTCAACGTCGTCGTGGCGCTGGTCGTGGTGGCCGCCGTCCGCGCCGTCGGCACGATCCTGGTGGTCGCCCTGCTGATCGTTCCGGCTGCGGCGGCCCGGATGGTGACCGACCGGCTCGTGGCGATGGCTGTCATCGGGACGCTCCTGATCGCCGGGGCCGGTTACGCGGGACTCCTGGCCAGCTGGACCGCGTCTCTGCATTGCGGCGTCGCCCTGACCTCCGCCTCCTCGATCGTCCTGTTGCTGGTCGCCGCCTACCTGGTGCTGATTCCCGTACGCCTGCTGCGCACCCGGCGCGGCGGGCCGCCCGTTCCGGAGAGGAACTCCGCCCATGAGCTGGTGGGATGACGCCCTGCACCGGGCCACCGCCGAGGTGGTCCTGGCCGGAGCCCTGGCCGGCCTGGTCGGCGTGCAGGTCGTCCTGCGCCGGTTGTCGTTCTTCACGATGGCGCTCACCCACGCCACCTTTCCCGGTGTCGTGCTCGCCTCGATCATCGGCGTCAACATCCTGCTCGGCGGCGTCGTGGCCGGCGGCATCGTCGCGCTCGGCGTGGCGGCGCTGACCCGTCGCCGCGGTCAGGACGCCTCGGCCGCCACCGGGGTCCTGCTGTCGGCCGGGTTCGCACTCGGCGCCGCGCTCGTGGCCACGCAGAGCGGCTTCAGCCGCGACCTGTCCTCGTTCCTGGTCGGATCGATCCTCACCGTCGGCCCGCAGGACCTGGTCACCACGGCCGTCGCGCTGATCGTCGTCGCCGCGGTGCTGGCCGCCGGCGCACGTTCCCTGCTGCTCATCGGCTTCGACCGCGCCGGCGCGCAGGCGGCCGGGATACGCGTCGGCGTTTGGGACGTCGTTCTGCTGCTCACCATCCAGATCGCGGTGGTCACCATGGTTCCGGCGGTGGGAACGATCCTCGCCGTGTCGCTGATCGTCGCCCCCGCCGCGGCAGCCCGGTTGTGGTCGGACCGCCTGCCGGTCGTCACCGCGCTGTCGGTGGGTTTCGCCGTGGGCAGCGGGCTGGCCGGTCTCTGGGCCTCGAGCCGATGGGACGTCGCGGCCGGCGCGAGCATCTCGCTCACCGCGACGGCCGTGCTGGCGGTCTCCTGGCTGCTCGCCCGGGTGCGGACCACCCTTGGCCGGCTTGCTGTCGACGGCGCCGGAGCGCACCCGTGACGGGCATCAACCGAGTCGCGCTCGCCAAGGCCGTCGAGGCTCTGCAGGGCATGGCTTACGAGCACCGCCTGCACATCCTCATCCTGCTGCGGGCCGGCGAGGCCACGCCCACGGAGCTGGCCGAGGCTGTCCCGGCGCACTCCACCGCTGTGTCGCATCATCTGCGCCACCTGATCCACGCCGGCCTGGTGCGCCGCCGACGCGAGGGCCGGCAGGTGTTCTATTCACTACCGGACGAGGCCACCGGCCGGCTGGTCGACGACGTCCTGCGGTACGCCGCCGAATAGGCCCTCGTCACTGCGGCTTCTCGTCGGTGGCGACGAGCCGGAAGCACCGTTCGAACGGGTCGGGCAGGTCGGTCCAGGAGTCCCAGCCGTCGGCCAGTTCGGCGTCGGTGATCAGGCATCGAGTGAGCGCGCGGTGAACGCTGATGCCCCACGTCACGACGCGGCGCCCCGGGAGACTGCCGCCGGCTCCGGCTCGCTGTCGGCCGGGAAGAACCCGGCGAAGGGATCGGGCAGGGCGTGCCAGCCGTCGGCCCCGTCGGCGATCTCGGCGTCGGTGAGCAGGCAGCGCCGGAGCGTCGCGGTCATCGCTTCCACGTCGAGGTCGAGCCCGACGAAGGACAGCGCGGTGGTGCGATCGCCGTAGTAGGGATCCCAGTTCGCGTCGGCGGCCAGCCGGCGCATGTCGCTCGCCTCGCCCCAGCGTTCGCGGGGCAGGCTCGCCAGCCACCGGCCGAGGTTGCCGAGCCGCAGCCCGCTGCCGGACGACTCCCAGCCGATGGCGGCATCGGGCTGGGTGGCGATCCACAGATGGCCGCGGCCGCGCAGGGTCTCGCTCGTCAGATCGTCCAGGACGTCGTGCAGGCGCCGCGGGTGGAACGGCCGCCGGCTGTGGAACAGCATCGCGTTCACGCTGTGCTCGCCGGCCGGGTCGTGGATGCCGATCGGATAGCCCTCCAGGGCCCGCCCCAGCATGCCGGGCACGGCGGGATCGTGCCGGCTGGTGCGCAACAGGCGGGCGGCGAGGGCGGTGCAGTCGACCATGGGAGAGTCCCCGATGCGGACGTGCGCCGCCCAGGGGGCGAGCCGATGCAGCAGCGCGGTGAGCCGGTCACGCTCCAGGACGTCGATCTCCGGGCTGCTCCAGACCACGATCGTGTCGGCGAACTCGACCTGGCGGCTGACCACATCGGCGACCGCGCGATCGTCGTTGGCGGCGGCGTGCCGGTCGCGGTCTCGCAGACCGTCGGTGCTGGTCAGGTCGTCGAGCAGGCCGGCCGCCTCGACCACGGTGACGAAGGAGTCGAGACGCACCGCGTCGGCGCCGGACATCGCGTACGCCGCGGCCACCGCTTCGGGCTCGACGGCCGGGGGCAGCGCCAGGAGCAGATCACTGCCGGGGTGCCGGCGGCTCAGCCGCACCAGCGTCGGTATGACGTCCTCGCGCAGCGTGCAGGACACGCAACCGTGCACCAGCTCGGTGCTGTCGTCCTCGAGGACCTGGTCCGAGGTGCGCACGGTGCGGCGGACGACTCCGTCGCGGACGCCGGTGAGGTCGTGCGCGACGAGGATCAGCGTGGGATCGGTGACCAGCAGGCTGTGGGCCACAGCGTCAGTGGCGGCGGGCGAGAAGCCGGCGAGCACCGTGACGCGGGGTCGGGAGTCGGTCATGTCTCCATCTTGTTGGAAATGGTTTTCATTGTAAAGTCACCGGGGCGAGGCGAACTCCAGGAAAAGATCGCGATCGGCGGCAGCGGCAGCGCGGGCCCACCGCGTTGAGGAAGTGGAGTTGTCGCCGAAACAAGGAGTCGTCCATGTCTGTCCCCCACAGACGCCATCGGGTCAAGGCGCTGGCCGTCGCGGCCGCCGCGGTCATCCTCGCCGGTATCGGCATCGGCGCCGCCCATGCGGCCACCGACCGGGCCCGGCCCCAGCCCGAGAAGGCCGTCGCATCCGGCTGGACGGCGCCGCCCGCGAACGCGACCTTCGACTATCAGATCGGCTCGCCGTACACCCCGCCCGCCGGCGTCACCGTGGTGAGCCGCGACTACACCGCGGCCGCGGCCCCGGGTATCTACAACATCTGCTACATCAACGCCTTCCAGACCCAGGGGGCAGGCGGCGGCGAGGCCTCCCAGGGCTGGTGGGAGTCGAAGGGACTGGTGCTCAAGGACCGCAACGGCAATCCGGTCGAGGACGAGGACTGGGGCGAGTACCTGCTCGACTTCTCGACGGCGGCCAAGCGGACGGCGCTGGCCAGGGCCGTCGGTGGCTTCATGGACAAGTGCGCCGGTAAGGGATTCAAGGCCGTCGAGCTCGACAACCTGGACTCGTTCTCGCGCTCGAACGGCCTCCTGAAGCAGGCCGACGCGATCACCTACGCCAAGCTGCTGGCCGACGCCGCGCACGGCCGGGGCCTGGCCACCGGCCAGAAGAACTTCGTCGAGCTGAGCGCGGCGAACATCAGGACGATCGGCTTCGACTTCGCCGTGGTCGAGCAGTGCGGCGAGTACGACGAATGCGACGTGGTCACCGCCCGGTACGGCGACCGGGTCATCGTGATCGAATACTCCAGCGCCGGCTTCCGCACGGCGTGCTCGGAGTTCGGCAGTAGGTTGTCCATCGTCCTGCGCGACGTCAACGTGACCGCCCCCGGTTCGAGCTCGTACAAGTACAGGACCTGCTGAGCAATCATTCACATGCCGCTACCCCGTCAGATCCCCGGAGCCCCGGCGCGGGCTCCGGGGATCTCCGACGCCCGTACCGGCTCGCCCGACAGCTTCGACGAGTTCGTGCAGACGCGGGGGTGGGCCCTGCTGCGGTTCGCCTACGTGCTGTCGGGTGACTCGTACCTCGGCGAGGACCTCGTTCAGGAGGTGCTAGCCCGGATGCACCGGCGCTGGCCCAAGGTGGCCGCGATGGACAGCCCCGAAGCGTACGTGCGGACGGCGATCGTGCGGCAGTTCCTGTCCTGGCGGCGCCGGCGATCCGCGGGGGAGGCGATTCTGGCCGAGGTGCCCGAGCCGTCCGCCGCCGACGAGCCGCAGCATCGCGTTGTCGTCCGGGACCAGATGTGGCGGCTGCTGGCCGGTCTGCCGCGCTCGCAACGGGCCGTCCTCGTCCTGCGGTTCTACTGCGACCTTCCGGACGAGGACATCGCGGCCCTACTGAATTGCGGCGAGTCCACCGTACGGTCGCAGGCTTCCCGGGCGCTCGGGAAGATGCGCATCATGCTGGCCGAGAAGGGGGCGCGGGGCGATGGATGATCTGGACCGCATGCTCGCCGGCTCGCTGCACGACGCGGCCGGCCGCGCGCCGTCCCCCGAAGGCCTGTTGAACGCCGTACGCCGCAGGTCCGACCGCTATCGCCGCCGCCGGGTCGCCGCCCAGTTGTCCGCGCTGGCGGCCGTGGCCGCGCTCGGCATCCCGGCCGGAATCGTGCTCGCGAACCGGCCCGCCGCCCTGCCCGCGACGGCGACCCGGGAAGTCGTGCGGCTGACCGCCGGGTTCCAGCCGCCGGCGTTCCCCTACACGCTGCCACCGACCGGCGGCATGAAAGCGCCCACCGTCACGCTGCGGGACGGCGACCTGGTGGCCTTGTTCGAAGCGACCGATCAGCGCGACCACGCCGACACCACGGTCACCGTCACGAGCGGGAAGCCCGCATTCGCCACGGCCGCCGCCGAGACGCCGGTTCAGGTGCGGGGGCGCAACGGCCTATTGCGTACGGTCGACGTCCGGCCGGCCGCCCAGCTCACCCTGTACTGGCAGGAGTCCGGACGGTGGATCCAGCTCGCCACCGACGACACCTACACGCCGCAGGAGGTCGTGGCCCTGGCCGACGCGCTGTCCGCCGCGTCCATCGCCGTGCCGCCCCCGTTCCGGCTCGACTACAGCCCGGCCGGCATGGTGGCGGACACGATCTCCCCGTCGACGATGAGCTTCCGCCCGGCCGGCGCGTCACCGGGCTCCGCCGCGTTCAGCGTGGTGCTGCGCAAACCCCGCCCGCTCACCGGCGTCGATCGGACGATCGCCGGGCACGACGCACGGCTCACCCGCGACGCCGGCGTCGTACGCCTGGCCGTCGATGTGACCGACTGGGAAGCGACCCTGGAGATCACCGTCGGTGCGGGACTGACCATCAGCGACGACGACCTGGTGCGCTTCGCCGCCGGCGTACATATCCTGAATCGGTCCGATCCGGAGTGAGTCCGGCCCGGGTGGCGTGCCTATTATCTCTGTCTGACGGCCACCCCATCGAAGGGCTTCCTGATGACCGAACCGAGCATCGACACGAGCCGGCCGAGCAGCGCAAGGGTGTGGAACTACCTGCTGAACGGCAAGGACAACTTCGCCGTCGACCGCGAGCTGGGCGAGGCGCTGCGCTCGGCGAACCCGGCGATCGTCGCCGTCGCCCAGGCCCAGCGCAGGTTCCTCGTGGAGGCGGTCACGCTGTTCGCCGGTGAGGCGGGCATCCGTCAATTCCTGGACATCGGCACCGGCCTGCCGACGGCCAACAACACTCACGAGGTCGCGCAGCGGGTGGCGCCCGAATCGCGGGTCGTGTACGTCGACAACGATCCGCTGGTGCTGGTGCACGCCCGCGCGCTGCTGACGAGTTCCCCCGAGGGCGAGACCGCCTACATCGACTCCGATGTGGAGGACCCCGAGCGGATCCTCCGCGAGGCGGCCGGCACCCTCGACTTCAGCCGGCCGGTGGCGCTGACCATGATCGGCATTCTGGGCAACGTCGCCGACTACGCGCAGGCCCGCTCGATCGTCGCCCGCCTGCTCGATGCCGTGCCGTCGGGCAGCTACCTGGCCGTGAGCGACGGCACGAGCACCAGCGCGCAGAGCGTGGAGAGTCAGCGCGTGGCCAAGCAGAGCGGCCATCCGTACAACCTGCGCACCCCGGAGGAGATCGGCGGCTACTTCGAGGGCCTGGAACTGCTGGAGCCGGGCGTGGTGTCGACCTCGCTGTGGCGGCCGCAGCCGGGAACAGAGCCGGAGGCCCTCGACGTGTACTGCGCGGTCGGCCGCAAGCCCTGACCGTCGCTACGGGCGCCAGATCCAATTCCGCCGTACGTACAGGGGCTTCAGCCCGGCCCGCAGCATGTTCTCGTAGGACGGGTTGAACTGCCCCTCGGCGGGCTGCCCGGTCTCGCCGACGACGAACCGGCAGCCGAGTTCGCACGCCTTCCTGAGCCGGGCTGCGACGAGCGCCCGCTGCCCGCCGCGCCGCTGGAACTCCGGCAGAACGGCACCGGAGTTGAGCGAGCACACCTCGTGCCGATCTGCCGTGGTCGTGGTGCCGCTACCGGGCCGGCCCGCCGTAGCCGTATTCCCTCGGGTCTCGCCGAGTGACGGCTTGTGCGGACATCAAGGCGTCCGGTGGCACCGTCCGCAGAATTGCGGTCGGGGCGTCGGCAAGAATGCCGCTTCCGGACGCCGGCGGGTCCGGCTCATGGCGTTTCCTCCGGCGCGCGAACACCAGCACGAGCGCGCCCAGACCGGCGGCGATCAGGAGCCCGCCCAGCAGGGTGAACAGAAGCAGACCGTTGCCCGGGTCGTCGGTGGTCCCGGTGGTGGCCGGCGGCGCCGCCGCGGGGAAGCTCTCTGTCGCGGGCTCCTCGGTCGCTGCGGGCGGGCTCGCCGCGGCGGTGGGCGACGGTGGCGTCGTGGCGGGGGTGGCCACGGCAGCCAGGACCAGGCGTGCGGTCGCGGTGTCGCCGGCAGCGCCCCGCACGGTCGCGCGGGCGGTGCGATAGCCGTCCTTGGCCGCGACGACCGCGAGGGGACCGGTGACGATCGGCTTGCTGCCGCTCGATCTGATCGAGAATCGGCCACTTCCGTCGCTGGTCGTGCGGTAGGTGTGCCCGGCGCTGTCGCGGACGGTCAGGGTCGCACCACGGATCGCCTTGCCGTCGGCGTCGCGAACCCGGCCGGAGATCCGGCTGACCGCGGACGGCGGCTTCTTCGCGCCACCGACGAGGATCATCTGGTGGTCGAACGCGGTCTGCGTGCCGATCCGCACGCTGACCGCCAGGTTGAGGCCGCTCTGTTCGCCGGAGCGCACCTCGGGGGCGACGACTGTCGCCTCGAAGGTCCGGCTCCGGCCCGGGCCGATGTCGGGAGCCGCGGAACATCCGGCGGTGCATCGCAGGCCGCCGGAGACTGCCACGAACACCTTCTCGGTCCGCTCGTTGTTGTTCGTGGCCCGGAACCGCACACGCACCGACCCGCCGGACGGCACCGTGTCCGACGAAACGCTCTGAATGCTGATAGCCGGAGCGGCCGCCGCCGCGGGCGTCACGGACACCGCGAGTGCCGCCCCGGTCAGCGCGATCGATGCGGCGGCCAGCAAATGCCCGGCACGTGAGCGCGTCGTCACGTCGGACCACCTTCCTCATGACAAGCGACACCGGTCGATGACGTCGCGGAAGACTATGCCGTGTCGCGGACGGGTCGCGTGAACCGGGCGGGCCGCGAGGTCCTGGCCGGGTGATGCCGCGGCGTACGGCGACGCCGAACCTGCCGTCGTACGCTGGGACGATGGCGCGCCCGACCAGCTACGACGTGGCCCGGAGGCCGGTGTCGCGGCCTCGACCGTTTCCCGCGCGTGCGCCCGGCCGGGCCGGGGCAGCGCGCGCACCGCCCGGGCCGTCTTCGAGGCCGCCGAGCGGCTCGGTTACCGCACCGAGCGGCTCGACGGGCGCGGTCCGCCCGCCCCCGGCGACCCGGGCGATCGGCCTGGTCGTCGCCGATGTCACGAATCCGTTCTTCGGCGAGATCTCGACATGAACCACCGGGTGTTCGACGCCTGCGACGCCGTGGTCGGTGAGCAGGTGTGGAACTTCGCCGACTTCGTCACGAAGTCCGGCATCATGCGGGTCGGCGGCAACAAGAAGGGCGTCTTCACCCGCGACCGTCAGCCCAAATCGGCCGCCTTCGCCCTGCGCCGCCGCTGGCGAGCCAAGTCCTGATCGGACGGCGCGGGTGGGCGGATACCGCGGATCGGTCTCGACGACCGGGTCCGCGGTGTCCAGCGCCTCGGCTTCGCCGGCCCGGCGTTGCGCCATCTCGGCCACCGTGGTGCGGAGAGCCTTCTCGGTGATCGCTCCGAGCCGCACCTGCGGCACACCACCGAGTTGATCCGCGGCCGCACGCGGGCATCCGTTTCGGCGGCCGCGGACGCGGGTCGTGCGGACCCCGCCCGGGCATTCGAACCCTCGCTTACGCCGGTTCCTCCTCTCCCGCGCCGGTATCACCCGGCTGGTGATCGCTGTCCGGTTTCGCCGGGGCAGCCTGCGCGCAGGTTGGATTGATACCCTCCGGCTTCAGGTGGGTACCGGAGAAAACTTCGCGATCGCGCCGGCGGTCGCCGTCGTCAACGGAATCACGCCGGCATCAGCCGGTTCGACCGACCGACGAGTGGAAACGGCGATCGGCCCGACAACACGACCGAAAGCGTCTCATGAATACCTTGCACGGGGGAACGGCACGGACGCTCGGCGCGGTGACGGCCGTGCTCGCGGCGCTGGCCGCGATCGTAGTGGCCAGCCTGTCGAACCTGAACGGCGATGTGCGATACGTCCTGGGCGGGCTCGAGACGGCCGGCAAGGGCGGCGTCGGCATCTGGGATGTCTTCGTCTCGCGGCCCCTCGCCTACAAACTGTTCATGGCAGCGATCGACAAGCCCGTCGGCGGACCCTCGTCGGACTCGACGCACCTGGTGATCCGGCTCGAGGCGTACGCCCTGGTCGTCGCCGTCAGCGTGGTGTTGTACCTGGGCGTCCGGCGGGTTGCCGGACGGGCGGCGGCGGCCGGGATCGCGGGCGCCACCGGCCTTTCTCTGCTCATCTCGCCGCCCTGGCACTTCCTCGAGCCCGACTGGGTCGCCGTGCTCGTC
The DNA here is from genome assembly GCF_023717965.1 of Paractinoplanes hotanensis. Classification (NCBI taxonomy): domain Bacteria; kingdom Bacillati; phylum Actinomycetota; class Actinomycetes; order Micromonosporales; family Micromonosporaceae; genus Paractinoplanes; species Paractinoplanes hotanensis. Next base: position 141,591 of record NZ_JAMQOL010000012.1, on the reverse strand, counting down.
GCCGTGCTGGCGGTCGGTGTGGCCTGCGTACCCCGGTGGCCGTGGCTCGGGGCGCTGCTGGCCGGTCCGGCCGCGATGCTGGTCGTGGCGGTCAAGGCTTCCACCTTTCCCATCGCGCTGGTGGCGCTGATCGTCATCGGGATGTTCGACCGGCGCCGCGCCGGCTGGACGACGCTGTCCACAGTGGTCTGGGTCGTGGTCTGGTATGTGGTCAGCCGGCACTTCCTGCCGTGGGAGTGGATCTGGCTGGAGGACCTGGCGTACCTCGTGCACGCCGAGCCGCAGCGGATCTACTGGGACGAACTCGTCAAGCTGCAGGTCGCGATCGGGGACGCGGCAGTGCTGAGCCCAGTCCTGGCGCTGTTCCCGGCGGCCGCGGCAGTGCTCATCCGGCGTGAGACGGGTCGCCGGCGGTGGGCCGGAGCGGCGGTCGCGGTGGTCGCGTTCCTGCTGACCCTGGCACCTGCGTACGGGCAGGGCGAGTTCTTCATGTACCACTTCGCCGCGACTGTCGTGCTCGCCGCGGGGACGTGCGGCGCTGCCTTCGCGCTCAGCCCCGGTTTCCGGCTGCCGCTGTCCGTCATCGCGGTCGTCGTCAGCGGCATCAGCCTCGTCCTGGTGCGCCAGCCCGACTCGTGGCGGCTGGAGCACGCCACGCCGGTCATCTGGGCGTACGAGATCGGCGCGCTGGTCCTCGCCGTCGTCGCCTGGTTCCTCGCCGGCCGGGAGTGGAAGTCGCTGCCGTGGTCCGTCGGCGTGGTCGTCCTCTGCTTCGCGCTGCTTCCGCCCGTGCTGCAGGGTTCTCCGTACGCGTTCAGCACCTACAACCACAGCGCCCTCAACGGCCGGTCGCCCGATGCGGCGCTGGTCGAACTCGGCCAACGGCTCGGCCCGGACACTCCGGTGCTGTACCTGACGTACGGCACCGTCAACCACGCCATGGGCAACCCGACGACCTGCCGGTATCCGTCGCCCATCTGGTTGCAGCGCGGCGCCGGGGACGACCGGATGCGCCTGCGCCCCAGCTACGACGACAACCTGCTCTGCCTGACCGAGGACATCAACGCCCGGTACCTGGTCGTGCAGACCAACTGGTACAGCCGTCCGAAGGCCGCCCCCGACGTGCAGGCGCTGCTCGACGAGCGGTTCGACTGCTCTGCGGCGGCTCAGATACCAGCCCCGCCGCCGGTCATCGTCTGCCCGGCCCGAAGGTAGGCGCTTCGCCGCTCGGCAGTGCGGACGATCAGCAACGCCCACCCGCTGACACGCTTCCGGCGGCCTGCGCCGGAGCGGCCTGATCCGCGCTAGGCGGGGCGGGGCCAGAGGCAGGCGGCGATGATTGCCAGGATCGGCCCGCGGCGCATGCGCGTCGAGGTCCACAGGGCGAGGATCGCGCCGAGCAGCCGGGACCGGCCGGGACCGGCCGGGACCGGCGGTGTCGAGCAGAGTGGCGATGATCTCCGGGCCGCGCTCGCGCCGGTAGGCGTGGGGATAGACCGACAGCCACCGGTGCCGGTCAGGAGGTGACCGACCGGAGTTCACCCAGTGCCGCCGAAGGCTCGCGGTCCTGGCGGTCCTGGCGGTCGTCGCGGCTGAGCACCCAGGTGCCCCGGCCCCCGCGCTTGGCCTCGTACATCGCCGCATCGGCCTGGCGGAGCAGGCCGGCCGTGCTCTGCGGGCCGGTTCCGCGATGCGCGGTGATGCCGACACTGGCCCCGACGACCAGGTCCGTGCCGCGGAAGGCGACCGGCAGGGCCATGTCCCGCAGCACCCGCCCGGCCAACTGGGTCGCTTCCCCGGCAGGCAGGCCCGGGCACAGCAGCACGAACTCGTCGCCACCGAGGCGGGCCACCACGTCGGTGTCGCGGACGACGCCCGACAAACGGTCGGCCACGGTGGTCAGGACCATGTCGCCGGCTTCGTGCCCGTACCGGTCGTTGATCTCCTTGAAACCGTCGAGATCGAGATAGAGAACCGCCACCGGGGCGCCCGGCGCCGACAGCACCCGATCGAGGCGTTCACCCAGCACCGCCCGGTTCGCCAGCCCGGTCAGCGGGTCGTGCTGCGCCTGGTACGCCATCCGGGCCTGAGCGTGTTCCTGCTCGCGCACCGCGATGGTGAACCGGGCCAGCACAAAGGCCGCACACAGGGTGGTGGCCAGCAGCGCGGCGATTTCGGCCCGGCCGAAACCGGCGTGCATCAGCGTGAGGGTGGGCGCGGTCATCAGAGCCAGGCCGAGGAACAGCACCCGGGCGGGGTGCAGGCTCGCCGTGGCATCGCTGGGAGTGGTCAGCTCGGCGCGCCGGGGATGCAGACAGGCGGCTACCAGCCCGGCGTTGCCGAGCAGGATGAGGGGGCCGATCCGCTCGACGACGCTGTAGTCGAGCACGTACGGCAAGGCGTTGTAGCCGATGTCGATCGCCAGGTAGAGCAGCACGGCGCCGAGCAGCAGGCGGGTCGGTGCGGTGCGCGCGCCCGGCGAGAGCGCGACGAACAGGATCCCGGCCAGCAGCACGACGTCGCCGACCGGATAGAGGACGGGCACGACCGTCTCCAGGACCGGGTAGCCCAGCCCGAGCGTCGGCTCGATGAGGAACTGCCATGCCGCCGCCGCGGCCGCGATCGTCATGGCCAGCGCGTCGAGCACCCCGCCCCGCAGCCGGCCGGGTGCGCGGCGGCGGACCATGAGCGTCAGCGCCACCGCCATCAGCGGATACCCGGACAGCCAGAAGGCGTCAGCGAGCCCGACGCTCGGCACGGCCGCGAAGACGTAGTAGTACACCAGCTCGATCGCGTCACCGGTGAGCCACAACGTCTGCGCCAGCGCGATCAGCAACCAGGGACGGCGGGCCGGACCAGGCGGCAACCGCAGGGGCGCCCACCATGCCACCGAACAGACGGCGAGATAGACCGCGGCGTAGAACAGGTCGCCGGGCTTGCTGCCGTAGCCGGCCACACTCGCCGCCACGGCGGCGATGACAACGGTCAGGAAGATCCATGTCGCGCGTACGCCCATGGCCGGTCCGTCGGCGTCCGGCCCACGCACCTGAGGCGATGTGATCCGGACGTCGCCACCGCGGAGCCTGGTGAACCGGAGGCACGGTCTCGACGGCGCAACCGACCGGCACCCATGGCGCAACTGTGCTGCACCGGTGGGACCGGAACGTTGGACTTTCCCCGATCCAGGAGTTCTGCCATGCGTATGCGCCGTCTCGCAGCCGTCGTCGCCCTGGCGACGGCCGCCACTGTTCCCGCCGCCTTGCCCGCACTCGCCGCGTCCGCGAAACCAGCCGCGTCAGCCGCCGCTTCCAAGCCGGCCAAGCCGGCCAAGCCGGCCAAGCCGGCTAAGCCCGCGACCAAGCCGTCCAAGCCCGCGACCAAGCCGTCCAAGCCCGCGACCAAGCCGTCCAAGCCGGCGGCCAAGCCCGCCAAGCCGGCGGCCAAGCCGGCCAAGGTCGCCTTCGCCGCCAACGGCATCGTGACCGCCGTGGCCGGCGACAAGGTCACGATCGCCGTCAAGGGCGGCACCAGCGACGTCAAGGGACGCACCGTCACGGTCACCGTGCCGGCCGGCGCCCGGGTGATCGTCAAGGGCGGACGCAAGAGTGTCGTCGCCATCGCCGTCGGACTCAAGATCACCGTGACCGGCGTCCGGACCGGCACCGTCTACACCGCCGTCAAGGTCCAGACCTCGGGCAAGGCAGCCAAGCCGGCTCCCGTCGTCACCCCGGCTCCCGTCGTCACGCCCAGCCCGTCGGACGAGCCGAGCCCCGTCGTCACCCCGAGTCCCGTCGTCACGCCGAGCCCGTCGGACGCGCCCGCCTCGGACGACGCCCCGGCGGACCAGCCGGCCCCGGAGCCCACCGACCTGCCGGTGGCATCCTGACGTACCCCCGGACCGGACCAGCAACGCGATGCGTCACCGGGCGGGAGGGGAACCTCACCGCCCGGTGATCGCGAAGCTGTCGAAAGCGGCGGCGGCGTTGTAGACGCGCACGCCGGAGGAGCCGGCGGCGTACGTGCCGTCGGTGACCGTGATTTTCGGGGTGGTCATGTCGTCGACGAACACCTTCAGCGATGTGCCCACCGCCTCGACCCGCAGGTGGTATCGCGTGCCGGGGGTGACGGTCAGGGACGCGGCGCCCAACCGGGTCCAGTTGTTGTTCGCCTTGCCCAGGACGACCTGGCCCGCCGGCGAGATGCCCGCGTAGTAGCCGCGGTAGCTGTCGGCGCCGACGGTGGGGGAGGTCGCCCGGAAGACCAGGCCGGCGTCGCCTCCGGTCGAGGTGACCGTGACGTCGGCGTCGTAGACCGCGTTGGCGTGGTTGTCGGTCAGCAGCGACTTGCCGCCGTAGGAGTGCTGGGCCCGGTACTGCCCGCCGGTGGCCGTCCAGGAGCCGCCGTAGGTCTTCCAGCCGATCGCGTTGTTGTCGTCGAAGTTGTCCTTGACGAGCATGGCGACCCGCTGGATGGTGCCGTCGGCGTTGAAGTTCATCCGGTCGTACGCCAGATAGCGCGCGTTGCCGTCGGTCTCGCCCAGCGGCCGGCGGTGGTAGAAGGTGTACCAGGTCCCGGTGCCCGGAATGTTCAGGACCGAGTTGTGGCCCGCGCCGCGCGCGACCGTGGCGTCCTGCGCGAGGATCCGGTCGAGGCGCTGGAACGGGCCGATGGGGGAGTCGGACATCGCGTACGCGACGGAGTAGTCCGGACCGGTCCAGCCGCCCTCGGACCACATCAGGTAGTACTTGCCGTTGCGCTTGAGCATCTGCGGTCCCTCGACGTACCCGGCCGGGGTGATCTCCTTGTAGACGGTGCCGTCTCCGAATGTGCCGAGGCTCGTCATGTCGCGGTTGAGCCGGGCGACGTTGGCGTGGCCGTGGCCGCCGTAGTAGATGTACGCCTGCCCGTCGTCGTCGATGAACACGTCCTGGTCGATCGGTTGCGCGCCGTTGACGAACCGGTCGATGAGCGGCCGGCCGATGGCGTCCACGTACGGACCCTCCGGCCGGTCCGCGACCGCGACGCCGATGCCACCGAGCTCGGCGTTGTTCTGGATGTCGTTCGCCGCGAAGTAGAGGTAGTACCGGCCGTCGCGCTGGATCGGCGCGGGCGCCCAGACCGCCTCCTTCGCCCACGAGACGTTCGTGGTGGTCAGCACGTTCGGGTGCCGGGTCCAGGTGACGAGGTCGGCGGAGGAGAAGGCGTCCAGGTACGTCTGCTCGGCGTAGCTGCGCGAGGCGGTGGGGAAGACCCAGTACCGGTCGTTGTAGATCGCCACGTCCGGGTCGGCGTACCGGCCGTCGACGAAGGGGTTGCCCGCCTCGGCCGTCGTGTAGGTGGGCGGGGCCGCCACGGGGGCGGGCGCGACGAGCAGGGCGACCAAGACTGCGGCGACTGTGTGCACGGCTATCCCATCGACGTATCCCGATGAATGGTGAGGATTGTTTACTTGTGTTCGGCCGTGTGGTCAAGGGATACGGCGCGAACTTTGGTCTCTGCCGTCAAAAGAACGTCGACTGCCGGAGAAAGTGCCCGTTCTTGACGTGGGGAAGATGAAGCAGCCCTCTGCTCATCGTCGGAGCCTTCGCCATCGGCGTGCGCACCGGTCACCGGCGCGGACAGGGCGTCAGCCGCCGCCGAAACGCTGAGCATTCCTGAGCCGAACGGTCGGGATGCGGTGACGGGTCAGTGACCCTAGGCTGCTGCCGTGCCCGATGCCCCGGCCCCGCAGCGGCTGACCAAGAGAACGCTCGTCACCATCTCCCACGCGCTGGAACGGGCGGCGCTCGCGGCCGCCGAGGACGGGCCGATGGTGGTGTTCGCGTTGTTCCAGCGGCTGCCCTACTTCGAACGCGAACGCCAGGTCTACGAGCGGATCGCGAGCCGGGCCGCGGCGACGGTGGTGGGCCTGGTCGCGGCGCAGGCGCCACAGCTGCCGGCCGGCACGTATCCGGTGCTGCTCGACGAGAAGGAGGAGTTGGCGCGGGAGTGGTCTGTCGTCGTGCTGACGCCCAGGTTCGGCGCGGTGCTGGTGGCTCACGACCTCGAAGAGTTCCAGGCGGGCGCCGCGACGCTCGAAAGTGGACGGCTCTTCGAGGGCCGTTCGAGCTTCCGCCGGGACGAGGCGTTGCACGAGGCGCTCCGCCTGCGTCATCAACTCGGCGACCGGCTGTCGCCGCAGGCTCTGTCCGCCGTGGACGGTGTGGTCGCCCGGGTCCGTGACCTGCCGGCGACGCCGGGCGAGAGCCGGACCGATGCGGCCCTCCAGCTGTTCGCCGCCCGGGCCGAGCAGGACCACACCCGTCTGCGGTCCGGCGCCCACCGTGCCGGGCCGGACGCACAGCGGGAATCCGGCGGGCGCGTCGACCCGGCGGACAGCCCGGCGATGCGGCAGTGGACGGGCGCGACCGGTGTCACGGCCTCCGGTGTGCTCGCGGTGGCGGTGCTGGCCGTCCGGGTCAGGCACGCGGAAAGCCAGGAGGGCCCGATCGGGCGTACGGCCACCCGGCAGCAGCAGGCCGCGGTCGAGCTGCTGCTGGCCCGGCTGCGACCGGCGGACAGGGCGACAAGGACCGGCCCGGACGACTTCCGGCTGTACCTGCCGGCGCTCGGGACCGAGGAGGCGGTGGCCTTCGCGTACGGGCTCATCGCCGATTTTCAAGCCGCCCAAGCGCGCAGCGCGTTTCTCTCCGCAACGGTGACCGTCGCACTGACCGTCACCCGCCGTCGGCCCCTGCCCGAGGACGAGCTGCGGAAGGCCCTGGACTGGGCCGTTACCCGCAATGCTCCGGTGGTGACCATCGCGGAGGAGTGATCATGGCCCCCTAGCTGCTTGAACTCCCGGATTCGTGCCACCCGGCCCGGCCTTATCCCGGCCTTATCGCCCCTCGATCACCGTGTTTGTCGTGAACTTCGCGACCGAGGGAGCCGCATGAGCGTCGATGTCACACCGTTGCTGTCCGTAGTTGTCCCCGTCTTCAACGAGCAGGATGTGCTGCCGCTGTTCGCCCAGCGGCTGCGTCCCGTGCTCGACGGCCTCGACGGGTCCTACGAGGTGCTGACCGTCGACGACGGCAGTCACGACGCCACGCCGGCCGTGCTGGAACGGATGCGCCGCGACTGGCCGCAGCTCCGGATCGTGCGGCTGCGCCGCAACGCCGGCCATCAGAACGCGCTCACCGCGGGCCTGCATCGCGCCCGCGGCCGATACGTGGTCAGCATCGACGTCGACCTGCAGGACCCGCCCGAGGTCATCGGCGACATGCTGACGCTGGCCCGGACCTCGAATCTCGATGTCGTGCACGGTGTGCGGACCGATCGCAGCACCGACAGCCTGTTCAAGCGGGGGACGGCGGGGTTGTACTACCGGCTGGTCCGGCGGGTGGTCGGGACCGCTGTGCCGCACAACGCGGGGGACTTCCGTCTGCTCAGCCGCACCGCCGTGGACGCCCTGACCGAGCTGCCGGAGCATCGTCCTGTCTACCGCCTGCTCGTGCCGTGGCTGGGCCTGCCGAGCGGGGAGGTGCCGTACGCCCGGGCGAGGCGCGCGGCCGGCCGCTCCAAGTATCCGCTGGCCAAGATGGTCAGGCTGGCGCTCGACAGCATCACCGGGTTCTCGGCCGCTCCGCTGCGGGTAGCTACCTGGCTGGGCTGCGCGGGCATCGCCCTCTGCGTCGTGCTGGGCGCGACCGTCCTTGCGGCGTACCTGTGGGGCAGCGTGGTGCCCGGGTGGACGTCGATGTTTGTCGCGCTGGTCTTCCTCGGCGCCCTGCAGTTGCTGTGCCTGGGGCTGCTCGGGGAGTACGTCGCTCGCATCTTCACCTCGATCCAGGGCCGGCCGGCGTACGTCGTGACCTTCGATTCCGCCGTGACGAGCGCCCGTCGCCCGGCCGGGATGCCGTCGTGACCGTTCTCGCCGTCGCTGCCGAGCCGGACCTGGATCTTCCGGCGAATGTCCGTGTCCGCCGTCCGTGGCGTTCGGCGTGTCTGGCCGCGCTGGCGGTGTGGTCGACCTCGGTCGTGGTGCACCTGGCGGTGAGCGCCCTCGCGTGGCTGACCTACCGGGGAAACGGCCCGGCTCCCGGGCTGTGGTCGATCGCCCTGAGCTGGAACGGGTGGGACGCCGGCCACTACGTGCGGATCGCCGAGAGCGGCTACCACCTGGGCCCGGGCTTCCCGGCGTTCTTCCCGCTGTACCCGATGCTGATCCAGGTGCTCGACCCGGTGCTGCCGGGCAGCGGTGTGGTCAGCGCCCTGGTGGTGGCCCATGCCGCCGCGTTCGGCGCCCTCGCTGTGCTGTACCGGCTGGCCGACTACGAGTTCGGGCCGCGGGTCGCCCAGCGGACCGCCTGGTACCTGGCCGCCTTCCCGATGGGGTTCTTCCTGTTCCTCGGCTACAACGAGTCGCTGTTCCTGCTGCTGATGGTGGGTGCGTTGTATGCCGGGCGTCGCGGGCACTGGTGGCTGGCCGGCGCACTGGGCGCGCTGTCGTCGGCGACCCGGCTGTTCGGCGTGCTGCTGATCGCCCCGCTGGCCGTGGAGTACCTGCGCCAGGTCGGCTGGCGGCCGAGCCGGCTCCGGCCGGACGTGCTGGGACTGGCCCTGGTGCCGCTCGGGGTGGCCGGCTACAGCCTCTACTGCCTGGTGGAGTTCGGCAACCCGCTCCAGTTCAGCGTCGCCCAGGACCAGTGGGGGCGGCGGTACACGTTTCCGGGCGGGGCGTGGCTGATCTCGGTCCGGCAGGCCGCCGGGCACGGGCCGCTCGACAAGGCGACCCTCGGCGCGGTCCTGGAGGCCGGCACGATCCTGATCGCCGTGGTGCTGCTGATCCTGTGCGTCAAGGGCCCGTTCAAGTTCCGGCCCGACCAGAGGTATCTGGTGGCGCAGGCCGGGATCACCCTCGTCATGCTGATGTCGACCGAGGTCGGGGGCCGCTCGATGCAGTCGTCGGCGCGCTACGCGATGGAGGCCGTGGCGATTTTCCTGGTGCTGGCCCGCATGGGCGCCAACCAGATGGCCGACCGGGCGATCCTCATGACCGGGGCGGCCCTGCAGGCCGTCTTCCTGGTCGTCTTCATGGCCGGCGCCTTCCTGGTGGCTTGACACCAGTCACCAAGGGCGTGACCTTATCGCCGCCTTATACCGATCATGGCAGCATGGCCCGCGTGCGAGTACTGGTGGCGGATGACGAGCGGCTGCTGGCCGACACGATCGCCGTGGGTCTGCGGCGCGTGGCCATGGCGGTCGACGTGGCCTACGACGGCGGGCAGGCGATCGAGAAGATCCAGGTCAATCGGTACGACGTCGCGGTGCTCGACCGCGACATGCCCGCGGAGACCGGCGACGACGTGTGCCGCTGGATCGCCGAGCACCGGCTCGCGACGCGGGTGCTGCTGCTCACCGCGGCGTGCGGCGTCTACGACCGGGTGGAAGGACTCGGGCTGGGCGCTGACGACTACCTGACCAAGCCGTTCGCCTTCGCCGAGCTGGTCGCCCGGGTGCAGGCGCTGGCCCGGCGCACCGCCCCGGCGCTGCCGCCCGTCCTCGAACGCGACGGGATCGTGCTGGACGTGGCGACCCGGACCGCGAGCCGTGACGGCCACCCGCTGGCGCTGACCAACAAGGAGTTCGGCGTGCTGCACACGCTGATGCGCGCCCAGGGACAGGCGGTCACCACCGAGGACCTGCTCGAGCAGGTGTGGGACGAGCATGCCGATCCGTTCAGCAACGTGGTCCGGGTGACCGTCTCCACGCTGCGCCGCAAGCTCGGCGAACCGCAGGTCGTGCAGACGGTGCCGCGGGCGGGCTACCGCATCGGGCTGCCTTGATGGGCCTCCGCGCGCGGGTCACGGTGGCCGCGTTCGCCGTGGTGACCTGGGTCTTCGTCGCCCAGTTCATCTACATGAACTCGCCGTGGAGCCTGCCTTCCTACGCCCCCTGCTACGACGACGACGTCGACGGCATGGCGTGCCGGATCACCCGCAAGATCCCGATCGACGGGCTCCCGCTGTACGGCCTCGTGCTGGTGGCCACCGTGCCGCTCGCGCTGCCGCTGGTGTGGTGGGTGCTGGCGCCGGTACGCCGGGTGCTGCCGGTCATCGCCCAGGTCGGTCCGCAGAACCTCGGTCACCGGATCCGCCCGGGCCGCGGCCGGGACGAGATGAAGCGGCTGGGCCGGGCGCTCGACACGATGATGGACGGCATCGCCGCCGGCTACGAGGGCCAGCGCAGCTTCGCCGCGAACGCCTCCCACGAACTGCGCACCCCGCTGGCCCTGCAACGCACGCTGATCGAGGTCGGCATGGCCGAGCCGCTCACACCGGAGCAGTCGGCCATGCTCGCGAGTCAGCTGCTGGAGACCAACGCCCGCAACGAGCGCCTCATCGAGGGCCTGCTGGTGCTCAGCCAGGCCGATCAGGGCCTGGCCGCGCGGACTTGGCAGCGCCTCGACCGCATCGCCGCCGACGTGGTCGACGCGCACGCCCGGGCCGCCGCGGACGCCGACGTGAAGATCACCGTCGAGGGCGGCCCGTATGACGTCGTCGGCGATGGTGTGCTGCTGGAGCGCCTGGTCCGCAACCTCGTCCACAACGCGATCAAGTACAACCGCCCCGGCGGCACGGTGGTCGTCACGGTCGGCGCGGCCGGCGTCGCGCTCGCCGTCGAGAACAGCGGCCCGCTGGTGCCGGCCGAGGATGTGGCGCGGCTGTTCGAGCCGTTCACCCGCCTCGCCACCGGGCGCATCGACCACAGCGGCGGCAGCGGGCTCGGCCTGGCGATAGCCCGCTCGATCGTCCGGGCCCACGGCGGCACGATCGCGGCGACGGCGCAGGCTGACGGCGGTCTGAGCGTCCGCGTCAGCCTGCCCCGGGCAGGGTGACGGCCGTCCCCTCCGATCAGAACTCCAACACGGCCTGGAGCTCCTGCCGCCTGCGGGCGGCGAGGTCGGTGAGCAGCTGGGGCCCCTCGTCGAACGGCACCACAGCGGTGACCAGATGCTTGCGGATCGCTCCGCCGTAGGCGTTCAGGAGGTCGATCGTCTCGGCCGACAGGCGTTCGCGGTCCCACGAGGCAGCGAGCCCGCGGGGCACCCGGCCGATCTGGGCGCAGCGCACGGCCAGACCGTTGTGGTGGAACTCCTCGCCGAGCCGGAGCTCGTCGGCTCCGCCCTGATAGAAGGCCAGATCGATCACGGTGCCTTGCGGGCGCAGCAGCCGCAGAGCCAGGTGCAGGGACGCGGCCTGTCCCCGGCACTGGAAGACCACGTCGGCCCCGCGGTCGTCGGTGGTGTGCCGCCAGGCGGTCTTCAGCGTCACCGCCGGGTCGCCGGCTGCCGGGTCCAGCGCCTCCAGCCCCAGCGCCACGGCGACCTCGCGTCGCGCCGGCGTCGGGTCGATCACGACTACCGACGCGGCGCCGTGCCGGCGCGCGAACAGCGCCGTCAGCAGGCCGACCACGCCGGCGCCGGTGACCACGACACGCCGGCCGGCGACCCCGTCGCCGAGTCCGCGTACCGCCGGTCCGTGCACGTCGGCCGCCGCGTGCAGCAGTCCGTTGGCGCAGATCGGGCCCATGTGGGCCACGTAGATGCCCAGCAGCGGGTCCAGCCCGGCGGGCAGCGGGACGACGCGGTCCCGCAGCGGGTCACCGGTCCAGCCGGTTCGGTGCCCGTACGTCATCGCCACGACGGTGCCCTCGGTGACCGCCGGAGTGTGGCTCTCGACGACCTGGCCGACCTCCATGTAGCCCAGCCGCCGCACCGGATAGGCCGACGCGGGTGAGCCGCCGAACAACCCCAGCAACGGGTCGAAGCCCTCGTGCAGCGCCGGATTGGTGTCCTTGACGAAACTCAGCTCGGTGCCCGCCGAGATGCCGCTGTAGAGCGTGCGTATCCGGAAGGGGCCGTCCACCACGGGCTCGTCGACGATCTCGAGCCGGCCCGGCCCGGCGACTATCAGGTTGCGGTCAGACATCGACGCTCCGGCCCGAGGCGGCCGACGCGGCCACGGCCAGCGCGAGCTCATGGGTGCGCAGCGCCTCGGCGTACGGCACGCGGATGTCCTGCTCCTCGCCGCGGACGGCGCGGATGAACGCGGCGTCGACCGCCACCCGGGCCGACTCGGGGTCACTGTCGACGGTGGTGATGTCGTCGCCGGAACGGATCGTCAGCTTGTCCTCGGCCACGGAGAGTGCGAGGCCGTCGGCGTAGATCTCCAGCCCGGCGCGTTCCTTCCAGCCGAGCACACAGGTCGCGGCGAGCGTCCCGATGGCGCCGCCGGCGAAGCGCAGGGTGGCCACGGTCGAGCCGTCGATGTCAGCACCCGGCACGGACGGGGGAGTGCCGCTGCCCACGGCGCTGACCTGGGTGACCTCGCCGACCAGATACCTCGCCAGATCGAGCACGTGGGCGGCCTGCTCCACCACCGGGCCGCCGGAACGGTCGCGGTGGGGCCACCAGCCGACCGGCGGCACCTTGTCGAGCCACGCGCCGGTGACCAGGCGTATGTCGCGGTCGGCGAGCAAGGCACGAGCTTTGTCGACAACGGCCAGATATCGCCAATGGTGACCGACGGCGGTGAGGACATTGCTCTCGGTGATTTTCCTCGCCAAGCTGACCGCAATGTCGTGATCAAGCGAAATAGGCTTTTCCACGAAGAGAGGAATTCCGGCCGCGATCACGGCTTGTTCGGCCGGCCCGTGCGCGAACGGCGGCACACACACGTAGACCGCGTCGACCCCCTCCGAGAGCAGCGCTTCGACATCGGGGAAGACCTTCGTCCCGTACGTCGAGGCCAGGCTCTCCGCCGCGGCCGGCACGACGTCAGTCACGCCGGTCACCTGCGCGTCCGGCAATTGGGAGAGCACTCGCGCGTGACGCTGCGCGACCCCGCCCGCGCCGACCAGTCCAACCCGTGCCACCGCCATTGATCCTCCAGCTGTGGGAAGCGCACCCGACGTGCCGACAACTCCCCGATCGGCCCCCGCCGAAACCTCAGACCGAATTCGTGCACACAGCCGTCGTCTGATCGCCATCTTCGATCAAGATTGATCGCGCCCCGACCGGGAAATGCCGGATCTCCATTCACAGACCTTCGGGGGTTTCATGCAGCAGGTGAGCGCGTTGCCTGTGGTCGAGGCCTGGGCGACCTACCGCACCAGCAGTGCGGCACAGTGGACGGCAGGACAGCTGGCCCGCCGTAAGAACGGCACCAAGGTCAGCGTCGTCATCCCGGCTCGCAACGAGCAGGCGACAGTCGGCGACATCGTCGGTGTCATCCGGCGCGCCCTGGTCGAGCGGGTGCCACTGGTCGACGAAATCATCGTGGTCGATTCCCGTTCGACCGACGGCACCGCGGAGGTCGCCCGGGCGGCCGGCGCCCGCGTGGTCGCTCAGGACGAGATCACCCGCGACCTGCCGCGGATGGAGGGCAAGGGCGACGCGCTCTGGGCCGGGCTGGCCGTCAGCTCCGGCGACGTCGTCGCATTCGTCGACGGAGACCTGCGCGACTTCTCGCCGGACTTCGTCACCGGGCTGCTCGGCCCGCTGCTCTCCGACCGTACGGTCGAATTCGTCAAGGGCTTCTACCATCGGCCGCTCGTCAGGTCCGAAGGCGTCGAGGTGGACGGCGGCGGCCGGGTCACCGAACTCGGCGCCCGGCCGTTGATCAACCTGTTCTGGCCCGAGCTGGCCGGCTTCGTCCAGCCCCTGGCGGGCGAATACGCGGGCCGCCGCGCCACTCTCGAGCGCATTCCGTTCGTCTCCGGCTACGGCGTCGAGATCGCCATGCTCATCGACCTGCTCGACCTCATCGGCCTGGACGCGCTGGCCCAGGTCGACCTGGGCGAGCGGCACCACCGGCATCAGAGCATCGACGCCCTGGGGCGGATGTCCGCGCAGATCATGGTGACCGCCTGGAGCCGGCTGCACCGCCGCGGCCTGGTCTCCGAGCCGCTGCCGCCGACCACCCTGCTCACCCAGTTCCAGCGCGGCGCCGGTGAGGGGCTGCCGCACCTGAACCGCGACATCGTGGTGACCGACGTGGGCGTCGACGAGAGGCCGCCTCTGGTTTCCCTGCCGCGACATGCGGTGCGCGCCGCATGAGGGTTCTGGTCAACGCCGGTCCGTGGCTTCCGGTGCCGCCGCGCGGTTACGGAGGCATCGAGAACGTGGTGGCCACGCTCGTGCCGGAGCTGCGCGAGCTCGGCGTCGAGGTGGTCCTGGCGACGGTGGCCGACAGCGAGCTGGCGGTCGACGAGCGGCTCGCGGTCTTCGCGCGCGGGCAGTTCCCGCTGCTGCAACGGCCGTACAACCAGGTCTGCGGTGTCGTGCCGGCGCATCAGAACGCTGTGCTGCGCCGGGTCGCGGCCGGCGACATCGACCTGGTGCACGACCATGTCGAGGCGGCCGGCCCGACCACCCTGGCCGCTCTGGGGCTCCCGTCCCTGCACACGCTCCACTGGGACCTGCAGAAGCACCCCGAGCTGTACGGGACGTTCGACAGTCACGTCCGGGTCAACGGCGTCTCCGCCGATCAGCTGAGCCACGCCCCGGACGCGCTGCGGCGGCACTCGGTCGGGCACGTGCACCTGGCCACCCCGCTCGCCGTGGGGGCGGACCGCAGGCAAGCGGTGCGCAAGGAGGCGTACGCGGTGGTTCTGGGTCGCATCACCGCGGGCAAGGGGCAGGACCTCGCCGCCCGGCTGGCCCACGAACACCGGTTCGACCTGGTGCTCGCCGGCCCGGTCGGCCCCTGCCACAACCCGGAGGACCTGGCCACCGCGGACCAGCAGAACCCGGACGTCATGTACTGGCGGGAGAAGGTCGCGCCGTATGTGGACGGCGCCCGGGTCCGCTGGATCGGCTCGGTCATGGGCAAAGCCCGCGACGAGCTGCTAGCCGGCGCGAGGGTGGCGTTGTTCCCGTTGCGCTGGAACGAGCCGGGCGGGACGGCCGTGGTCGAATCGCTCGCCCTGGGTACGCCGGTGGTCGGCATCGCCCGCGGCTGCCTGCCGGAACTGGTCGAGCACGGCCGCACCGGTCTGCTCACCGCCGACGAGGACCAACTCGGCGAGCTGATCGAGGCCGCGGACGCTCTCGACGAGCGCGAGTGTCGCGAGGAAGCGGCCCGCCGCTTCACCCCGGCGGTGATGGCGGCCCAGTATCTGCGGATCTACGAGCGCTTGATCGAGCAGCCGCCCGTGTGAGTCGCGGGCCCGGTCCGGCTCGGAGTTCACCTCTCCCGAGGATCCGTTCGGGTGAGGTGAACTTCGAGCCGTCGGGCCCGTCGAACATGGTGTGACCCCGTGACCGCTCCTACGACCTTGTAGTGGTGTGCAGTGTGCAATATATTGCATGTAGCGGGGACACTTTCCGGATCGCTCGGCCCGCACCGCAACGCGGCGCGGCAACGAAGGGACGAGTCTCATGAGCACCACCGGTCAAGAGATCAAGAACGTCGTGCTCGTGCACGGCGCGTTCGCTGATGGTTCCGGCTGGCGCGGCGTCCACGACAATCTGACGGCCCGGGGCTACCGGGTCACGATCGTGCAGAACCCGCTCACCTCGCTCGAGGACGACGTCGCGGCGACCACGCGGGTGCTCGACCGGCTGGACGGCCCGGCGATTCTCGTCGGCCACTCCTGGGGCGGCACCGTCATCACCGAGGCGGGTGTTCATCCCAAGGTCGCCGGCCTGGTCTACGTGTCCGCGCTGGCGCCTGACGCCGGGGAGACCACCTCCCAGCAGTACGAGGGATTCGCTGCGACGCCCGACTTCGTCATCGACGTGGCCGAGGACGGGTACGGCTTCCTCAACCCCGACAAGTTCAAGGCCGGCTTCGCCGCGGACGCGAGCGACGCCGACGCGGCCTTCCTCCGCGACTCGCAGGTGCCCGTCAACATGGCGGCGTTCGGCACAGCGGTGAAGAACGCCGCCTGGCGGGACAAGCCGAGCTGGGCTGCCATCGCGACCGACGACAGGGCGTTCGACCAGGCGATGCTGCAGCACATGGCCGAGCGCATCGGCGCGCCGGTCACCAACATCCCGGCCGGCCACGCCCTGTTCCTGACCCAGTCCGGGGCTGTCTCCGACGTGATCGTGACCGCCGCGCAGAACGCTGCCGGCGCTCGCTGACACACCGGCCACCCCACCCGGGCCGGCTCGCACATGCCCCCTCGCGGTCGTACTACAAGCCTTGACCCGGTCGTTCACGCCGCCGCCCGACTCGCAAGGGGTGGGCGGTGCCGGCCCGTCAATAAATCTCCCCAGAGGACGCCCTTCGGCGGATTCATGGTGGGAGGAGCATCGAGAAGCCGTAACAGTCCGCAGCATGGACGGCCTGCAGTCGGCCCACGGGTTCGAGCCCCGCCCGCCCCTTCAGCGGCTCGATGACGTGGTCAGACGCGACCGCTGCCCAACAGAATGCGAAAAATTCGATGGGTGGGAGTACGGACCGCTACCTCGTCTAGGGCCTCATCCCGGTTCGTCGGCGGCACCCTCGTAGTGCCCGCGGAGGAGTGCCGCGCGGATCGTCGAGCAGTGTCCATGCGCCGCGTCCGGTGCCGGCGGAGGCGGTGGCGGCCTGGGTGATCGTCGGCTTGATGAGTTCCTGGCCTGAGTCTGGGGATGGAACGCGATGGGCCGTGTCCGGCCATCTCGGATCCGCAGTCCCAGATCAGCGACCGCTTGATCTGCGGAGGTAGGTTCCCGGCGGCGACGATCCGCGTCGCCCACGGTCAGCGCGTCAAGGCCGGACAGCGGGGCCAGGACCAGCATCCGGGAGGTCCGCTCGACCAGCGTCGCGACCGCGGACTTGCCGCCCTTCCGATGACGAGGTCGCCCTCCCCATGACCCGGGACCTGCCGGTCCTCGACCTCAGCGAGGCGTTCGTCGAGGTAGCGGGGCATCCTTGATGCGCGGGGCCGGGCGGCGGGCGGTCGCGGGCGCCTGGGTAGGCCTTGTCGGCGAAGGTCATCACGTTCGCGCTGGTCAAGGCTTCGATGATGGTGTGGGTGCGGGCGGCGGTCAGGTCATGGACGGCGCCGGGCATGGCTGCCGATGCCCAGATGAGCCGGCCTGCCGCATCGGCTATGACCTGCACGTTGACGCCGTGGCGGCGGTGTTTTCCGGAGTAGTAGGGCTTCTGGTCGGCGACCCGGTCGATCGGGATGAGGGTGCCGTCGAGGATCACGTAGGCGAGCAGCGAGATCCTGGTCATCGCCGACTCGAGGTCGTCGGCGGTGGCGGCGAGCAGGTCGATGGCTTCGCGGACGTAACGCCAGGCGGTGGTTACGCCGATCTCGAAACCGCAGGCCAGGCGGGTCAGGGCGTCGCCGTTACGCAGGTGGGCCAGAGCGAGTAGGGCTTGCCGGGCGGGGTCGAGGCGCCGCCACCGGGATCTGCGCTGGTTGCGGCGGGCTCGGATGAGGCCGGCGAGGTGGTTCAGGCTGCGAGTGGACAACGGAATTGCGGCAGGGTCAGACAGCACAGCGAGGCTCCCGGTTGGCGCATCGGATCTTGGTCGACTGCTGTCGTGCCGGGAGCCTCGTCCTTTGTCGACTCCGACGCTCTGGCCCTGCCGTGACCTGCACCGTCACGATGAAAACGGCTCACTGGCGGATTTCGCGTCCGCGAATGTCGGCACCACGGACCCGATGAAGATGGTCTGACGCTATGGCTAGGCGTCGATGAGCGTGGCGGCCCAGGGTTCGGCTACGTCGGCGAGGCCGAGCATGGTGATGACGTTGTCGAGCATGCCGGTGGCGAACCACTGCCGGACCGCCTCGTCGTCACCGTCCAACAGCTCGCGGACGATCGTTACCTGCTGGGCATAACACGTGCGGACCGCATCGCGAATGACCGGTTCGTCGGTGGCACAGTTGGCGTGCATGAGGAAGCGCAGGACGTCACCGTCGGTGATGAGCGTGCTGTACGCGGCTCGCAGTGCTTGCGGCGGGCTCATCGTGTTGTTGGCGGTCTTGGCGGCGGTGAGCGTTTCGGTCAGCAGGCCGCCGACGTGTGTGACGGCAGCAGCGAAGATCGCCTGCTTGTTGGCGAAGAGCCGGTAGAGGTAGGGCTGCGAGATGCCGGCGCGCTCGGCGATCTCGTTCGTGGTCGTACCGTAAAAGCCTCTCCGCGCGAAACAGCTCACCGCCGCGTCCACAACGTGCTGACGGCGTTCATCGCTCTTCGTGGTCGTCCCGGCGGCAGGCATGGTGTCAGCCTATCCACGGCACCTGGACCGCCGGTTCGCTCCGCTCAGCTACCGAAAGAGCCGGCTACACCCACGGTTCCGGTTGCCTCGGGGTCGCTGGTTGTCAGTGCTTCAACGGCGGCCAGAGGGTTCCAGTAGTCGTCGTATCGAGTGATCAGCCCGTCGGCGTCGGTCTGCACGATCCCGAAGCAGTCCTGGTGAAAATGCTTCCCGGTGGGCGTCGCCGTCCCGTCCAGCGTCCACAACGCCACCGCGATCTGCGGGCTCGTAGTGGCGATGTAGCGCAGATTCACGGCCTGCACGTCGAAGGTGGCTACGAAGTTCCGCATGTGCGTGATGAGGGCTTCGCGCCCATGCAGTTCGGAGGCCATCCCGGCTGGCGCAAACGGAAACGTGAACGTGGCGTCGGCGGTGTACAGCTCAGCCCAGGCGTCCAGCCTGCCGGTGGTCAGAAGCCGCAGGTGGTCGGCCACCGCGTGCTGTGCCGGGGAGCGGTTCTCGGTCGTCTCGATCATGTACCCACCATAGCCATTAAGTTAGTGGTCGACCTATAACAGATCTGGTGAGAAGGATCGCGCCCGGTGCGGTTGTCTGATGACACCCATCCCTGCTCTGCATCCGGGACGGTCAGGGCAACCCGGCCACCACGTCTCGAGACCGTATCTGGCTGGCACCCCGCGTCGACCGGTTCAGCCAGGTCACCGTCCGTACGAGCCGGCATTCAGCCCATCCGGCTGACTGGACTGCGGCCCGGGACCTGTCCCAGGCGGTCGGCCATCGGGTGCACATGGTCCGCGCCAGGCTGGGCCTCGGCGACGCCGCCTATACGATGAACGACCGCCCCGCGGCTCGGGCGGCCTGGCTGGAGGCGCTCGCCCTGGGCAACGACTCCGATCCGCAGCAGGAGGAGCAGATCCGGCGGCGCCTGGCCGAGCTGGACCGCGACGTCGGCGGCGCAGCGGCCTAGCCAGGTCGCACGGCACTGCCGACCATGTTCGGCCGCGGTGTCGCGGACGGCTGCAGTCATCATCTCCGCTCCCGAGCGGCGCGGCTCGCTCATTGCCGACCGTCGGCAGGGAACGAGGAACTTAATCGCCGTCGCGGACCATGGTCGGAGGCATCGTTCCGGGCGAACCTTGGGGCACAGGTGACGCCGACAACCAGGGTGAGGACAGCCCGGAAAGGTGCCGTGATGCAGACCCGAACCGACGACGTGACAACGCGCAGCACGGCGTCCGGCGACCGCGACGACGCCGGGCTGGTCCGTTCCCGGGTCGGCCGGACCCACCCCTTCAGCGCCGAGCCGTTCCGGCCCGATCGGAAGCGTCGCCGACGCCGGGGTCGATGAAGGCATCGAACCTCCGCGAACACCCGGGCGAAGCTCTCCAGCTTCGCCCGTTTCTTTTCGGCACCACGACCAAGGAATGATGATGAGCGTCGACACGGAAACGTCCGGCCCGGGCCGCTTCACGGCGTTGAGAACGTCGCTGAGCGAGGAGTTCGCGGCTCAGACCACTCGGCTGAAGCAACTCACCACCGCCGGCGACCCCAGCGAGGCGGACAACCGGGCGGCTCTGCTGGTCGCCACCCGGCAGAGCCTGGAACACATCAGTGGTGCGCTGCGCCGCCTCGCTGAGGGAACCTACGGCATCTGCGAGGAGTGCGACGCCCCGATTCCGTCCGAGCGACTCGAGGCGCTGCCGCACGCCCGATACTGCGTGGCGTGCCAGCAGAAGCGCCATGGGTGAGCTGCCGCGACACAGCTTCTCGCCGCCTTGCACGGTGCGTGCAAGGCGGCGACAATGGCCAAGGAGTGTCCAGCGGTCTCGGACGCACAGGACGAGGGCAGGTCGTGCAGAATTCGTCTGCCGGTGACCGGGACGACCAGTGGCTCACTGCCGTCGCCGAGGGCGCGAGCCGGGACGCCGGCGGCGTCCCCGTGGAACTGCTCGGGGACTACCTGTTCATGTTGGCGGACGCCGCGATCTCGGGTCGACGGCCGAAGCGGGCCGAGCTCGACGCCGTGGGGGTTCTGGGGCGGCGCGCCGCCGAACAGGGAATCTCTGCCGGACGTGCGGTGCAGCTGTATCTGTCGGCGGCGCGCCGGCTCTGGCAGGACCTTCCAGCAGTCGTACGAAGCCGCGACCGCGAGGCCGTACGTGCGGCCGCTTCGGCTGTGCTGCATGTCGTCGACGATGCGGTGGCGACCCTCGCCGAGGGGTATGCGATGGCTCGCCGCGACCTCGTGCGACGCGAGGAAGCGCTGCGGCGGGAGCTGGTCGACGATCTGCTCCGAGGCGACTCCGACCCGGGCGCGCTGGTCGACCGGGCCGAGCCGTTCGGCCTCGACCTGGCCCGGTCGCATCAGGTCGCGCTGGCCTCGGCCGGTCAGCGCCTGCCGGACGCGGAGGCAGCCATCTCGGCTCTGGAGGCGGTGATCTTCGACCGGCTCGGCGACCGGGACGTGATGGTAGCGACCAAGGACGGTCTTCTCGTGGTGCTGGCACCCGCGGAAACCGTTGTCCCGGCCGGGTCACCGTCCCATCGCGACGCCACCGGCCTGGGCCGGTTGATGCACGACCAATTGCGCCGGCTACCGCGCGGACAACCGTGGCGCGTAGCGGTCGGCCGGCCCCATCCTGGCTTGTACGGCATCGCTCGTTCCTACGAGGAAGCTCGCGAGGCCTTGACGATGGCGACCCGGCTGCGGCTCGAAACCCCCGTGGCCGACGCCCGGGAGCTCCTCATCTACCGGGTGTTACTGCGCGATCAGCCGGCCATCGTCGAACTCGTGCACGCAGTGCTCAGCCCGCTCGAACAGGCACGAGGCGGAGCGGAGCCGCTGTTGACCACCTTGCAGGCGTACTTCGACACCGGCGCGGTGGCGACGGAGACCGCCAAACGCATCCATGTGTCCGTACGAGCCGTGACCTACCGCCTGGATCGCATCAAGGTGCTGACCGGCTACGACCCGGCCGATCCCGCGCATCGTTTCACCCTGCAGGCTGCGGTGCTCGGTGCTCGCGCCCTCGGCTGGCCGGCGAAGCAGCTCTCCGGACAGCCCTGAGACCCACCGCGCGCACGGCTCTCTGCCGACCATCGGCAGTCCGGAACGCCGATGGTGGCCGTCACCGCCCGTGGTCGACGGAGCACTCCGCGGCGATGATCGATGGCAGGGGAGTGTCCCTCGGAACGACGCTGAAGGAGGCATCGTGACAGCTGCGCCGCACGCCCCGGTCGAGCCGATGGAGCTGTTCCGCACCATGCTCGAGGACGAGTTCGCCGCTCAGACCACCCGGCTGACACAGCTGACGGTGTACGCCCGGCTGCCGCGACACGCCGGCTATGAGCCGCAGACTCTCGACGGGCTCATCACCTCGGCCCGTCGACGGATCGCGGACACGGCTCACGCGCTGCGTCGTATGTCCGAAGGAACGTACGGCGTGTGCGCGCACTGCAACAAGCCGATTCCCCTGGGCCGGCTGAGGATCGCGCCCAGCGCCATCCACTGCACGCGCTGCGAGCAGAGCGTCGGACGACGGTCGGGCGTAGGCGCCGCGCTGCGGTAGTCACGGTGGGCGTCGAGGCTCGCGAACCCGCTCGGATCGGTCAGCATGCGGGCCTTGGCATCCTCGTCGAAGCGTTGCGCCCGGTCCCGGAGCCGGCGCTCGACGATCCATCGACCGTCGTTGCCGAAGTCCGGCAACGTGGGCTCGGCTTCCGTGCGGTTCGTAGCCATTAACGGGCAACCAAGCCGACGCAACAATGGAAACAGACCTCACCGATGCCGCAGCCGTCCCGGCGCGGGCAGGGGAACGTCTTCGACCTATCGCCCGCCGCGCGGAGTCGCGGCCCGATGGCTTCGTCAAGGAGACCGGCCGACAGGCGTAATGCCCGGGGCCGGAACCATCACCAACAGAAGGGATTGACATGCGGCAATGGCTTGTTCAGGACGTGATGACCACTGACGTGATCACCGCTTCCGGTGATGCGCCGGTTGCGGAGCTCGTCGGTCTGCTCAGCGAGCGGGAGATCAGTGCTGTGCCGATCGTCGACGATTTCGGCGTCGTGCTCGGCGTGGTCTCCTGGAGCGACCTGCACGAGATCATCGAGATCGTCCAGCCCGAGCACCCACGACGATGGTGGCGTCGCGCGGTTCCGCCACGCCTGTTCTGGCCCGAGGGCACAGCGGCCGGGGTCATGAACGGTCCGCCGATGACGATCGGAGCGGATGCGTCGCTGACCGCCGCCGCCCGGCTGATGCACAAGCGCGCCGTCGGCCGATTGCTGGTGGTCGACGCCGACCACAGGCTGCGGGGCATCGTCAGCCGATCGGACCTGTTCAAGGTCCACGACCGTCTGGACGCTGTGATCCGCGACGATGTGGTGCACCACGTCCTGATCGGTGAGCTGCGGATCCGCCCCGGAGCGGTACGCGTCGGCGTGGACGACGGCACCGTGACCCTCACCGGACGCACGGCGCGGAGGACGACCGCACTGGCCGCGGCCCGGATGATCGCGCTGATCCCCGGCGTGACCGACATCGACAATCAACTGCTGTCGGATGTCGACGACACCGCAGCCGCCGGCGCCGCCGGTCACGCCCTCCGGCGCAATTACCTGGTGCTGGACGGCGGTCGTCGGAGTACGGCAGCGGCGGCGGTGTGACCCCGACCGAACGAGGCTGAGCGCTGAGCCTGCAGCCCACGGGTCTCCAGTTTGCCGGTCACGCCCCTGCTGGCGGATACCGAAGTCCGAGGTTCAACCGTCGGTGTGCGGGAGATAGCGCGCGCTCCACCGCGACAGCGGCTGGAGCGTGGCGATCAGCTCCTCGTCCCCGTCGGCGCCTGACGCCCGCAGCGGGCATGCCTCTTTTGACTCGCGTGCGTCGGCGGTGTGGAATATGTTGCATGCCGGTCCCTGCGCGTGTGGGTGTCATCTCGCGGTCGTTGCTGCGGGAGAACGCCTATCAGTCGATCCGGGACGCGATCGTCGACGGCACGCTGGCACCGGGGGAGCGGCTCAACGACGCCGAGCTGGCCCAGTGGCTGGGGGTGAGCCGCACCCCGGTGCGCGAGGCGCTGACCCGGCTCGAGGAATCCGGGCTGGTACGGACCAAGCCCGGCCGCTACACGATGGTGAGCCCGCTGGACGCCCGCGCCGCGCGATCCGCGCAGACGGTCACCGCGGCCATGCATGAGCTGGCTGTACGGGAGGCGGTGCCGCACCTGTCGGCCGGTGAGATCGAGGCGATGCGAGCGGCCAACGCCCGTTTCGCGGCGGCCCTGCAGGCGGACGACGTCGATGCGGCCATCGCGGCGGACGACGAGTTCCACGGTGTCGCGGTGACGGCCTCGGCCAATCCCGCGATCCGCGCGGTCGTCGAGCAGTTCACACCGGTTCTGCGGCGGCTGGAGCGGCTGCGGTTCTCGTCGCTCAACGGCCGGGCCTCGGTGGCGCTGCACGAGCGCATCGTGACCCTGTGCGAAGCGCGCGATGTGGCGGGCGCGGCCGTGGCCGCCCGGGAGAACTGGCTGAGTCTCGACGAGGTCTTCGACCTGGCCGGTGACGACGAACGGCCCGCGTGACCGGCGGTGCGAAACGGCTTGACCATCGGTGAGTTCTCCACGCTCAGTCACCTGAGTGTGCGGACCCTGCGCCGCTATCACGAGGCCGGGCTGCTGGAGCCGGCCACCGTCGACCCGTTCACGAATTACCGGTACTACCAGCCCGATCAGATCGGTACGGCGCAGGTCATCCATCGGTTGCGCCAGCTGGACATGCCCCTGGCCCAAGTCAGATCCGTCCTCGCCACCGACGACCCGGACAAGCGGGGCGAGCTCATCGCCGGTCACCTGCAGCGGCTGGAGGCCGAGCTCGACCGTACGCGCGCCGCGGTCGTGTCGTTGCGCCGGCTGCTGCGTCCGGACGTAGCCGAGGTCGAGGTCGAACTGCGCTCGGTTCCCGCCCGTTCGGTGGCGGCTATCAGGGCGCCGGCGGTCCGGCTCGAGGACTCGCCGGCGTGGTTCGACACGGCGATGAACGAACTGGACGCGGCCTTCCCGCCGGGCGAGCGCACCGGGGCGCCCGGCGGGCTGTACGAGAACGGATTGTTCACCGAGGGCGTCGGCGCCATGACTCTCTTCCGGCCGGTTCGCCGGCCCGGGTCCGCCGGCCGGATCGAGGTCGTCGAATTGCCGGCAGTCGATCTCGCGGTGGCGGTTCACGCGGGACCGCACGACGACATCGACGTCACCTACGGCCGGCTGGGCGCCTGGGTGGCCGCGCACACCCTCAACATCGACGGCCCGGTCCACGAGACCTACCTGTCCGGACCGCGGGACACCGCCGAGGCCCCGCGATGGCGCACCGAGATCGGCTGGCCGGTCTTCCGGGTGGCCCCGGCCTGACGGGCGCGCCTACGCTCGCAAGATGATCGGACGCCGTCGTGAGCTCGCCGTCGTGCACAGCCGGATTGCCGCGGCGGGTCTGACCGAACCACCGACCGTGGTGGGTCACTCGGTGAGCGGGATCATCGCCACTGCCTACGCCGCCCGCTACCACACCCGTACGGTCGTGAACCTGGACCAGATTTTGGCTTCCCGGACCCTTCGGCGGCATCGTGCGCGCGGCGGAGCCGGAGCCTCGGGTCCCGGGCTGGCGTGCGGTCTGGGAGCGAATGGTGGCCGGCATGGAGATCGAGGCGCTCGAGGGTGAGGCCAGGACAATCGCCGAGACGGCGGCGCTGCCCACGACCGTCGTCACGGTGCTGCCCGGCAGCCACCTGCCGCACCTGGAACATCCCGACGAGCTCGCGCTGCTGTTGTCGCGGAATTGACCCTCTCCCCGGGAGAGGGTCAATCGTGGGGACATGGACACGACATCGAACCGCGGCGCCGACCTCTCCTGGGACCAGTTGCCGACCGCCGTCACCACGTATCTTCCCGCGCACCAGGCGCACGATTCGAAGACGGCGATCGGCGCCTTCGCCGCCGACGCCGTCGTGACGGACGAGGGCCGCACGTACCACGGCCGCGACCAGATCGAGGACTGGCTGGACAAGTCGTCCGGCGAGTACACGTTCACGACCGACTTCGCCGGCGCTTCCCGGGACGGCGGAGCGGGATGGGACGTGCTGCAGCATCTGGAGGGCGATTTCCCGGGCGGGTCGGTCGATCTGCACTACCGGTTCACCGTCGACGGCGACCGGATCACCCGGCTCGTGATCGAGCCGTAGGCGCTTCAGACAGCGGGGAAGTCGGCTCCCCTGGAAAGCGCCTCGGAGGACCGGATGTCGTGAAGGTTTCCCTCGAGCGTGGCGACCGCCGCGTCGAACCCCTGGCTGCCGAGAACGAGGCGCTGGGGCGGAGAGTCCTGAGCCATGGCGGCCAGAACCGCTCGGACTCCGCGCGCCGGGTCACCGGGCTGGTTCCCGTCCTCGGCGATCATGGCAGCGCGGACCTTCTCGAGCATGGGCCGGTACGCCGGGATGGTCTCTCGGACGGGCTCGCCCGAGAAGCCGGTGTAGGCGCGGGTGCGGAAGGCGCCCGGCTCCACCGCCATGACGCGGATGCCCAGCGGCTCGACCTCCCCGCGGAGAACCTCGGTGACGGCCTCGAGGGCGAACTTGGAGGCGCTGTAGTAGCCGAATCCTTCGATGCCGCGCAGCCCGGCGACCGAGGACATGGTGATGATGCAGCCACGTCCCCGAGCTCGCATCCCCGGAAGGACGGCCCGCAGGACCGACAGCACAGCGAAGAAGTTCAGGTCGAACATGCGCCGGACGTCGGCGTCAGCCATGCCTTCGATCGACCCGAACCAGCCGCGGCCGGCGTTGTTGACCAGCACGTCGATGCCGCCGAAGCGTTCCTCGGCGGCCCGCACGGCCGGCTCGACGTGTTTCTCCTCGGTGACGTCCAGGGGCAGCACCAGGACCCGGTCGCCGTACGGCCGGGCCCAGGCGTCCAGCTCCTCGGGGCGCCTCACGGTCAGCGCCACACGGTCGCCGTTGTCCAGCGCAGCTTCGGCGTACGCCATGCCGAACCCGCCGGGAGTGCCACCAGTGATGAACCAGGTGTTCATGTCGCGCTTCAATCCCTTGCTTCCGGTGTCCGGCCGACGATGTGCCGGCCTCCCACAACCGTCGGCCCTCCCCCGGGGAGAGGGTCAACGACGCGAGTTTCAACGCACGGCGGCCGAGGGAACGCCGGCGAGGCCGAACTGATCCCTGATGCCGGCCAGGAAGGTGGCGTCGTCGGCTGCCCGCCGGGCGCTGAGCATCCGGATGCCGTCGGGGCCCGCTTCGTACCGGAGCTGGTCGGTGACCGCGGCGAAGACGGTTTCGGCGATGTGGGACGGGGCCGAGCCCTCGGCTGTCAGCGGGCCGACGTCGAACCCATGGTCGCCGTCGTGGTGGCGCCGGCGAGAAGCGGATGGCTCTGGCCGGGCACGAGTTCCGCTACGGCGCCGGCGAATACCTCGTCTTCTCGATGGAGCCGTCGGTCACGGCACGGATCACCCGGGCCGGCCCGTTCCTCGCGGCCGGGGTGCGCCTGCGTCCCGAGCTCATCGCCGAGCTGCTGCTCGAATCGCCCGAGTCGGCCGCGCGGGACACACGATCGCCCGGCGCACCCGCCCGCCGTCGGTCTGAGACCGGCGGCGGCCGGCCCGGCGCAGCAGATCCGGCGGCGAATGCGTTCTTAGCCCAGGGGCACCGGACGGGCGCCACCGACGGGGAGGACGGATGAGCTTCGAGGAATTCGCGGCGGCGCGGTCGGCCTCGCTGCTGCGATATGCGGTGCTGCTCAGCGGCGACCGCGAGGAAGCCCGCGACATCGTCCAGGAGGTGCTGGCCCGGGCGCTGGTGAAGTGGGGCCGGATCGGCTCGGTGCACGATCCCTACGGCTATGTGCGGCGGATGGTGACCAATGAGTTCCTGTCGCTGCGCCGCCGCCGGCGGGTGTGGACAGTGCCGCTGGGACCGGACGCGGTCGACGGCGCGTCGGCGCCGCGCGTGCCGGAGCCGGACGACGACCTGTGGCACCTGCTGATGAGGTTGCCACGCCAGCAGCGGGCGGTGATCGTGCTGCGCTACTACGAGAGCCTCAGCGATCTGGAGATAGCGGAGGTGCTCGGCTGCCGCACCGGCGGCACCATCGCGGCCCACGACCCGGGTACGTTCGACCCCACCCGGCTGCGCCGTGGCGAGCAGATCACCGTGCACGGCCACCCGGCCTTCTATGTGCAGAACCTGGACCCGCCCGCACCGTCCGCACCCGCCGGCACGAACGCGTCCGGCCCGGACTCGTCGTACCGGATCGGAGCGGCGGTGGGCTGGCAGGATTCGTCCGGTGCGTGGGTGACCGTCTCCGACGGCGCGAGCCGAGCCGCGATGCTGCGGCTGGCCGAGAGCGTCCGGCTGACGCCGCCGCGCACCGCGCGGGCGCCGGTGAGGTTCGGCTGGGTGCCGCTGGACCTGCCGGTCACCTATATCGAGAGCCGCGACGTGGCGGCCCACGGAGTGTCGGCGAACATCGGTTTCGGCGGCCCCGCCGAACCGTCCGGGCAACCGTCCAGTCCGTTCTTCACGATGCCGTACGACACCCCGCTGAGCGTGTCTGTGCTGCCGATGGAGGGCATCATGACCGCGTGGGGGGAGGACTACGCCGATCGCCCGATGCGCACCATCGCCGGCCATCGGACCTGGTACATCGAGGGTGATGCCGGTCCGTTCGGCAACCGGGACGGCAGTCACATGCTGATCCAGGCCGGCTCGTGCGGGATCACCATCGCGGTCCGGGACCGGGTCTCGATCCCGTCCGCGGCGCTCGAGAGGATGGTCGAGAACATGACCTTCGGAGGGTGCGACGACACATCGGACTGGCTGCCGATCGTCGGCTCCTGATCAGGCGGCCCTGATGTCGCGGCCGGCCGCATCCTCGCGGCCGGCCGCCCTCACGTGAGAGCGGCTGCGCCGAACGACACCGAGAAGCGTTTGCACCAGATGCTGACGCTGCGGAAATCGCTCGGGTCGATGTTGTCGCGGAGACGGTACACCTGGTTGCCGTGATTTCCCTTGAGCTTTCCCAGTTCCGCGTACTCGCCGTCGTCGAAGACGTGCCAGCCGTCGGCGCCGTCGCGTACCGGTTGGTCGGACAGCCATACCCGCAGGTCAGGCCCGTCGGAGGTGTCCAGGCCGACCAGTTCCAGCTGGTGGCTGCCGTCCGCGTTGCGGACCATCCGGGCGGTACCGGTGGTTCTGTGCTCGTGGGTGACGAACGAACCCTGCGTGAGCACCATCGCGGCCGGTTTCCGCGGCTTCGAAGAGGGGGCCGATGCCGCCGATGCGGCCGGAGACGCGGACACGTCGATGGACAGCGCGTCCGTCACGGTCGTGTCGGTGACGAGCCGCCAGGGCTGGAACCAGTAGAGGCCCACGGCGCCGCCGATGCTGAACAGCGCTATGACGACCCAGGCGACAGGCTTGGACAAGGTTCGGCGAATCATGGCTTCGAGCCAACCCGGAGCCGGCCGTTCGCGCCAGGCTGTGGTGCTTACGGTCACCTTACGGCGTGTGCCCCGTCCGGCTGATCCGCCGCGAAGGGCATAACCCGCAGGAGAAGCGGGCACGCTAGCGCCGTGCAAACGTCTGACGTCGTCTTCGCGGTCATCGGTTTCGGAGCGCTGCTGGCCGGGATCCTCCCGCGCCTGCTCGAGCGCCGGCCGCTCTCGATGCCGATCGCGTTCCTGGGTCTCGGCATGCTCGTCTTCGGCCTGCCCCTCGGCCTGCCCGATGCCGACCCGCTGACCCATTCCAAGGCCACGGAGCACCTGACCGAGGTCGGCGTCATCGTCGCGCTGATGGGCGCGGGTCTGAAGATCGACCGGCCGCTCAGCCGGCGGGGCTGGGCATCCACGTGGCGGCTGCTCGCGATCGCGATGCCGGTGACCATCGCCGCGGTGGCGCTGCTCGGCTGGTGGTGGGCCGGACTCGTACCGGCCGCCGCCTTGCTGCTGGGTGCCGCGCTCGCGCCGACCGACCCCGTTCTCGCCTCGGACGTCCAGGTCGGCGAACCCACCGACGAGGAGGACTCCGAGGACGAGGTGCGGTTCGCGCTCACCTCCGAGGCCGGTCTCAACGACGGGCTCGCGTTCCCCTTCGTCTACGCGGCCATCGCGATGGCCGGGACGGCCGGGCTGGGGTGGATCGGCCACTGGGCCTGGCAGGACCTGCTCTACAAGCTCGCCATGGGCCTGATCGGCGGGTTGATCGTGGGCAAGGTGCTGGGCTGGCTGTTCTTCCGTCCCCGTGCCGAGGCGCTGCGCCTGGCCCGTCATTCCGAGGGCTTCCTCGCCCTGGCGGCGACCTTCGTGGCGTACGGCGTGGTGGAAGTCGCGGGAGGATACGGCTTCCTGGCCGTGTTCGTCGCCGCGCGAGCCATCCGTGCCGCCGAGCGGTCACACGATTACCACCAGGTGTTGCACGACTTCGCCGAGCAGACCGAGCGGCTGCTCACCGTCCTGCTGCTGCTGCTCTTCGGCGGTGCGATCGTGAGCGGACTGCTCGAAGCGCTCACCTGGCCCGCCGTCTTCGTGGGGCTCACGCTGCTGTTCGTCATCCGGCCGCTGACCGGCATCCTGTCTCTGCGCGGGGCGCCCGGCTCCACCGCGGAGCACTGGGTGATCGCCGCCTTCGGCATCCGGGGCATCGGTTCGTTCTACTATCTGTCCTACGCGTTGACGCATGCCGCCTTCCCCGGCGCCGATCTCATCTGGGCGTCCATCGGCTTCGTCGTGCTCGTGTCGGTGGTTCTGCACGGCGTGGCGGCCACGCCGGTGATGCAGATGCTGGACCGCGCCCACGATCGCTCCGGGCAGCGTGGGCCGCAGCCGGAGCCCAGCCGGTGAACCGGCGGAACGCCCTGAGCGGCCGGGAAGCGAAGCTCAGTAGCCGATGTCGCGGCGGCGCAGGCCGGCGTAACCGGCGGCGAGCAGGGTCACGGCGATCAGGCCGACCACGAGGAGCGGTGTGACGGCGAGCGCGTCCAGGGGTACCCGCGGGGTGTGGGCGAACGGTGACGCGCGTTGCGCCCAGCCGGGCAGGTCGAACGAGTCGGCGAAGAGCGCGACGACCGCGCAGTAGGCGACGGCCACCCAGGCCACCACGGCGGCCGGCCGGGGCAGCCAGCCGATGGCGAGCACCGCGACGGCGACGACGAGCCACACCGCGGGCAGGTAGGCGAGGGCGACTCCGACCAGGCGGGGCACCTGGCCGGGGTCGGAGACTGTCATGGCGTACGCGGCGCCTTCGCCGAAGCCGATCGCCAGCAGGGCGAGGGCGGTGCCGGCGAGGGCGACGCTGAGGTGGCCCGCGAGCCAGCTGAATCGGCTCGTCGCCGTGGCCAGGACCGGTTCGGCCCGGCCGGACGTCTCCTCGGCGCGCACGCGCAACACGCTGGTGACGCCGTACGCCGCGGCGATGAGCGCCGACACGCTGACGGTGAGCGCCAGGTACGAGTCGACGATGCTCTGCGCGCCGCCGGGCAGGAACTGCGTGATCTCGGGGTTGTCCGCGACGTACTGCTCGATGCTGTTGCCGATGGAGCCGTACGCGACGCCGAGCAGCGCCAGGCCGGCCACCCAGCCGGCCAGCGCCGAACGTTGCAGCCGCCAGGCCAGCCCGAACGGGTTCGCGAGCGCCGCGGAAGCCGTGGGACGTCCGGGCCGGGACGGGACGAGTCCGGCGCCGAAGTCGCGCCGTTCGAGCAGCGCGACCGCGAGCGTGATCAGCAGCAGGGTGGCGGCGAGGGGCAGCAGCAGCGGCCACCAGCGGTCCCCGGCGTAGGGAAAGGTGCGCTGTCCCCATCCGATCGGTGACAGCCACGACAACGTGCCGTCGCCGGTGTCCCCGGCGGCCCGCAGGGCGTACGCGGCGCCGAGCACCGAACCGACCGCGCCGTAGACCGCGCGGGTATTCTCGAAAACCTGAGCGGCGACCGCCGTGAGCGCCGCGAACGTCAGCCCGACGGCGGCCACGGCCGCGCCCAGCAGCATCGACCCGCTGACCGGCAGGCCGGTGCCGGCGGCCACGGCGGCCACGAGCACCCCGGCGGACAGGTCGGCCAGCCCGGCGAGGACGAGCGCGGCAGCCAGCGGAGCGCGGCGGCCCACCCGCACCGAGCGGAGCAGCTCGGCGCGGCCGGCCTCCTCGTCGGCGCGCGTCTGCCGGCCGACCACGAACATGTTCATCAGCGCGATCACGATCGCGAGGAAGGCGAAGATCTCGAAGACGACCTCGCCGCCGATCGAATCGAGCAGCTGGGTGGGCCCGCTCATCGCGATGACAGCGGTGTTCCCGCCGATCGTGCGCCGGAGGTTGGCGAGGTCCTCGGCCGTACCGTAGAGATTCTGGCTCTGGGTCGACTGGATCAGCAGGAGCACGGCGGCGCCCAGCAGCCACCAGGGCAGGCTACGACGTTCCCGGCGCAGGAAGAACAGCAGCAGGTTGGCTGTCCCGGTCATGACGCGACGATCTCGGCCGCGGTGGCGTCGGCGCCGTAGTGCCGCAGGAACATCTCTTCCAGGGTCGGCGGGGTGCTGGTCAGGCTGCGTACGCCGAGGCCCGCCAAGCGGCGTATCACGGCGTCCAGCTGCGCGGAGTCGACGTCGAAGCGGGCGTGGTGATCCTCGGCCACGACGTCGTGCACGCCGGGCAGCGTATCGATGCCGACGAGCGGTTCGGCGGTCTCGACGGTGATCGAGGTACGGGTCAGGTGGCGCAGCTCGCGCAGCGTGCCCGACTCCACGGTGCGGCCGAGCCGGATGATGCTCACCCGGTCGCACAGCGCCTCGACCTCGGCGAGGATGTGGCTGGACAGCAGCACCGTCCGGCCCTCCCGGCGGGCGTCCTGAATGCAATCCTGGAAGACGGACTCCATCAGCGGGTCCAGGCCGGACGTGGGTTCGTCGAGCAGCAGCAGCTCGGCGTCCGAGGCGAGCGCGGCGATCAGGGCGACCTTCTGCCGGTTGCCCTTGGAATAGGTGCGGGCCTTCTTGCGCGGGTCGAGATCGAACCGGTCGAGCAACTCGTCGCGGCGGCGGCGGTCGGGACGGCCGCTCATGCGGCCGAGCAGGTCGATGACCTCGCCGCCGGAGATGCCGGGCCAGAGCGTGACGTCACCGGGCACGTACGCCAGCCGCCCGTGCAGGGCGACGGCGTCCCGCCAGGGGTCGCCGCCGAGCAGTCGTACGGCGCCGGAGTCTGCGCGCAACAGACCGAGGAGAATGCGGATGGTGGTGGTCTTGCCGCTGCCGTTCGGGCCGAGGAAGCCGTGCACCTCACCCGCGGCGACGGTCAGATCCAGTCCGTCGAGGGCCTTGGCCGGGCCGAACGACTTGGTCAGACCGGAGATCGAGATGGCCGTGCCGGTGCTCGCGTTCATCGGAGGCTCCTTTACAGGCGGCAGTGTGTCGCCGACCAGGCTTCCCGGCACTCCGTGCGACAGCGTACGCCACAAACGCCACTTTCGTTTGTGGACTCGTCGCCGGATTCCGCGAGCGCCCGAACCGGCCGCGTCCGGACCTACGGGATCCGGGCGACGGCCCCGTACCCGGTGGCTTCGGCGGCGGTCGGGCGGGGGCCCGGTTCGGGGCGCCAATCGCTCACCGAGACGATTCCCGGATCCAGCAGCTCCAGGCCGTTGAAGAACGGGGTGACCTCGGCGAGCGTTCGCGGGCTGAACCGGGGCTTGATGCCCTCGTTGATCGCGTTCATCGCGGCGATCGTCTCGGGGTCGAGCGGATCGAACGTCGCGTGCGACAACACCAGGTAGCTGCCGGCCGGCAGAGCGGAGACGAGCTGACTCACGATGCCGTACGGGTCCTCGTGGTCCTCGACGAAGTGCATGATCGCCACCAGCTGCAGCGCGATGGGCCGGGACCAGTCCAAGGTGTCGCGTACGGCGGGGTCGGCCAGGATCTTCCGCGGTTCCCGCACGTCGGCGTCGATGTAGGCGGTGGCGCCCTCGTCCGAACTGGTCAGCAACGCCCGGGCGTGGCTCAGCACCAGCGGGTCGTTGTCCACATAGACGATCCGCGACTCCGGGGCGATTCCCTGGGCCACGTCGTGCACATTGTCCGCGGTGGGCAGCCCGGTGCCGATGTCGAGGAACTGCCGGATACCGGCCTCGCGGGCGAGGTGACGCACCGCCCGCTGCATGAACGCGCGGTTCTCGCGGGCGGCGGTGCGGATGTGCGGGAACACCCCGGCGATCGCGTCACCGGCGTCCCGGTCGGCCTGGAAATTGTCCTTGCCGCCGAGCCAGTAGTTGTACCGCCGCGCCGGATGCGGCCGGGTGGGGTCGAGCTCCGGCCCGCCACGCTGATCCGTGCCCTGCTCGCTGCCCATCACCGTCTCCGCCGTCCGTCGATGCCGATCCCGCCATCCTAGATCGGCCGGGAAATCCGCCGGCTCCTCGGCGGTCGTACGCTGAACATCTACGCCACTCGGGCCGGCGTTCAGCAGCCGGGCCAGACCCGATCCCGCGGATCGGTCAGTTCGAGCCGGGACAATCCGGGGTGTCGCCGCCGTCCTGAGCCCGGCTTCCCGCTGCGGGCGGCATCCGGCTTGACAAAGGGCGCGGTCCTTCGTGGACGATGTCGGATGCGCATTCTCGTCGTGGGTGGAAGCGGTCTCGTCGGGGCCCATGTCGCGGAGGTGCTGCGCGAACGCGGCCACGCGGTGACCAGTGCGGCGCGCGCTGCGGCCCCCGGCGTCGACCACCGGCTCGATCTGGGAGCCGCCTCGGCCGAGCAGCTGCGGCCGCTGCTGGCCGGGCACGACGGCGTGGTCTTCGCCGCCCGCACGGACGAGCAACGACCGCTGCGCCGGCCGATCCATCCGGCGTTCCGCCGCGACATGGTGGAGCCGGTGGTACGCCTGTTCGGCGCGGCCCGCGACGAGGGGCTGACCCGCGGCGTCATCATGGGCTCGTACTACACGTACTTCGATCGGCTGCATCCGCAGTGGCGCCTTCCGGAACGGCACGTCTATGTCCGCTGCCGGGTCGAGCAGGCCCGGGAGGCGCGGGTGGCCGCCGGTCCCGGCCTGCCGGTCGCCGTCCTGGAGCTGCCGTTCGTGTTCGGCCGGGCCGGCGACCGTCTGCCGAACTGGGCGCCCGCCCTGGATCGCTGGGTCCGCTCCCGTTCGCCGCTGGTCGCCCCGCCCGGCGGGACAGCGGCCACCTCGGCCCGCCGCGTGGCCGAGGTCGCGGTGGACGCGCTCGAGCGGAGCAGCGGCCAGGACATTCCGGTGGCTGACGAGAACCTGACGTGGGCCGAGATGATCACTCGGATCGCCGGGGCGGCCGGTCGTCCCCGCCGGGCCGTCCGCCTCCCGGCTGTCGCGATGCGCGGATCGCTCCGGCTCGGCGGGGCTTTGCAGGCTCTGAGCGGCCGGGAGTCGGGCACCAACCTGACGTACCTGGCCGACCTGCTGCTGGCCGACCTGTTCATCGAGCCGGCATCGGGACGGCCGCTGGATCAGGCGATCCGGGAAACGTTCAAGCCTTGACCAGCCCCTGCTGGTAGGCGAGGACGACCAGCTGGGCGCGGTCGCGGGCCCGCACCTTCATCATCGCCCGGTGAATATGCGTCCGGACCGTCAAGGGGCTCACGACGAGGCGTTCGGCGATCTCCTGGTTCGAGAGGCCGTGGGCGGCCAGCGCGGTGATCTCCCGCTCGCGGTCGGTCAGTGTTGCCAGAGACCCCAGGGACGGCCCGCCGATGCGGCCGGAACCGGACAGGAAACGGTCGATCAACGCGCGGGTGGCTGCCGGCGAGAGTAGCGCCTCGCCCCCGACCACGGTTCTGATGCCGGCCAGCAGAACGTCCGGGGTGACGTCCTTGCCGAGGAAGCCGCTGGCCCCCGCCTCGAGCGCGCGGGCCACGTACTCGTCGGTTTCGAACGTGGTGAGGATCAGCACGCGTGTCCGTGCCAGCTCGGTGGTGGAACAGATGCGCTGCGTCGCGGCCAGCCCGTCCAGGATCGGCATCCGGATGTCCATCAGGACGAGGTCGGGCCGGTGCAGTTGAGCGTGTGCGACCGCTTCCTCGCCGTTCGCGGCCTCGGCGACGACCGTCATGTCGTCGCCGGACTCGATCAGCATCCGGAACGTCGAGCGCAGCAGCGCCTGATCGTCGGCGAGAACGATCCGGATCATCGGAGCACCTGGTCTTCCTGCCAGGCGGCCAGCGGGATGGTGAGGGAGACCGCGTACCGGTCGGGGCCGGCCGGACCGGCCCGGACCGACCCGCCGACCGCGTTCGCGCGTTCCCGCATGCCGATCAGCCCGTAACCGCCGGTTCCGGCCGGACCGGAGTGGGCCGAGGTGTTGACCACGTCGACGGCGAAGGTGTCCTCCTCGTACGTCAGGGAGATGGTGACGATCGGGTGAACGGCATGTCTGGTGACGTTGGTCAGCGCTTCCTGAACGATCCGGAACGCGGTGAGCTCGACCAGGGGCGGTAAGCGCCGCGGCGTCCCGTCGCTGGACACGGAGACGTCGATCCCGGCCGCCCGGCACGCTTCGATCACCTCGGGGAGCTGGTCGAGGCCGGGCGCCGGAGTGGTGCCCGGCGAGGAGTCGTCGCCGGGATGACGGAGCAGGCCCACGGTCGCTTTGAGCTCGCGCAGAGCGGCCGACGTGGACCCGCTCAGCCCGGCGAGAAGCGGGGGGACCTGCTCCGGACGCTTCCCCAGCAGATGGGCCGCGGTCCCGGCCTGCGCGTTCGCGACCGCGAGGTGATGCGCGACAACATCGTGCAGGTCACGCGCGATGCGCAGGCGTTCCTCGCTCAGCCGGCGGCGCACGTCGTCGTCCCGATTGCGTTCGGCGTCCGCGGCGCGGGCCTCGACCATCCGCAGGTACGCCCGCTGGGCGTGGGTCATCCGTCCGGCGAACACTGCCGGAAGCAGCCACAGGGCGACGCCGACGGTCCGCAGGAGCAGGGACCCTCCCGTCGGGGCCGTGTCGCCCGCCGCTCCGCCCAGGATCACCGCTCCCACCGCGATCCCGGTCCACCAGGCGGCCGCCCGGAGACTGCCGGCAACCGTCAGCCGATACAGGCAGCCGATCAGCGGGGCCAGCAGCAACGGTGTCGGCAGGTAGCCGGCCGCGCAGGCGGCGGCCGCGCAGCAGATCGCGACGACGGTCGCGACCCGCGGGAAGCGGGCGGAGGCGAACAGGGCCCCGCTCGCGACCAGGCTCAGCAGCGCGCCGGGAAGCAGCTCGGCCGGCCGGAAGATGCCCTCGGTGCTGAGGCTGGCGCCGAGGGCAGCGAAGACGAACGCGACCAGCGCGGTCAGAACGTTCATCGGGCCGACACTACGTGAGCCGGCTCCGATCCCGGCTGGTGTTCACTCGGCGCCCCGCCCTCGACGTCGACATGCGGCAGCACCCGGTCGAGCCATCGCGGCAGCCACCAGGCCCGCTCGCCGAGCAGTCCCAGGACGGCGGGCACCAGTGTCAGGCGTACCACGAAAGCGTCGAAGAAGACCGCGCACGCGAGCCCGAGGCCCACCATCTTGATCAGCGGCTCGTCGGCCGCCGCGAACCCGCCGAACACCGCGATCATGATCACCGCGGCCGCGACGACCACCTTCGAGCTCTGCTCGAAACCGGTGACGATCGCGTCGCGGGCCGGCCTGCCGTGTACATGAGCTTCACGCATCCGCGACACCAGGAAGACCTCGTAGTCCATCGCCAGCCCGAACACGATGCCCACCAGCAGGATCGGCATCAGGCTCATGACCGGCCCGGTCTGCTCGATGCCGAGCAGGTCGGCCGCCCAGCCCCATTGGAACACCGCGACGATCACCCCGAGCGCGGCGAACAGCGACAGCAGGAAGCCGAGCGCCGCCTTGACCGGGACCCAGACCGAACGGAAGACCACCAGCAGAAGCAGCACGGCGAGGCCGATGACGATCGCGACGTACGGAACGAGCGCCGACTGCGTCTTGCGCGCCATGTCGATGTCCAGCGCGGTGGCGCCGGTGATCTCGTACCGTACGTGCCCGGCCGCCTCCACGCCCGGACGCGCGGTTCGCAGCGCTTCCACCAGGGCCTCGGTACGTTCGTCGGCCGGGCCGGTCGACGGCACGGCGGTGAGGATCGCCGTGTCGCGCTGCTGGTTGAAGGTCGCCTTGGACACCGACACCACGCCGCTGGTCGTTCGGATGCTGTCCGCCACAGTTGCCACCGCCGATGCCGGGTCAGCGGCGCCACGGGCGTCGACCACCACCGTCAGCGGACCGTTGAACCCGGGACCGAACGCCTCGGCCCGCAGGTCGTACGCGCGTCGCTGGGTCTCTGTCGTCGGCAGCGACGCGTCCCCGGGCGTGCCGAGTTGCAGGGACAAGGCCGGGACGGCGATCGCGGCCAGCACCGCGACACCGGCCAGCGTGATCACGAGCGGACGGCGCAACACCAGCCGCATCCAGGTGCGCGCCGCCGGACGGCGCTCCGAGCTGCGGACACCGCCGCGGCGTTGCGCTCGGGGAAGGACCCGGTTCGGGGCGAAGCCCAGCAACGCCGGCACCAGGGTCAGCGCCACCAGGACGGCCACCACCACCGCAGCCGCGGCGGCCAGTCCCATCTTTGCCAGCGACGGGATGCCCACCACCGACAGCCCGGCGAGCGCGATCACCACGGTGGTCCCGGCAAAGGCCACCGCCGAGCCGGCCGTCCCCACCGCGCGCCCGGTGGCCCGCTCGGCGTCGTCGCGGCCGTGGCGCTCCTCCCGGTACCGGGAGACGACGAACATCGCGTAATCGATGCCGACCGCCAGCCCCAGCATGAGGGCGAGCATTCCGCTGGTGATCGCCATCTGCAGCGGCCCGGCCACCGCCCAGACGCCGAGGAACGAGATGGCCACCCCGATGACCGCCGTGAGGAGCGGCAGACCCGCCGCGACCATCGAACCGAAGGTCATCAGCAGGACGACCGCGGCGATCGCCACTCCGGCGAGCTCCATGGCACTCATCCGGGTGCCGGTCTTGAGCGCCGATCCCGACATCTCCGCCGTCAGCCCGGCATCGCGCGCCCGCTCCACGGCATCGGCCAACGCAGCGCGCGATTCCTCGGTCACCTCGGACGAGGGAA
Source organism: Paractinoplanes hotanensis (assembly GCF_023717965.1). Classification (NCBI taxonomy): domain Bacteria; kingdom Bacillati; phylum Actinomycetota; class Actinomycetes; order Micromonosporales; family Micromonosporaceae; genus Paractinoplanes; species Paractinoplanes hotanensis. The sequence continues at coordinate 103,220 of NZ_JAMQOL010000012.1, read as the reverse complement.
CCCCGTACGACACCGACGCGAACCCGGTCGATCCGTCGGCGCTGACGCCTCCGCCGGCCGACGGCGGCACGACCCGTGACACCTGAGGACCGCCGGAGACGAGCGCCAGCGCGGCGTCGACGGCCTTCGCGTTTCCCGCGGACGTCAGTCGCTGACCCGGCGGAGCGACGAACACGACGGTCGCCGACGCCCCGTCCGCGGCGGCACCCGGAAAGCGCTCCGCGATGAGGTCGAACGCCTGCTGCGACTCGATCCCCGGCATCGTCGCCCGGGTGCTGACCGGGCCCTCCGACTCGACGGCGAGCAGCATGATCCCGCCCAGCGCGAACAGCCACACCAGGACGACCAGCCATCGCCGGCGGTAGGAAAAGCGACCAAGACGATCCAGCATGCCTGCCATGGCGGACACTCCACTTCTCTGCGAAAGGTGCCCACAGCCTCTCGGCCGGGCCCCGGTCGCGTCGTCGTGCAGGTGCAGGCTCCGGGTACGGGAATCGCAGTACGGCGGACGCCGACGTGGTCGAGCGAGCCGGAGAACAGACTGAACGACCTCCGAGCCGGGGCCTCGCACAGTGCGCCCGAGGAGAACTCCGCGCACGGCAGGCTGAGCGTCCGGCCCGGCCCGGGCGACACGCCACCCGGACCGGGTGGGAGCTGATCGCGGACCCCGAATACCCCGTCCAGCCGGTGTGATCCTGTCGTCGGCGGGAAGGTGCCGGGGTCGTCGTCTGTGGAACCCTGCCCGAAGTTGCCGCGCCATCCCGCGGTTGCGGGATCGGTTCCGGTTGTGATGCGGCTCAGCTCGCCGCGGTGCTCGCGTCCGCGTAGCGCAGGACCGCGCCGATGCCGTGCTCGAGGGTGGCCTCGCCGGGAACGATCAGCACCAGGTCGGCCCCGGTGCCGGCGATGGCGCGGACCAGCGCGGCGTCGGCGCGGACCTTCTGCGGCTCGTCCACACCGGCCTCGCGCAGCACGTGGTCGTCGACCGCGACGAGCGTCGGGTCGTCGGGTGCGATCCACAGCTTGTCGGTCGACGACTGGTCGTCGATCAGGAGCACAGTGTCGGCCTGGCCGCGCTGCAGCCGGGCGACCACGTCGACCAGTCCGGTGCTCGCGGCGTGCGGCAGCGGTTCGAACCAGGCCGTGTCGGCGGGCGGGGGAGCGGACAGCGTCTGCACCATGGCGACGTCGCCGTTCGTGGCGAAGACGGCCAGCCCGTACTGTCCGGGCTGGGTCGGATGGTCCTGCACGGCTCCCTCCACGGCGTCGAGAGTCGCGGCGTCGGCGCCCTGCCCGGCCAGCTCCTCCCGCAGGCCGCGCCAGCGCAGGGCGACCTCGTGGTCGGCGTTCTCGCCTGCGCGGGTGGCGTCGAGGTAGACGGACACCCACGAGCCCGGGCGTTCGAACAGGGGACGCAGGAAGTCGAGTTTCACGGTGAAGGTCCTTCCACTGGTCACGTCGGCCGTACGAGCGCTGGCTACCCCCGATTCCGCGAATCTCACCCGGGGTGGCTCACCTGATGGCGGCGAGCAGGTCGCGGCAGGCCTGTTCACAGGCGCGGCAGGCGTCGGCGCAGATCCGGCAGTGTTCGTGCATGCCGGCGTGCCGGCCGCATTCGTCGCCGCACGCCTTGCACGCGGTCGCGCAGGCGTCGAGGAGGCTGCGGCTGATGGTGGCGTCGTAGCCGGTGTGCCGGGACAGCACCCGGGCGGTGGTGCCGCAGATGTCGGCGCAGTCGAGGTTCGTACGGATGCACTTGGTCAGGTCGGCGACGGTGTCTTCGCTGAGGCAGGCGTCGGCGCAGGCGGTGCAGGCCTCGGCGCAGGCGATCAGCGCGTCGATCGCAGCGGCGAGCTTCCCGCGGTCCAGGTTGATCGACTTGGGATAGGTGTCGAGCATGGGCTGGGTGGTAGTTGTCATGTCGGGCCGCCTACCCGCTGCGGCCGGGATGATGCGCGACGGCTCGGCCTGACCGGCTTGACGCTGCTCGACCCGGCCGGCGCGGGCGCCCTCGTCGTGGCCCACCGGATCGCCGTCAATCTGCGGGTGGCGCTGCGGCTCCGTGCGATCAGCGCGGCCGAGGCCGAAGCCCTGAGGCTCGTCGGCGCCGCCGATCTGCTGCCCGGCCCGCGCCCGGCGGGAGCCGGAACGCGTGCGTCAGCGACGGCCTTCATCAACGGAGGCTGCTCGAGGTGGTGACGCGGGAGGCACCGTCCGCAGGGTGGTTCGCGGACGGTGCCTTCGCTCAGGTCCCGCCGGCGGTCAGCGGCCCGCACCCACTGGTTGCGGCAGGGCCGGCGGCTCGTCGGGCACGGCGTCCTGCAGCCGTTCGCCCTCCACGTCGACGTTCGGCAGCAGCCGGTCCAGCCACCGGGGGAGCGCCCACGCGCGCCGGCCGAGCAGGGCCATCGCCGCCGGGACGATCGTCATGCGGACCAGGAACGCGTCGAGCAGGATGGCCGCGGCCAGGGCGAACCCGATCGACTTGATCAGTGGGTCCGGGGCCAGGACGAAGCCGGCGAAGACGCTGATCATGATGATCGCCGCCGCCGTGACCACCCGGGCGCCGTGCGCGTAGCCGGCGGTCACCGCCTGGATCGGGGACGCGCCGTGCACGTGCTCCTCGCGCATCCGGGTGACCAGGAAGACCTCGTAGTCCATGGCCAGACCGAACACGATCCCGATGAGGATCACCGGCAGCAGGCTGACGATCGGGCCGGTCTGTTCCACCCCGAACACGTCGGCCAGCCAGCCCCACTGGAAGACCGCCACCACCGCGCCGAACGTGGCCACCACCGACAGCAGGAACCCGGCGATCGCCTTCAGCGGCACCAGCACCGACCGGAACAACAGGGTGAGGAGCAGGAAGGCCAGAACGACGATCACCGCCAGGTACGGCACCAGCGCGTCACCCATCTTGGCGGCGATGTCGATGGTGACGGCCGTGGTGCCGGTGACGGACAGGTCGGCGCCGGTGTCCGCCCGCAGGTCCGCGTCGGCGTCGCGGATCGCGTGCACGAGGTCGGTCGTCTCGGTGCTGTCCGGCGCGCTGGCCGGGATCACCGACACCATCGCGGTGTCGCCGGCCTCGTTGAACGTCGGCGGGCTGACCGACACCACGCCGGGCAGGGCCTTGATGGTGTCGGCGGCCGCGGTCGCCGCCGCCTTCGGGTCGGGGCTGCCGTCGGCGTCCACCACGACCAGCAGCGGACCGTTGTAACCGGCCCCGAATCCGCTCGTCATCAGGTCGTACGCCTTGCGCTGGGTGGTGTCCGGCGACGCCATGTTGTCGCCGGGCAGGCCCAGCCGCAGATCGAGCGCCGGCACGGCGATGATCCCGAGCACGGCGACCGCGGTCGCCACGGTCAGGATCGGCCGCCGGGTGATCGCGCGGGCCCACCGCAGGCTCAGCGTGGGCCGGTCCCCGTCCGCCTCGAGGTCCCGGGTGTGGCCGGTGCGCCCGGTGATGCGCCGGCCCGCGAAGCCGACCAGCGCCGGCAGCAGGGTGAGCGCGATGAGCACGGCTACCGCGACCGCGCCCGCGGCGGCCAGACCCATCTCCGTCAGCACCGGGATGTTGACCACCGCCAGCGCCGTCAGAGCGACGAGCACGGTGAGCCCGGCGAACGTGACCGCGGACCCGGCCGTGCCGACCGCGCGCCCGGCCGCCTCCGCGCCGGTCCGGCCCACGGCCAACTCGTGCCGGTACCGCGAGACGATGAACAGCGCGTAGTCGATGCTGACCGCGATGCCCAGCATCAGCGCCAGCGTCGACGTGCTGCTGCTCAGGTCGAAGAAGCCGGACGCCAGCTGGATGCCGGTCATCGTGGCGGCCACCCCCAGGAAGGCGGTGAGCAGCGGCAGCCCGGCCGCGATGAGCGAGCCGAAGGTGATGGTCAGCACGACCGCGGCCACGCCGAAGCCGATCACCTCGCTGAGCCCCTGCTCGGGTTCGCTCTGCAGGGCGTCCCCGCCGGTCTCCACGGCCAGCCCGGCGTCCCGCCCGGGCTCCGCGGCCGCCAGCAGCGCCTCACGGTCGGCGTCCGTCACCTCGGCCGCCGGCACCTTGAACGTGACCCGGGCGTACGCGATCGTGCTGCCCTCGTTGACGGTGCCGTCCAGCGGATCGCTCACCTGAGCGACCTGCGGCCCGGTCTTCAAGGCGGCGACAGTACGGTCGACCGCACCCCGGTTCTGCGGGTCGGTGAGCTTCTCGCCGGGCGGCGCGGCGAACACCACCCGTGCCTCGGCGCCACCCGCCGGTGACTCGCCGAAGCGCTCGCTCAGCAGGTCCTGAGCTTGTTGGGCCTCGGTGCCGGGAATGGCGAAGTCGTCCGAGGTCGGGCCGGACAGCGTGGCCGCGCCCACGCCGAGCAGGCCCAGTATGGCCAGCCAGATCGCGAGGACCAGCTTGCGGCGGTAGAAGCTGAACCGGCCGAGCCGGTACAGATAGGTAGCCATCGGAGTTCTCCCGGGCAGCCGGAGTCAGTGACCGTTCCACAGTCGCGAAACCCGCGCCGGAAGTCGTCGTCCAGCCACAGACGGCCGTCTACGACAATTGCGGTATCCGGCTCCGTGCCCGGTACCACGCCGGGAGGACGCCACCGGAACGCGCCGGGCGTAGGGTCGGCCGTGATGAACACGACCGAGGGACACCTGCTGGGACGCTGGCGCGTGGTCGCCGAGCGGCCGCTGCTGGTCGATTTCGTGCTCGCCCTGGTGCTGGCGGCCGCGGTGTTCAAGGCGGCGCTGCCGGAGTCCACGCACCGGCCGAACGGCTGGGACGTGCTGATCGCGGTGGTGGCGTTCGTGGCCGTCATGGGCCGCCGTCGCCGGCCGATGACCGCGCTGGTGATCGCCACCACGGCCACGGCCGCCGCCGTGGTCCAGGAGGTCAACAATCCCGGCCTGATCGTGGCGCTGGGCGTCATCACGTACTCGATCGCCGCCCACACCGACCGGCGCCGGGGCTGGTTGTGCGCGCTGGCCGCGTCCTCGGTGGTCTATGTGACCGTGGTGCTGCTCAACCGGGACGTGTGGCTGCGCCCCGACGTGCTCGGACTGTTCGCCTGGGTCTTCCTGGCGGCCGCGGTGGGCGACGCGGCCCGGTCCCACCGGGCGTACGTCCGCGAAGTGGAGGAGCGGGCCCACCGCGCCGAGCACAGCCGCGAGGAGGAGGCCCGCCGCCGGGTCACGGAGGAGCGGCTGCGCATCGCCCGCGAGTTGCACGACGTGGTGGCGCACCACATCGCGGTGATCAACGTGCAGGCCGGCGCGGCCACCCACATCCTCGACCGCCGGCCCGACCAGGTGGCGCCCGCCCTGAACCACATCCGGGAGGCGTCGAACAGCGTGCTCTCCGAGATCCAGTCGGTGGTGGGCGTGCTGCGCAGCGCGGACGAGCCGGACGAGACCGAGCCGGCGCCCAGCCTCACCCGGTTGCCCGACCTGCTGGCCGGTCTCGCGGCGGCCGGTTTTCCGGTGCGGTTCCGTCAGCTCGGCGAGCCGGGGGAACTGCCGGTGGTGGCCGACCTGGCGGCGTACCGGATCGCGCAGGAGGCGCTGACCAACGCGTACAAGCACGGTGCCGGCGCCGCCCGGCTCACCGTGCGGCACACCCCGGAAGCGGTCGAGATCGAGGTGGTCAACCAGCTGCCCGTGGCCGCGGCCGAGCTGGGTTCCGGATACGGGCTGCTGGGCATGCGGGAGCGCGCCGCATCCGCGGGCGGCACTCTCACCGTGGGGCCGGCGGGCAGCGATTTCCGCGTACGGGCGGTGCTGCCGGCCGGCGCGCCGGCGCCCCGCTTCGGCCCTGCACCACGCGAGCCGGCCCGCAGCGCCGGCCTGCTGCACGACATCGTGACCGGCCACATGGCGTCGGTCGTCGAGCAGACCCGCGCGGCCACGCGCCTGCTCGAGAGCCCCGAGCCGGTGGCGCCGTCGCTCGCCCACATCCAGCGGGCGTCGGACTCCCTGCTCACCGAGCTGCATTGCGTGGCCCGCCTGCTCGGCATCTCCGACGAGCCGGCGCCCGGGCTGCCCGGGCTGCGCGGGCTGCCCGAGTTGCCGGCGCGGCTGGCGGCGACCGGGATGACGGTGGAGCTTCAGGTCCGCGGCGAACCGCGGCCGCTGCCCATGGCGAGCGACCGGGCCGCGTACGAGACCATCGCCGACGCCGTGGCCGGGGCGCACCGGCACGGCGTGCGAGCGGTCCGGCTCGCCGTGCGGTACCGGCCGGACGCGGTCGAGATCGAGGTGGTCAGCAACGAGGGGGACGGCTACCGGATGCAGGCGGTGCTGCCGGTGGCCTCTCCGGCGCCGCAGACGGCCCCGGGATGCGGAGTCGTGCCCCGCGGCCGGGTGCGGTCCGCGTGACCATCCGCGTGCTGCTGGCCGACGACCAGGCGCTGATCCGGGCCGGCTTCCGCATGATCATCGATGCCGAGCCGGGGTTCGAGGTGGTCGCCGAGGCCGCCGACGGCCGCGAGGCGCTGGGCCTGGCCCGCACGACCCGGGCCGACGTGATCCTGATGGACATCCGGATGCCGCGCATGGACGGACTGGAGGCGACCCGGCTGATCGGGGCCGACGACAACCTGGCCGGCGTCCGGGTGCTCGTGCTCACCACGTTCGAGAACGACGACAACGTGGTGCTGGCGCTCCAGGCCGGGGCGAGCGGCTTCCTCGGCAAGAGCGTGGAACCGGAAGACCTGCTGAACGCCATCCGGGTGGTGGCCGACGGCGAGGCGCTGCTCTCGCCGCGAGCCACCCGGGCCCTGGTCGCCCGCTTTCTGGACCACCTCAGGCCGGACGGCCCGCGGGCGCCCGCCCTGGACGATCTGACCGATCGCGAGCGCGAGGTCCTGGTCCTGGTCGCGCACGGCCTGTCGAACAACGAGATCGCGGTTCGGCTGCACATGTCGCCGCTGACCGCGAAGACCCACGTGAACCGGGCGATGACCAAACTCGGCGTCCGTGACCGCGCCCAGCTGGTGGTGCTCGCCTACCAGTGCGGTGTGGTCCGCCCGGGCGACGCGCTGCCCGGCGACTGACCGGCGGCCGCTATCTCGTGGAGGGCGCCGAGGACCATGCGCACGGCGGCCCGGTGCAGGCTCTCCGGACGCGCGAGGACGTCGATGTGCCGCCCGGCCGGCAGGTCGGCCAGCGGCCGCAGCACCACGCCGGGATCGGGCCGGCTGGTGTAGCCGGGCAGCAGCGCGAGCCCGCCACCGGCCGCCACGATCGCGGCCACGACGGTGAACTCGTTGACCCGGTGGACGATGTCGAGGGGCCGGCCGGCGATCGCCGCGATGGCGGTCAGGACTCCCTCGATCGGGAACCCCTCGTGGACGCTGATCCACGGCTCACCGGCGACGTCGGTGGCGGTGAGCGACGGCGCTGAAGCCAGCCGGTGACCGGCCGGCATGGCCACGTACAGCGGCTCGTGGACCAGCGGTACGACCGTGAGACGGTCCGCCGGCCAGGACGGGCTGTGCGCCAGCCGGTGGGCCAGCACCAGGTCGTAGTCGGCGACCAGCGCCGGGAATCCGGTCTGGGCCACGTCCTTGTCCGAGCACCGCACCGGGGGCAGGCCGGCCCGGCCGATCAGCGGGCCGAAATAGGTCAGCCCGGCGCTGTGGAAGGCGGCCACCGTGACCGGCGCGGCCGGGTCGTCGAGGTAGGCGTCCACGGCCCGGCCGGCCCGGTCGAGCGCGGTGGAGACCTCGATCGCCGCCGCGGCGAGGGCCCGGCCGGCCTCGGTGAGTACGAGACGACGGCCGCGGCGTTCGGTCAGCGGCACCCGCGCCGAGCGCTGCAGCGACCGCAGTTGCTGGGAGACCGCCGACGGCGTGATGTGCATCGCCCGGGCGACGGCGGCGACGCTGCCACGGTCGCCGAGTTCCCTGAGCAGGCGCAGGTGGTGCAGATCCATTAGGTATGACTACACCGTTGGTTCAGAGGTTGGCATCTTGTCTTCACGATCTGGCCGCTTCAGGCTGCGGTCATGTCGATACGCCGGAGCGATCTGTTGTTGCTGGCCGTGGCGGTGGTGTGGGGCAGCAGCTACCTGGCCGCGCAGACCCTCGTCCTGGTCGGCGGGGTGCTCGCCGTGCTGGCCCTGCGCTTCGGAGTCTCGGCGATCGCCCTGGCGCCGGCCATGGCCGGGCGGCGGCTGAGCCGGCCCGAGGTGCGGGTCGGGGCGCTGCTGGGCCTCACCCAGGCGGCGGTGCTGGTGCTGGAGACGTACGGGGTGGCGCTGACCAGCGCGACCAACGCCGGGGTGCTGATCAGCCTGACGATCCTGCTGACGCCGGCGCTCGAGGGCGCGGTGCGCCGGCGGTGGCTGCCACGCCGGTTCTTCGTGGCCGCCGCGGTGGCGGTCGCCGGCGTGGTGCTGCTCGTCGCCGGCCCGGGCCTGCGCGCGCCGACGGCCGGCGACGCCCTGATGCTCGCGGCAGCCGTCGTCCGCGCGGCCCACGTCACGCTGTCCGGGCGGCTGACGGAGGGCCGGCGGTACGACACGGTGACGCTCACCTGGCTGCAGATGGTGGTCGGCGCGGTCCTGTTCACGATCGTTGCGGCGCCCACCCTGCCCTCGGCGGTGCGGGCCTTCGGGCCTGCTCACTGGGTCGGCGTGCTGTATCTCGCGCTGGGCTGCAGCGTGTTCGCGTTCCTGGTGCAACTGTGGGCGATCCGGCGTACGTCGGCGGCCCGCGCGAGCCTGCTGCTGGGCACCGAACCGGTGTGGGCGGTGCTGATCGGGGTCGGCATCGCCGGCGAGCACCTGACCGCGGTCGCCGTGGCCGGGATCGCGCTCGTCCTCGCCGGCACCTACTACGGCCAGCGCGTCGAGGCCGGCCATCGCGCGCTGACCCCGGTCTGATCCGCCGGCGCTCGCCAGGCGCTTCTCGGGATCGAACCCCGGTCCAGGTGGTCGTCGAGAGCTTCCCCGTGGTCCCCACCCTGGTCGCCGGCAGCGATCGCATCGCCCTGTACAGCCACCGCTGATACCGCGGGGCGGAGGTCGGGCACTGACGCGGTTCAGGACTGGGGGAGCAGGTCTTTGGCCAGGTTGCGGCCCGTCTCGGTGAAGCCCAGCTGCTCGTAGAGGGCCCGGGCGCCGGTGTTGTGGGCGAAGACGTGCAGGCCGATCCGGGTCAGCCCGTTGCCGTGGCACCAGCGCTCGGCGGCCAGCATGATGGCGCGCCCGTAACCCTGGCGGCGCAGGCCGGGCTCGACGGCGACGTTGTAGACGAACGCGGTGTCGTCGGTGACCCTGATCCAGAGGAAGCCGACCCGGCGGTCGCCGTCGTACGCGTACCAGAAGTGGTGGTCGGGGGTGGCGTACTCGTCGGGAAGCAGATTCGCGAAGGTGACGGCGGCGTTGCGGGCCGCGATCTCAGCCGGCCGCCCCGACGCGGCGACGCTCTGCGTGTAGTGCGCCTCGGCCTCGGCCCGCCACGGCCGGTACTCGTCCTCAGTCATCGGTTCCAGCCGCACGCCCGTCATGGCCGCCAACCTATCGAGTCGCCGGACGGGGATCCGGCACTGCCCGCTCGGGCGCGTAGCCGGGCGGCTGCTGAGGCGCCGGTAGCAACGGCTTCAGCGGCACGACGTCGCGCTCCACCGGTTGGCCGGCCGCTACCGAGAGGGACTCGTCGTAGAGCCGGAGCGGCAGCCGGGCGCCATCGCCGTCGCCGTCGCGCACCGTCACCCGTACGGTCCGGTGGCCGGCCTCGACGAGCAGCCGCAGGCCGTGGTGCCGCAGCCGGAACCTCAGGCCCGTGACACCCTCGGGCAGCCGGGGGTCCAGGGCGAGCACGCCGTCGCGTTCGCGCAGGCCGCCGAACCCCTCCACAATGGCCGACCAGGCGCCCGCGAGTGAGGCCAGGTGCAGTCCGTGGCCGGTGTTGCCGTGCAGATCGCGTAGGTCGACGAGAGCGGCCTCGGAGGCGTAGTCGTGGGCCAGTTCGAGGTGGCCGACCTCGGCGCACAGCACGGCCTGGGTGCACGCGGACAGGGACGAGTCGCGGACGGTGATGCGCTCGTAGTAGTCGACGTTGCGGGCCTTCTGCTCAGCGGTGAACTCCTCGGGGCACCAGTGCATGGCCAGCGCCAGGTCGGCCTGTTTGATCACCTGGCGACGGTAGAGCTGGAAGTACGGCGCGTGCAGCATCAGCGGTTCGCCCGGGTGCTCGCCGGTGAAGGGCCAGGGGGCGTAGCGGGTGAAGCCGGTGGACTGCTGGTGCACGCCGAGCCGCTCGTCGTACGGCACGTGCGCGGCGTCGGCGGCCACCTGCCAGGCCTTGGTCTCGTCCGGCCGTACGCCCAGGCGGGCGGCCACCTCCGGCCGGCGGGCACAGCCCGCGACGGCCGCGCGCAGGTTGCGGGCCGCCATGAGGTTGGTGAAGAGGTTGTCATCGGCGACCGCGCTGTACTCGTCGGGACCGGTGACGCCGTCGACGTGCCAGACGCCGGCGTCGTCGTGGTGGCCGTACGAGACCCACAGCCGGGCCGTCTCGATGAGGATCTCGAGGCCGCACTCCTCGTCCAGCGAGTCGTCGCCGGTGACCTGACGGTAGCGGTCGACGGCGCGGGCGATCACCGCGTTCAGATGCAGCGCCGCGGTGCCGGCGGGCCAGTACGCCGAGCATTCCTCGCCGTGGATCGTGCGCCACGGGAAGGCAGCGCCGGCCAGGCCCAGCGTGCGGGCCCGGTGCCGGGCCTGGCCGAGGATGCTGTGCCGCCAGCGCAGCGTGTCGGCGGCGGCGTGCGGGGCGATGTAGGTCAGCAGCGGTAGCACGAAGCCCTCGGTGTCCCAGAAGGCGTGGCCGTCGTAGCCGGGCCCGGTCAGCCCCTTGGCCCCGATGGCGCGCCGTTCGGCACGGGCGCCGGCCTGGAGCACGTGGAAGAGGCTGAAGCGAACCGCCTGCTGGAGCACCGGGTCGCCGTCGACCTCGACGTCGGCGGTGTCCCAGAAGTCGTCCAGGTACGCGCGTTGTTCGGACGCCAGGCCGTCCCAGCCCGCATAGCGCGCGCCGGTGAGGGCGCCGGCCACTTGGTCGCGCACGGCTTCCGGGGAGCGCGAGGAACTCCACGCGTAGCCCAGAAACTTGGTGATGCGCAGGCTTTCGCCGGGCTGCAGGACGGTCACAACGGTGGTGCGGGCCCAGTCCGCGCGGACGTCGGTCTCCTCGTCGTAGTCGCCGGGCGCCTCGACGACATGGTCCATGCCGGCGCCCATCAGCAGCCGGCTGACCCGGGTGCGGTGCAACAGCACCGCGCCGTGTTGCTCGGTGTCCTGTCCCACCGCTTCGAGCGGGCGGTCGAGCGCGGCCGCGACGCGGGGGTCGGAGGACTCGTGCGGCTGTTCCTCGTTGGCCACCAGGCCCGACTGGACGGTGATCCGCATCGGTTGGCCGACGGCCTCGACCTCGTAGGCGACGGCGGCCACCGCCCGCTGGGTGAACGACACCAGGCGGGAGCTGCGGATCCGCACCCGCCGCCCGGCCGGGGACTCCCAGTCGACGGACCGCCGGAGCACGCCGTCGCGCAGGTCCAGGGTCCGTTCGTGGGCGATCAGCCGGCCGTGCGCCACATGGAACGGCTCATCGTCGACCAGGAGCCGGATGAGCTTGCCGTCGGTGACGTTCACGACGGTCTGACCCTGCTCCGGATAGCCGTAGCCGCCTTCCGGGTAGGGCAGCGGCCGCTGTTCGTAGAACGAGTTGAGGTAGGTGCCGGCGATGACGTGGGGCTCGCCCTCGTCGAGGTTGGCCCGGAGCCCGATGTGACCGTTGGCCAGGGCGAACACGGATTCGGACTGGGCGAGCCGGCCGATGCTCAGCGAGGGCTCGCGCACCTGCCACGGCTCGACCGGGAACAACGCGTCGGCGACCATGTCACTACCCTCAGGCCTGGCCGGGCCCTGGTCAAACGCTGCAGCGTCCCGGCTGCCGCGAGCGGAGGGGTGGGCGCCGGTGCGCGCCCACCCCCGTCAGCTCCGGCGGGCCCGGGTCAGGGCAGGTTGATCGGGCGGAGGACCCGGTCGATGCCGTGGGCGATCTGCTTGTTGCCCTTGTTGAGGTCGAAGCGGATCACCCGCGGGTTGCGGTCGCTGCGGTCGGCGTCGATCAGCGCGATCCGCTTGTGCCAGTGGCCGTAGACGTCGACCTTGACGGTCGAGCCGGCGGCCGTCTTGAGCTTGGCCCCGTCGGCCTTGAGAGCCGCCTTGCGGGTGATCGTGGCACCCGGGACGACGTGGTAGAGCAGGACCGACTCGACGGTGTTGATGCCGAGCCCGGCGACCGCGGTGAAGGCCGCCTTCTCGCCCGGCAGCCGCTTGGAGTGCTGGATGTCGGCGACCAGCTTCTGGAAGGCACGGTCGTTGGGGATGAAGGCGGTGACGGCGGTCTTGCCGTCGGCCAGCACCTTGACCGGGCTGGACGGCTTGGCCTTGAGCACGGCCAGCACGGCGGCGGTCAGGATGTCGTAGTCGTAGCCGTTGCGGTCGAAGCCGCTCTTGTCGGCGGTCAGCACCGCGGCGAGGGACTTCGTGCCCAGCGGCTTGGTCTTGCCGTGCGCGGCGGCCGGGGCGGCGGAGAGAGCGGAGGCGACGATGGCGGCGGTCGCGACCGCGGCGGCGCGCCGGCCGGCTCGGGTGATCCTCATCTACGTGCGTCCTTCCGGAAACGGGATGGTGGCTGCGTCGCCACCACCCCGTCTTCGCTCCGGTCACGCCGTTTGGATGCACCTAAGAAGTGAGAGTTCCGCGCAGCAGGCTGCGACCCGAATGGGTGACATCGCCGTCGTGCGGCTCGTCGCTGATGTCGACCAGGCGATAGCGGTTGAGGTCGGTGCCCGGGGGCACCGGCAGCACCGCGTCCGGCCGGTCGGTCAGGCTGCCGATGGCCACCATCTTGCCCGGGTTGTCCGGGTCGAGCAGCCACACCTCGTGGAAGCCCGTGGTCAGCGGCAGGTTGTGGACGTCGATCCGCAGCTGCCCGTCGGACAGCACCCGCACGTCACCGCCCGCGTTGGGCGGCACCTCCTTCAACGGCGTCAGCGTCGCCCGGGCCGTCACCGGCCCGGTCTGCTGACGGCCGGTGAACCGGTCGACGGCCACCGTGCCGGCCACAGCGAGAACCGCCGCCGCCGCCGCGGCGATGGTGGGCATCAGCCAGCGTGACCGCGAACGGTCACGCCGTACGCGTCGCTCCGCCATGTCGATCACCGGTGCGGCCGGCGCGGCGGGCGCGGTCGAACCGGCTATCCCGGCCTCGATGGCCGACCAGACATGCTCCGGTGGGGGCGGCAGCTCGCGCAGATCCTGAGCCTGCGAGCCGACCTCGGCGACGTGGCGCAGAGCTTGTATCTCGTGGCGGCAGCCCTCGCACTGCGCCAGATGATCGGACTCGTTCAGCTCCTCGATCTCCTCAGAGAGCGCGAGAAGGACCAGCCGATCGGGATCCAAATGTTGCACCGTCCACCTCCCAACGGCGTCGCAGGTTGGCCATTCCACGCCGGATATGGCTCTTGACCGTGCCCAGTGGCAGTCCGGTGACGGTCGCTATCTGGGGATGAGTGAGATCGTCGAAGAACGCCAGTTCCAGTGTGCGTCGCTGTTCGTCGGGCAACCGGCCCAGCTCGTCGGCGACCACGAGCCGGTCCACGATCCGTTCCGGTGTCTCGTCGGTGTCCGGCGCCGTCTGCTGGGCCTGAACAGTTTCGGTCGTCCGCTGTTCCCGCGACGCGGACCGCAGGCGGTCGACGGCCTTGCGCCGCGCGATGCCGAGCAGCCAGCCCAGCATCGTGCCGCGTTGCGGATCGAAGCTGTCCCGGCCGGTCCACGCGGCCACGAATGTCATCTGGGTGACGTCCTCGGAGTCGGCCCGGTTACCCAGCAGGCGCTGAGCCAGATAGAGCACGGCTGATCCGTGCCGCTCGTACGCCACTCGCAGAGCCGTCTCGTCGCCGGCGCGTAACCGCTCGGCGAGCTCGTCGTCGGAGCTCATCGACCTCCTTCCCGCGCATAGGGGTTCCACCGATGGTTCGTTCGCCGGGCTCCCGGCGGATGCACCCGAAAGTTTTCTGATCCGGCTGCATCCGCCCGCCGGCGCCGCGACGAAGGACCGGGCGTACCGAATCAACGACGATCACGCACAGGAGATCCGATGCGCATTCTGCCCTTCCGCCGTGCCGCCGCTTTCGGCGCGGTGACCCTACTGGCCCTCGGCGGCCTCGGCGCGATGGCCACCTCGCCGGCCTATGCCAAGGCGAACTCGCAGGTGACGGTCGTGCACGGCATCCCCGGACAGGCGGTCGACGTCTACGTCAACGGCGAGAAGACCGTCCCGGACTTCCAGCCCGGCAAGGTCGCGGGCCCGCTGAGCCTGCCCGCCGGCGAGTACGACATCGCCCTGACCAAGCCCGGCGACGCCATCGGCAGCGCGCTGCTCAAGGTCGACAACGCCGAGGTGCCGGGCGACGCCAACATCAGCCTGGTCGCCCACCTCAACGCCGAGGGCGAGCCGGCGCTGACGCCGTTCGTCAACGACACCGCCAAGCTGGCGGCGGGCAAGGCCCGGCTCATCGTGCGGCACGCCGCGGCCGCGCCGGCCGTGGACATCCGGGCCGGCGGCGAGCCGGTCTTCGAGGGCGTGACCAACGGCAAGGAGGGCAAGGCCGACGTGGACGCGGGTACGGTCTCGGCCGACGTCGTGCTGGCCGGCACCGACACCCGGGTGCTCGGCCCGGCCGACCTCGACCTCAAGGAAGGCACCGCGACCATCGTGTACGCGGTCGGCTCGGCCGAGGACGAGACCCTCGACATCGTGTCGCAGTCGATCGCCGGGCTGCACTCGGCGCCCGGCGGCGTGCCCAGCGGCGACGGCGGCCGCGCCGACGGCAACGGCAACGGCAACCTGCCGCTGTACGGGGCCGGCGCCGTGGGCATCCTGCTGGCCCTGTTCGGCCTCGCGCGGCTGGTGACCGGACGTCGATGAACTCGCATCGCGGCACGCCCCGGACCCGTCCGGGGCGTGCCCTTCCCCTCGTACTGCTCGGTCTGGCCCTGGCCGTCACCGCGGGCACGGTCGCCTGCCAGTCGCAACCGGCGGACGACTTCGGCGCCCCGCCCGTCACCACTCCCGCGTCCTCGCCGCCGCCGGCGGCGGCCGACGTCGCGATCCAGGACGGCGCCCCGCCGAAGAGCACCGCCGCTGACGTGCCGGCCCGGCTTCGCATCCCCGCCCTCGACCTCGACGCGACCGTCGACGCCGTCGGCATCGACGCCGCGACCGGCGAGTTCGCCGTCCCGCCGAGCGTCGACCGGGTGGGCTGGTACCGGTACGGGCCGGGCTTCTCGGCGAAGGCCGGCTCCATCGTCGTCGCCGGGCACGTGGACAGCGCGGCCGAGGGCAAGGGCGCCTTCTTCCGCCTGGGGGCCCTCGAGGCCGGGGACTCCGTGGCCCTGACCGGTCCGGGTGGGAAGGAGCGTGTCTTCGAGGTGATCGCCCGCGAGCGGTACCGCAAGACGGCCATCCCGCTGGACAAGTACTTCGCCCGCGACGGAACCGCCCGGCTCACGCTGATCACCTGCGGCGGGCCGTTCGATCCGAAGACCCGGCACTACCGCGACAACGTGGTGATCACGGCCGCCGCCCGCCGGTGAGTGCCGCTCCGGCCGACCCGTTCGAGGCCCGCGAAACGGTCAGGCGGGGGAGCGGCGCCACGTCGCGGCCGGAACCAGGGGAACCGGGTCGGGCCGTTCGGTCGTCGTCGTCAGCTCGATGCGGCGGCCCTCCTCGGCCGACCGCAGCAGCGACGTCATGGCGTCCAGGACGTGCAGGGCCAGCGCGCCGCTCGCCCGGGGTGACGGCGTGGTGAGCATGTCGAGCAGGCCGATGCCCCGGGCCGCGTCCGCGTAGCCGGCGGACGGGGGCACGCTGCGCCACTCGGCGGCGCCCAGCTCGAACAGGCGCACGTCGCCGGCGAACAGGTTGGGGTCGGGCACCGCGAGGGTGCTGGTCTCGCCGTGCACCTCGATCGGGGCGGCCGTGGTGCGGACGGCGTCGAAGCTGGTGGTGATCGTGGAGAGGGCGCCGCTCGTGTGGTGCAGGATCCCGGACACGTGGGTGTCGACCGTGACCGGGATCCGCTCACCCGCCCGCGGACCGGAGCCGATCACGCGCGTGTCGCGCCGGCGGGACGAGGCGCCGGTGACGGCGGCGACCGGGCCGAGCAGGTGGACGAGGGCGGTCAGGTAGTACGGGCCCATGTCGAGCAGCGGGCCACCGCCGGGCCGGTAGTAGAAGTCGGGCTGATGATGCCAGCGTTCGTGCCCGGGAGTCGCCATCACCGCGACGGCGGACAGCGGTTGCCCGATCACGCCGGCGTCGATGACGGCCCGGGCGGTCTGCACACCGGTGCCGAGCACGGTGTCGGGGGCACAGCCGACCTCGACACCCGATGCGGCGGCTCGCTCCAGCAGCGAGACGGCTGCGGGCATGTCGGCGGCGAGCGGCTTCTCGCCGTACACCTGCTTGTTGCTGGCGATGGCGGCCAGCGCGATCGAAGCGTGCGCCGCCGGGATCGTCAGGTTGAGAACCGTCGCGATGGAGTCTTCCCGCAGGAGGTCGTCGACCGGCAGGGCGCGGCAGCCGGGGATGCCGGCGGCGACCGAGGCCGCACGCGAGGTGTCGAGGTCGGCCACCGCCGCGATGGTCACGGCCGGGTGGTTACCCAGCGTCTCGAGGTACGCGCCGGAGATCCACCCGGTGCCTACGATCCCGACGCGGTGCGGCTCGCCCACAGCATTCCCCTCTCGATCACGGTTCGTACGCCGGGGTGCCGGAGGACGTCGAGGCTGTGACCGGGTGTGGTGACGACGATCCGGCCCTGACCCCACTGCCTGGTCCAGACGGCCGGTGACGTGATCGGGCGCTGCCACGGATGCCACGGCTGGACGGCATGGGTGGTGGTGGCGAGGACATCGATGAGGTCGTCGTGCAGCACCCAGTACTGCTCGGTGGTCAGCTCGAAGTCGTCGAGCCCGGCCGTGATCGGATGCTCCCGGCCGGCCGCGGTGAGGTCCACCGTGTGGGTCAGGAAGTTGTCGGTCTCGTCGCCCACCCGCGCGGCCGGATCCTTGCCGGGATGGGTCGCGAACTGGCCACCGACCAGCTGCAGATAGTCCGACGAGGCGCGGAACGAGTCGGCGATGCCGCCGTGCCAGCCGGTGAAGCCGGTGCCGGCGGCCACCGCGGCCCGCAGCCCCGCCAGTTCCTGTTGCTCGATCGACGACATGGTCACGCACTGCACGATCAGGTCGGTCGCGGCCATGACCGCCGGGTCGCTGTAGACGGTCGTCGAGTCGCTGACCCGGACCTCGAATCCGTTGTCGGCCAGGAACGGCAGGAACAGGTCGGTGGCCTCGACCGGCCGATGACCTTCCCAGCCGCCGCGTACCACCAGAGCGTCAGGCATCCCCCACGCTTACCACAGACATGACCTTGCGGTCGATGAGCGGGCCGGCGGCGGGGACGACGGGTCGGTGAGACCGGCCGGAAGATTGACACGCAACTCTTGTGCTGCGAATGGGCCCCGGCGCGATATCCTTGCCGCATATGGCTACCTTTCGCAGCGCCTCGACACTCCTTTCCGCGGACGGCACCCGGACGGCCGGCACCGCAGCGCTCTTCACCGAGCCGGCGCGCAAGGGCGGAATTCCGCCGTGGGCCGGCGATTTCCGGCCCGCGAACGGCCCCGGAAACATTCCGAAGAACGCGGTCGGAAAGACCTTCACCTTGGAGTTGCCCGACGGCAGCACCGGCAAGGTGGTCGTCCAGAATCTGAAGACCGGCAAGAACGGCGTCACGCTGGCGTTGATGGGCCAGGACGCGCCCCCGTTCTGACCGTCGAAGGACACCGGAATCGCCCGTGAGCGTGAACTTCCGCGAGTGCCGATTGGGCGCTGGATCTTCCGGGCATGTTCTCGCCGCCGCACTGGAACCGCTTGGCTGGAGCCGACGATGATCAACCCGCGCGTGACCCTGGACAGCGAGTCCCTGGGCCCGGTGGAACAGAAACTGCAGGAGCCGTTGGAGCAGCAGCTCACCTCGGCCCTGCAGCATGCCACGCACACCGTCGAGGACAGCTACTCCGGCGAGAGCGTTCAGCAGGTGGCCCAGGAACTGCTGGTGGAAACGAAGGACGGCCTGCACCCGGACATCGCCGCCGGCTTCACGCCGGACGCCGCGCAGCTGCAGGCCGTGGCGGCCGCCATCGTGGACGAACACCGATAGACCGACCCGCGCGGATCACGGCGGAGGATGTCGATCGTCGGTGACGTGGCCGGTGGCCTCCTCGTCCGGCCGTGCCGCCGGCGGCTCCGGCGATGAGGTGCCGGGCGGCAGAGCCGAACGTTCGGTGGGTGCGGGCGGCTCCGGTGGCTGTGCGGGGCCGGACCGGCCGGGCCACGACGCGGCCATGAGGTCGTCGAACTCCGCCTGAACCAGGTCGGGGTCGCTGGTGACGAGCTCCGCGAACGCCTCGTCGAACCCGTGGTCCCACTCCGGGGACAACGCGGTCCGGGCCCGCACCTCGAGATTGTCGATCATGCTTCACCACCCGTCGTCTGATCCGGACCAGAAGTTGACGAGCCGTCAGGTCAGCTGGTGATGACCTTCTGCTCCCCGGTCTGACCGGCCGTCACGGCGACCTTGCGCGGTTTGGCCTTCTCGGCGATCGGGATCCGCAGAACGAGGACCCCGTTCTCGTACGCGGCGTCGATGTGCTCGGTGTCGAGGGCGTCACCCAGGAACAACTGCCGGGAGAACACGCCGAGAGGCCGTTCGGTCAACTGCGTCACGGCCTGATCGCCCAGGTCGATGGGGCGGCGCTCGGCGCGCACGGTCAGGACGTTGCGTTCCACGTCGATGTCGATGTCGTCGGCCTGGACGCCGGGCAGATCAAAGGCGATCACGAAGTTGTCGCCGTTGCGGATCGCGTCGACCGGCATCGTCGTCGGGCGGGACCAGGTGCCGGACGGCGCGGCGCCGAACAGCTGCTGGGCGAGCCGGTTGACCTCGGTGAAGGGTTCGCTGCGCATCAACATCGTGCCACCTCCTGCGGTCTCGACCTTGGGGTCAATGCGCGTTACTGTTTTCGTACCACGTCATCGCAACGATGACAAGAGGAATGTCGTCGCAACGATGACAGGGTGGCAGGAGGGGTCGGCATGACGGAGGCAGCCACCGCGGGACGCGACCTCGCAGCGGTCACGGCAGCGCTCGCTGCCACGGCTGAGTCGGTCCGGCGGGCTCCCGACGAGGTCAGTCCGGCCGATCTGCTCGACGCCCTGAGCCTGCTGCGGTGGGCGCAGTCCGAGCTGGCCGCCATCGAACCGGAGCTCGTCACGGCCGCTCGGGCCGCCGGCGTCTCCTGGCAGAGCCTCGCTCCGGCGCTGGGCGTGGCCAGCCGGCAGGCCGCCGAGCGCCGCTACCTGCGCAGCACGTCGGCCGGCACCGGGGCGCCGGGCGCCACGCGCGACGATCGGGTCCAGGCCGAACGCGACCGCCGCGCCGCCCGCCGCGCCGTCACGCGATGGGCCAACGACAACACCGCCGACCTGAGGCGGCTGGCCGGACAGGTCGTGGGCCTCACCGATCTCGACGACGCGGCAACCGAAACTGTCAGCCGGTTGCACGGGGCACTGGGGGACCCGGACGCCTCGGCGCTGCCCGGCCTGCTCGCCGACACCCAGCCCCACCTTCCCGGGCATCCGGAGCTGGCGGCCCAGATCGACGCGGTCACCGAGCAGGCGGCCTGGATCCGCCGCCGCCACCGCGACCGTCCGAAGGTGCCCGGACGCCGGAACCCTGACCGGCCGGCGAACTGAGGCCGCGTACTCAGAAGGGTTGAGTAGGCGCGGGGAAGTGGCGCGGGGTGCGGAATCCCTAGCGTCATACCCGTGATCTCGACCTTCCGGCAATGGACGCTGCGGCTCGGCAGCTACGCGCTGAGCGGCATCTACGCGCTCTATCGGGCGCATCCCGCGGTGTGGCGCCTCATGGCACGCCACTACCGGCCGCGGATGGCCGGCTTCGCCCGGCTGAACGCCTGGATGACGTGTCAGTTCGCGGCGCTCGACGTGCCCGCCTACGGCGACTTCCTGCGGCGTGGCGGGTGGGAGTTCCGCTGGTTCGACCTCGAGAGCTACCCGCCCACCGGCAAGGCCTCGTACGTGCAGGCGTATCCGGAGCACGAGCGGTGCCGCAACGGGCGGCTCGAGATCGCGGGCAGTGTGGTCGACGAGTCGTCCGGGTCGTCGGGGCAGCCGTTCAACTGGGTCCGTAGCCGGGCCGAACTGCGGGCGGTGCACCGCAACCTGGCCGCGTACGCCACCATGATCTTTCCGGCGAAGCGGCGGTTCGTCATCAACGCCTATTCGATGGGGGCGTGGGCGACCGGCACGAACACCGGCATCGCGATGTCGCGGATCGCCATGGTGAAGAACACCGGGCCGGACATCCGCAAGATCATCGACACGCTGCGGCACTTCGGGCCTGATTTCGAGTACGTGGTGACCGCGTACCCGCCCTTTCTCAAGCGCCTGCTCGACGAGCTCGACGCCGAGCGGTTCCCGTGGCCGGAGTACCGGATCTCCGGGCTCGTCGGCGGCGAGGGGATGACCGAGGCCCTGCGCGACTATCTCGAGAAGCGCTTCCTGAAGGTCCGCTCCGGCTACGGCGCCAGCGACCTCACCATCGGCATGGCCGGCGAGACCGACCTCAGCGTCTGGGTCCGCCGCCGGCTGCGCGCCGACGCCGGGTTCCGCGCCGAGCTGCTCGGTCCGGACGAGCAGCGGCTGCCGATGGTGTTCCAGTACAACCCGCTCGAGACCTACCTGGAGATCACCGCCGACTCGGAGATCCTCTGCACGATCAATTCGACCTCCGTGGTGAATCCGAAGGTGCGCTACAACATCGGCGACGAGGGCCGGCTGGCCACGCTGCCCGAGGTGCTGGCCGCCATCGCCGATCCGGCGGCGCGGGCCGAGGCGGAGGCGGCGATGCGGGTCGACGGGATGCGCCTGCCGCTGCTGTTCCTGTTCGGGCGCAAGGACAGCACGATCTCGTACATGGGGGCCAACATCTACCCCCAGGACATCGAGTACGGGCTGTACGACGGAAACCCGTACGCCCATCTGCTCGAGGGTTTCTGCCTCGAGCTGGTGCAGGACGACCGGCTCGAGAGCCGCCCCACCGTCCACCTTCAACTGCGTTCCGGCGTACGCCTGGAGGCCGCGCGACGCGACCTGCTGGCCGACACCTGCCGGACCGGCGTGCTGGCCCACCTGACCGCGTCGAGCCGGGACTTCGCGGAGTCGCTGGCCGAGGACCCGTCCGCCGCCGATCTGCGGGTCGCCGTCCACGAGCACGGCGCCGGCCCGTTCGCCGGCGCGGCCGCCAAGCTCAAGAACGTCTACCTCATCAAGGGGACCGCATGAGAACCACCGACTTCACCGCCGCCCCGCCGCAGGGGCGGGCGACCGCCATGTTCATCGGGGCCACCCGCTACTCCGGGCCGCTGGCGATGCTGCACACGATCCGCGCCTGGTTCCCGATGGTGCGGCAGATGAAGCGCATGGCCGGGTACCGCTGGCACACCGTGTACTACCAGTTCCCGTACACCATCGGCACCATCGCCTTCTTCAGCGACCAGGACGCGATGCTCAAGTTCGCCCGCAGCCGCCACCACCGCGATCTGATGTGCTGGCTCACCGACGAGGGCGCCGGCAACGCGACGGCCGGCTTCATCCGCCTGTTCACCGCCGAGCCGCACGGCTACAGCAACGGCTCGTGGCGCGCCGAGGACGGCAGCCTGTCGCACATGCCGACGTGGACGCCACTGTCCACCGAGGACGCCGGTCCGCCGGTGCACCGCTCGTGAAGGCCACTCCGGTCCGTACCCGGGCTGACCTCCGCGACTTCTGTCAGCTGCCACTGCGGCTGCATCCTCGCGACCTCTACGTTCCCCTGCCGGCGCCGGTCATCGCCCGGCACGCGCGGACCGCGACGCTGTATGTGGTGCGCGACAGCCGGGGCCGGGTCGTCGGGCGGACCAGCACGCACCGCGACGAGGCGTTCGGCGCGTGCCAGCTCTTCGGGCACACCGAGTTCATCGACGACGACGCCGTGTTCGCGACGCTGGTGGACGTCGTGACCCGCGACGCCGGCGGGCGCACGTTGTTCGGCCCGGTGGCGTTGCTGCCGAACCAGACCGGCGGCGTCATCACCAGCGGCTTCACGTCGCGCGGTTTTGTCGACTCGGCGTGGAACCCGGCCTACTACCCGGCCCTGTACGAGCGGCACGGCTTCACCCGCCGATTCGAGGCCGACACCTGGATCGTCGACGTAGCGGGCTCGGCCGCCGCCCACACGTTCGACGACAGCCGGATCGCCGCCGAGCGACTGGTGATCCGGCACGGTTCGCGCCGCGGGCTGCGCCACCAGTTGCCCATCCTGCGCGAGATGCTGAACGCGAGCTTCGCCCGGCTCGGCTACTACACCGAGATCTCCGCCGATCAGCTGGCCGAGCAGACCGACGGCCTGGCCTTCCTGCTCGACGAGGGCCTGCTGCTCTGGCTGGAGAAGGCGGGCCGGCCCGTGGCGTTCGTGGTCGCTGTCCCGGACATCTCCGAGTTCCTGATGCGCACCGGTGGCCGGCTCGGCCCGGTCGAGCAGCTGCGGCTGCTCGCCACCCGGTCGCGCTACCGCCGGGACGCGGTGCTGGTCATCAAGGGCACCGTTCCCGGCGCGCAGGGCCGGGGCTACGTGACGCTGCTGAGCCGCGAAGTGCACCGTCACCTCGAGGCGAACGGCTACCGGACGCTGCGCAGCACCTTCGTGGAGCGCGACAACGCCGCGTCCGCCGCGTCCTACCGCCGCGCCGGTGGCCGGCCCCTGCACGGGTACACCTTCTTCGAGCGAGGTGCGGCATGACGTGGGTTTCCGTCCTGCGGGAGCGCGAGGCGTTGTTCCGGCGGGCGCCGAGCGCGCACAACACGCAGCCCTGGACCATCGACTACCGCGACGACGAGATCGTCATCGGCGCCGACCCGGACCGGTCCCTGCCCGGCTCGGACCCGTCCGGCCGGGACCTGGCGCTCGGGCTGGGCGCGTTCGCCGAGACCTGTCTCATCGTCGCGGCCGACGCCGGCTTGCCGGTCGCCTGCGACCTCAGCGATCCGCGGCGGATCCGGCTGGTGCCGGCGGCGGAGCGCTACGACACGATCTTCCACCGCGCCGACATCGAGGCGCGGCGGGTGAACCGGGGACCGTACGAGCCCGGACTCCTGGATCTGGTCGTTCTGGCCGGTCTGGAGCCCGGGATCGTGCACGTCCGCAGCCGCGCCCTGGCCGGCGATCTGGCCGAGGCCGACCGCTGGATGTTCGGCACCCCGCCGGTAGCCCGCGAGCTGCGCGCCTGGCTGCGGCTGAACCCGCGCGACCCGCGTTATGACCGCGACGGGCTGACCGACCGCGCGCTCGGACTGAGCCGCCTCGAGGCGCGGGTGCTGTCGGCTGCGCTGCGCGCCTACCCCCTGACCCGGCAGCTCGGCCTTCCCGCCCTGCTCGCGGCGAGCGGGCAGAGCCTTCTGCGGTACGACGGAAGTGTGCTCGTCCTGACCGACCGGGGCGACGATCCGCGGGACGCGGGCCGTCGCCTGCTGCGGACCTGGCTCCGGCTGGCCCGCTTCGGGCTGGCCGTCCACCCGCTCAGCCAGCTGCTGGACTGCCCGGCCACCGCGGCCCGCCTGGCCGGCCGGGTGGGCGCGACGCCGCTGGCGGTCTTCCGCGTCGGCTACCCGCGGCACGAGGCGGCCCGATCATCCCGCCTCCCGGCCCGCACGGACGGGAGGGGAGAAGCAGCGGTGCAACCTCCGTCACAATTGCCACATTCAGGGTATTCGCCGGCGCGGGTGCGCATACTTTTTGGCGACCGGATCAACCGCTCGTGAAGAGGAAGCCACAGCGTTGCCCCAGTCGCTCGTCGAGTCCGCGAACCCGATCACGATCGTCGCCGCGAGCCTGCTGCTCTGCGCGGTGCTCGTGGTGCTGCTGCGCCGCAAGGTCAAGCCGGTCGTCGAGTCCGTCACCCGTGCCCTGTATGACGAGGTGCGACCGCATCTGCCGCCCGGCCTGCGCCGCGTGGCGCGCCGCTGGTACGAGCGGATCGACCCGGCCGTCGCCCGCTCCATCCTGGTGGCGGCGATCGCCGCCGGGATCGCCTGGTCCGCGGCCGAGACCCTGCAGCTGGTGGGCGCGGTCACGGCCTCGATCTCGGCGATCCTGTCGGTGCACCTGAGCTCGCACGCCTCGGTCCGGGAGGGGACGAAGCGTCTGGTCGGCACCGCCGCCGGCATCGGGTTCGCCGTGGGCGTGTGGGGCGTGTTCGGCCCGAGCCCCGTGTCGATCGCGCTGATCGCCGGGTGCGGGCTCGTCGTCGGCCGGCTGTTGCGGCTGGGCGACGGCGCGGTCACCGTGCCGGCGACCTCGCTGGGTGTCCTGGTCGCGGGCGGCGCGGTCACCGGGACCTTCGTCTGGGAGCGGGTCTGGGCGACGGGGCTGGGCATCGTGGTCGGCATGATCCTGTCACCGCTCGTCGGCGGGATGACGCCGCTGGAGCGGGCGCACTGCAAGCTGGCGCTCCTGTCCACCGAGATCGCCCGCCTCCTCGGCGACCTCGGGGCCGGCGCGGCTCGTGGGTACGGCCGGGACCAGGCCGCGCAGTGGCTGGCGCGGTCGCGCGAGCTCGGCGAGACGCTCGGCGAGGCGGTCGACGCGGTGGAGGATCTGGACCGGCAGGCCCGCTGGTCGCTGACGACGCCGCACACCGAGGTGGCCCCGGTGCACCACACGTATCGCGTCCTCGAGCACGGCGTGCACCAGGTGAACTCGGTGGCCCGGACGATGTTCGACGCCGCCCTGACGCCGCACAGTCCCGGCGTGCCGGATGACATCGGGCCGCTGCTGACGGCCGCTTCGGAGGCGTTCGCCGCGCACGCCCGGCTGGAGACGGATCCGGACGCCGACCCCACCCAGGACGCGGACGACCTCGAGGATCTGCTCGACGGTCTGCGCGAGAAGCGACGCAAGACACTGCACAAGGTGCGCAACCAGGTCGACGACACCGGGGTGCTGGTTCTCACCGGCTCCATCATCACCGACATCGACCGGATGGCGGGGTCGCTGGAGAGGTCGGCGCCGGCGCTCAGCATCGGCGCCCGGGAGACCGGTCCGAGCATCCCGGCGGTCTCGGAGGTCGTGCCCGTGGTCCGCAGCCTCTGGGAGAAGGCCGTGATCACGAAGGGCGAGCCGGACCGCCGCCGGCCGGACCGGCGAACCGGGCGCTGAACTGATCGGGCGTGGTCAGCCCGGGCGTCCGCGCGTCTCCCGGCGCAACACGGCGGAGGAGTAGCGAGCCGGGGTCAGAGCCCATTCCGCCGGAGCGAACCCGGCCGGCAGCCCGGGCCGGCGCCAGGTGTCCGGATGGTGGCCGTCCGGCAGCCACTCGCGGCGCCAGATGCCCAGGGCGGTGTCGAGGTCGGCCATGGCCGGGCTGAGCTGGTCGGCCAGGGGCGTGCGCAGGTGCTCGGCCCACAGCTTGGCGCGCAGGTCGCGGACCAGGGGCCCGGAGGTGACGAGGGTGGACGTGATCTCGCTGTCGGTGCCGACCATCGAGCGGCTGAAGAAGTTGGCCGAGCCGATGCTGGCGAACACGTCGTCGACGAGCATCAGCTTGGTGTGGACGGTCAGGTTGTCGACGCGGTACATGACCACGTTGCGCTGGGCGGTCTTCGGCAGCCGGGCCAGCACCCGCCACCGCAGGTCGTGGGTGATCACCGGATGGACGGTGCTGTCGCCGCCGTCGGCCGGGTCCTTCCGCCCGGATCCGATCAGGATGATCTTGACGCCGCGGCGGGCGGCGGCGCGTAGCCGGCCGTAGAGCTGGAACCGGGGGTCGCCGCCGGGAGCCTCGTGGAAGTACTGGTCCTCGAGGTAGATGTAGCGTTCGGCGGCGCCGATCGCGGTGGTCATCGAGTGGTAGATCTCTTGGATGCCGGCCCGGACGACGTTGGCCCGGCGCAGACGGCGCAGCCCGCGGTGGCCGTAGAGGCGCCACGGCCGGTAGGAGCGCACGACCTGCACCGCGGTCCCCTCCGCCGGATGCTCGGGCTGCTCGGGCACGGGCGGCAGGTCGCGCGGCGGATCCAGCGGGTTGAGCCAGGTGAGCCCGCCGCTGGGCAGGTGGAAATACTCCGGTGGCAGGTTCTTGGCGATGGGTCGCGGCGGCAGGGCGGCGGTGTTCTGCCAGCGGAACTGGAACGTCTCCCGGACCCGTGCGGCGGCCGGGCCGTGCAGGCGCGCGGCCGCGTCGTGCCAGCCCCAGCGGTGGGCGCCGAGCTTCAGGCGTCGGTGCGGCGAGTGGTCGTACCGGGTGGGGGAGAGGTCGAGGCCGCCGACGTACGCGGTGAGCACGCCGTCATGGCAGAACACCACGAGTTTCTGGTGGTTCGAGCCCAGCACCGGGCCCGACCAGTCCAGCAGCACCCGGTCCTCCAACGGCGGCGTGGCGACGTCCCGGGTCGACGGCTTCCACGCCCGGATCACCCGCGCGGCCAGGGTGTTGGCCCGGAACGGCCCGACCGGCAGCCACGGCACGCCGCCGGAGAACTCGGCCGCGCTGAGCACGATCCGCACGTCGGTGCCGCCCGCGGCCTTCTCGGCGAGCACGTCGGTGAACGGCCGGTAGCCGGGCTCACCGGGGGCGCGCCCGGTGAGGTCGAGCTGCGGGTCGGCCTGGTAGCCGGCGATGTAGACGGCGTCGCCGGGACCGAGCGCCCGCATCCGCCCGGCCAGCTCGGTGAAGTAGGTGACGCCGTCGATGATCGGCTCGAAGAGGGAGTTCTCGGTGAAGGTCGGGCACGCCTCGGTGGCCGGTGGCAGATAGCGGCCGATCAGGTCGGTCAACGACGGTGCGTGCGGCATGCCCGTGATTACACCCGATGCGGGCCGTTCCGTCATCTACGGGGCCAGGGCCTCGGCCGAGCACGGGGCCGGGTCGCTCAGCTCGGCGATGATGCGGGTGGCGGCGGGTATCCGTTTCGCGTACGCCTCGGGGTAGGCCGACACCTGCACGGCCTGGGCGGCTTCGGTGTAGCGCATCTCCTGCCAGCCCCGGGTGCGGAGCAGCTTGTCGTAGAATCGGTGGGTCTGGTACGCCGGGTCGGACAGTTGCCGGGGCGTTCCCCAGCCCTGGCTGGGGCGTTGCTGGAACAGGCCGATGGAGTCGCGGTCGCCGCCCTTCAGGTTGCGCAGGCTGGACTCCTGCAGCGCGGTGGCGACCGCGATCAGCCGGCCCTCGGCCGGCACCCGCCGCTCGTTGCCGATCCTGATGATGGTGCGCGCGTTGGCGAGTTGCTCCTCGCTCCAGCTCTCACCGTCCGGTGTGGAGGGCGGCGCGGCGGCCGCCGGTGTGTAGTCGGCGTCGGCATGGAGCAGCGGACTGATGACAAAGCCGGCCAGCACGGCGGCGACGATCACGAACAACGCGCGCACGACGAGGAGCACCTTTCGGGGTGGGGGGTCCGGCGAAGGCTACCGGTCGACGTCGATGGATCCCCGCGTCCGCCGCCAGGTTCAGCCGGCCGGCCGGCAAGATCGAACCGGTCGGCCGGTGGCGGCGGCGCACGCTTTGAGTTCGAAGCAAGTAGAATTGCCTGGTGAGTGACCCGACCCCTGGCCTGAACGCCGAGCAGCTCGGTGCGTACTTCGCCCTGATGGAGGTCGGCAGCCTTCTTCAGTACGCGGTCGACGAGCACCTGCGGGCCGACGGTGACCTCAGCTATGTGCAGTTCCAGATTCTGGCCCGGCTGGTGGACGCGCCCGACGGCCGCCTGCGGATGACCGATCTGGCCGACGGTGTCGTCTACAGCCGCAGCGGGCTGACCTATCAGGCCGGGCTGCTCGACAAGCGCGGCCTGATCACCCGTGCGCCGTCGCCGGACGACGAGCGCAGCGTCATCGTGAGCGTCACCGACGCCGGCCGGGAACTGGTGGCCCGGGTGCTGCCGGGGCACGTCGACCGCGTACGGCAGCTGCTGTTCGAGCCGATGAAGGGCCGGGACCTCCCCGTCCTCAGCGCCGTGCTGGGCCGGGTCCGCGACCACATGCGCGCCAACCCGCCCCGGTCGGCCAAGCCTCGCGCCGGACGCGGGCGGGCCGGCTGACCCCTGCCGGCGGTTCGACCCGGACAACTTGTCCCCGGATGAGTGCGGCCTTCAACCGGGGCCCGCCTCGCGCCACGCTGAATCAGTCGAACACGGACGCCGGCTGGGCTGCCGGTGGAGTCACACCGACAACTATTGCTTCGAACTCGAAGCGTGCTACGGTCTCCATGTGCTTCGAAAACGAAGCACATGACGCAAGCGGGAAGAGGGATCACCCATGAAGGCCATGCGTTTCCACGAGTACGGCGACCCGGGCGTCCTGCGGTACGAGGACGTCGAGCAGCCCGTCGCCGGCCCCGGGCAGGTTCTGATCCGGGTGGCCGCGACGTCGTTCAACGGGGTCGACGGCAACATCCGCGCCGGATTCATGCAGGGCCCGATCCCGGTGACGCTGCCGCACACTCCCGGCATCGACGTCTCCGGCACGGTCGAGGCGCTGGGCACCGGTGTGACCGGCCTGCGGGTCGGCGACCAGGTCATCGGCTTCCTGCCCATGGCGGGTACGGGCGCCGCCGCCGAGCACGTCGTGGCCCCGGCCGAGGTGCTGGCGGCAGCGCCGGCGAGCATCGCGCTGACCGACGCGGCCGCACTGCCGGTGGTCGGCCTGACCGCGTGGCAGGCGCTGTTCGACCACGCGAAGCTGACCGCCGGGCAGCGCGTGCTGGTCAACGGCGCGGGCGGGGCGGTCGGCGACTACGCTGTGCAACTGGCCAAGCGGACCGGCGCGTACGTGATCGCCGCTGCCGGCCCGCGCAGCATCGACCGGGCCAAGGCGGCCGGGGCCGACGAGGTCGTCGACTACACCGACACCGAAGTGCCGGCCGCGACCACCTCGGTCGACGTGGTCCTCAACCTGGCGCCGATCGAGCCGGCCCGGCTGGCCGGTCTGGTCAACCTCGTCCGGGCGGGCGGGGTCGTGGTGAACACCACGGTCTGGATGCCCGCACCCTCCGACGAGCAGCGTGGCGTACGCGGCATCGACCTGTTCGTGCGCAGCGACGCCGCCCAGCTGTCGCGGCTGGTGGCGCTGATCGACTCGGGCGAGCTGCGCGTCGACGTCGCCGAGCGCGTCCCGCTGGCCGACCTGCCGGCGGTTCACGCCCGGGCCGGCGCGGGCGAGCTGCACGGCAAGGTCGTCATCACGGCATAAGCGACTCCGGCATCACCCCGTTCCATCCGCCCGGAACCCCGGAGTACCCCGAGGCGGGCGCCCCCTTCCAGCTCGCGGCGACGTCCGGCACGGGCTCACCGCCCTGCACGGCTCGTCCTCCACCGTCGGCGTCATCGGGTACCTGCTCGGCGGCGGCCTGAGCTTCTACGGCCGCCGGCCCCACCGCACTCGGCCGTCCCGCCGAGGGCGCCCTCGACTAGCCTGATCGGGCTGCATCAGTGAGTAGAGCCCCGACGGCGATGGGATGGTCCCGACGTGAAGGCGCACAGGGGTCGGATCGCCGGGCTCGGCGTGGCCCTGGCGGCGTCCGGAGCACTGATCTGGGCTCCGTCGCCCGCACCGCCACCGCCGCCGCCTCCCACTGCCGGGCAGGCCTGGCCGGACGCGCAGAGGGGAACACTGCCGGCCGATCTGCCGGACGGGACAGCGTTCGACCCGGGCCTGTTCCTGGACATCCGGACGTCGGTCGGGTCGGCGCCGACCCGCGACCGCCGGCATCGGCGACTGGTGATCCGGGGCCCCGGCGACTCCCTCCGCGAGCTGCGGCGCCTACCGGTGAGCCGGAATCCGTCCTTCCTGAGCCTGACCGTCGCCGGCAACGACCTGGTGTGGGCCGAGAGCACCGACGCCGGGCAGCAGCTGTGGACCGCTGACCTGCGCACCGGGCGGCCGGCGCGGCGGCTGACCGCCGACATCGGCGACGCCCGCTTCTATCAGACCCAGTACGACCTGGTCATCTCACCGGGCCGCGTCAACTGGGTGGCCGCGGCGCCCGGCGGCGGCACCGAGATCCGGTCGGTGGCGTTGACCGGGGGTCCGGTCCAGAAGCGCGCCGTGCCCGGAGACTGGGCCCTGACGGCGTGGCCCTGGATGGTCGACGGCCTGACCGACATCGCGGGCGCCGGCCGGCTGCGCAACCTGGTCACCGGCGAGGAGCGGCCCCTGCCGCGGACCCGCCTGAGTGAGACCGCCTGCACCCCCGTCTGGTGCCGGGCCGTCTCGCTGGACGACGACGGCTATCCGAGGATCGAGGTCGTCCGGGCTGACGGCACGCAGCGCCGGCTGGTCGCCCGGAAGACGGCCCGCACGGTCATCACCGACGTCGCGGTGCTCGGCCGGTTCGAGGTCTTCGCCCAGGTCACTCCGGCATCGGAACTGTCGGGACGCGACGAGCTCCTGGTCCACGACATCGCGACCAACCGGACCGTGCAGATCAGCCGGGAGGCCGGCGACGTCCGGTATCGCAACGGCGTGCTGGCGTGGTCGACCGGCAACGCCCAGTCCTTCCTGCGTCACGTTCTCGACCTGCGCTCCGTCTGAGAATCGCGCTGCGCTCGGCCCGGCTGCAGATCGTCGGCATCGGCATCGGCTCCGTGCCCGCCCGCGACTTCGTCGCCGAACTGCCGGGGCTCGCCGCCGCCGTGACGCGGGGCGCTGTCGACGTGCGGGACCGAGACGTGCCGCTCGCCGAGATCGCTCAGGCGTGGACCACCGACACGGACGAGCGCATCGTCCTCGTGCGTGGTCCGGCCGGCCGTGCACTGACTGTTCACTGGTTCTCCAGTCGGTCCGGTCAACCTCTGTCGTGACCCCAACCGGTCGTCGACAAGGAGACACACAGTGGGCAAGCCTTCCATCGTCCTCGTACACGGAGCGTGGGCCGACGCCTCGAGCTGGAACGCGGTGGCGTCACAGCTGCGCGGCCAGGGATTCACCGTGCTGGCGCCGCCCAACCCGTTGCGGGGTGTGGCCTCCGACGCCGAGTACCTGTCGTCGTTCGTCTCGCAGCGCACGTCCGGACCGGTCGTGCTGGTCGGTCACTCGTACGGCGGCGTGGTCATCAGCAACGCCGCGGGCGGCCTGAGCGACGTGCGGGCGCTCGTCTACGTCAACGCTTTCATCCCCGCCGAGGGCGAGAGCATCTTCCAGCTCCTGGGTGGATCCGGCTCGGCCCTGGACGTCCCCGACCCGACGACGGTCCTCGACATCGCCGGCTACCCGGGCGCCCCGGAGGGCGACGCCGAAGCGTTCCTCAAGCCGGACACCGTCTTCCGGCTCTTCGCTCAGGACCTCTCCGAGGCGGAGGGGTGGCTGATCGTCTCGGGCCAGCGCCCGATCACCCTGAGCGCCAACGCCGCGCCCTCGGCCGCGGCGGCCTGGCGCACACTGCCCAGCTGGGCCGTCATCGGCACCGACGACCTGGTGATCCCGGCCGGCACGCAGCGCTCGATGGCCGAGCGGGCCGGGTCGAAGACGTTCGAGGTGGCGGGCTCGCACGTCTCGATGGTGTCGCACCCGGACGTGACCGTGGAGGCGATTCTGGCCGCGGCCGAACACGTGGGTGACTGACGCCCGGCCAGGTTACGTCATTTGACGCAGTCTGACCGGGCCGCTCGTGCCTACGGTCGGGCCATGACAACCCGCCTTCAGGTACTGGGCCCGCTGCGTGTCTGGCACGGCGACGCCGAGGTCGACGCGGGGCCCCACCAGCAGCAGTGCCTTCTGGCGCTGCTGCTGGCCAGCGCGGGGCAGCCGATCGGCGTCCAGGCGCTCACCGAGATGCTGTGGGACCTCGACGCGCCGCCGAGCGCGCTCAACATCATTCACAAGTACGTCGGGCAGCTGCGCCGGCTGCTCGAGCCGGGCCTGCCGCCCCGGGCCCGCGGCGCCTACCTGACCCGGCACGGGAATGGGTACCGCTTCGTCGCCGGCCCCGACACCCTCGACCTCCTCCGATTCCGGCAGCTCGTCGCCGAGGCGCAGGCGCACAGCCACGACGGCGAGCACGACGAGGCGCTCGACCGGTACGCCGAGGCGCTGCGGCTCGGTAGCGGCGTCGCCGGCGCCGGTCTGGCCGACACCACGGCCGCCCGCACCGTGTTCCTGAGGCTGCACAACGAGTTCGTCGACGCCGTCGTCACCGCCGCTCAGCTCGCGATCCGGCTCGGGCAGCCGGCGCGCCTGCTGGCCGCGGTCCGGCGTACGGCCGAGACCGACCCGCTCAACGAGCTCGTCCACGGAACGCTGGTGACGATGCTCGCGGCCGCCGGTCGTCCGGCCGAGGCGCTGGCCGTGTACCGCGCGATCCGGGAGCGACTTGCCGGCGAGCTGGGCATCGATCCGGGGCCGGACCTGCAGAACGCCCACTTCGGGGTGCTGGCCCGCAGCGGCCCGACGGCAACGCCGTCCCCGGCCGTCCATCCGGCGCAGCTGCCACCGGACCTGCCGTTGTTCGCCGGCCGCACGGGCGAGCTGGCGACGCTGAGCCGGTTGGCCGCGGGGCTGCGCGAGCCGGGGCGCGCCGGCCCCTTGATCATCGCGATGAGCGGGCCCGGCGGGGTGGGCAAGTCGGTCCTGGCCCTGCGGTTCGCCCACCTCGTCGCCGGCGACTTCACCGACGGGCAGCTCTACCTCGACCTGCGCGACGACCCGGACCCGGTGCGTTCACTGCTGTACGGGCTGGGGTTGCGCCGGCCCGACATCCCCGGCACGCAGGCCGCGCGGGTGGGGGCCTATCGCAGCCTCACGGTCGCCAAGCGGATGCTCATCGTCCTCGACAACGCCGCCGGCGCCGCGCGGATCAGGTCGCTGGTGCCGAGCTCTCCCACCAGCCTCGTGCTCGTCACCGGCCGGGAGCGGCAGCTGGACCTGGCCGTCCGCAACGGCGCGCACCTCATGGCCGTCGACGTGCCCGACCTCGGCGCCGCGCGAGAGCTGATAGCGCTCCGGACGTCCGGGCTCCCGGTCGCCGGGCCGGTGGACGAGTTCATCGAGCGGTGCGGCCGGCTCCCGCTGACCATGGCGACGACGGTGACCGCGGCGTCCCGCTGAGGGCAGGCGGATCAGCCTCCGATGCCCGGGCGGCGATGGCCGCGTATCTGCGGTCCGGGCGCTCCGGGAACTGCTGTTGCCGGCGCTCGAGTTCGGTGAAACCCGCCTGGGCCAGGCGGGCGGAGAACTCGGTCACCGGCCAGCGGTACGCCGTGACGACCTTGTGGTCGAAGGCGGCCACCCCGTCGTCGCTGTCGAAGAAGCCGATCACCAGCCGTCCCGCCGGGGCCAGCATCCGGCGGAACCCGGTGAGCGTACGGTCCAGATCCGCCGGCGGCAGATGGATGGTCGAGTACCAGGAGAGGATGCCGGACACCGAGTGGTCGGGGACGTCCAGCTCGGTCATCGCGCCGAGCCGGAATCGCGGACCGGGGAAGTTGGCCCGTGCGTGGTCGAGGAACTCGGGAACCAGGTCGACACCGGTTACGTCGGCGCCCAGCCCGTGCAGGTAGGCGGTCCAGTGCCCCGGACCGCAGCCGAGGTCGAGCACCGGACCGTGCAGCCCGGTCAGATGGCCCCGGATCAGCGCCGTGTCGTCCTCGTGGGCCTGCCAGTCACCGTCGAACAGGGCGATGTACTGCTCGGACATGGTCGAATAGGCGTCACGCACCGGCTCCCAGCTCACCCCGAAACCCTAGAACGTGCTCAAGGCGTTTGAGTACGGCGGCTCACGCGGCGGCCCGGTGACCGTTCATAGGTTGATTGCCATGACTCCGACCGCCGAGCTCGAACGCCTCGTCCGCCCCTCCGACGTGCGTGGCCGCCATGGCCGCCACGGTCGCCGCAACCGCCGCCGGGGCCGGTTCGGCACCATCGCCGACGCAGTCGTCGCCGCGATCAACGCGTTCTTCGTCTGACCCGCGAGCCGTCGCGGCCCGGCTAGCGAGTGGGGGCATCGACGACGACCAGGGTGTGCGGGCCTCGCGGGGCTACGCGCGATGTCCCCGGAGACTTTCGTTCACTCGGACTAAAGTTAGGTCCTGGTCGGACTATCTTTTGTCTTGTGCGAGCGCTAGCGTCGTTTCACATCTGAAATATGCGTGACACAAAGCTTGCGTACCGACGCATCGGCGGCGTCGGTCTGGTGTGACTGAAGGACCCTCCAGGTTCTCCGACGACGTCCTCCGTGGAGTTCGCATGTTCAAATCGCCCGTCTCCCGCCGCCAGGTTCTCACCGCCTCCGCCGGCGCGGCCGCCGCTCTCGGCGCCGCCGGACTGCCCGTGCTGGCCACCGGCTCGCCGGCTCTCGCGCACGGTCACGGCTCGGGCCGGCTCCGTGTCGAGCCGCTGATCCCGGCCCGCAACCGCGGCATCATCCTCTACAGCGTCCGCGACCGGATCTCCGCCGCGCCCGACGACTCCGGCGTGCCGTACGGGTTCGAGCGGGTGCTCGCCCGGCTCGCCGAGATCGGCTACAAGGAGATCGAGTTCGCCGGGTACAACCAGAACACCTCGATCCTGGGGCGGCAGATCACGCCGGCCGAGATCCGCAAGATCCTGGACGACAACGGGCTGGTGGCCAACGGCGCCCACACCTCGATCAACGCGGCCACCTTCGACCAGCAGCTGGACATCGCCGAGACGCTGGGCATGAAGCACATCGGCACCGGCAGCGACCCGACCGGCAGCGCTTACCGGAGCGACTGGGACGCGGCCGCCGACCTGTGGAACGAGCTCGGGCGCAAGGCACGCAAGCGGGGAATGAAGCTCTACACCCACAACCACGACGCCGCGTACGGGTTCCTGCTCGACGCCGGCCCGCTCGATGCGAACGGCAAGCCCACCCGGTCGAGCGGGCAGCGCAAGCTCGAGTATTTCTTCGGCCGGACCGACGAGCGGTACGTGTTCTTCGAGATGGACATCTACTGGGCGTACGTGGCCCGGTTCAAGCACCACACCTATGTGGACGCCCGGGGAAACGCCCGGGAGGACCTGTTCGACCCGATCCTCACCGTCGCGCCCCGCACCGAGCGGTTCCCGCTGTTCCACGCCAAGGACGGCGACCGCGCCCCCGCCCAGGTCAACGGATACACGATGGTGCCGCTGGGCGAGGGTGACATCAACTTCCAGCAATTCTTCGAGGTCATCGGCGAGCAGAACTACCACCACGCCAACTGGGAGCAGGACACCGCGCCCGGCGGCGCCGCCAACCCGGGCCAGTCGATCGACTTCGCGGGCATCAGCTACCGCAACATGTCCGACCTCACCATCTACCGCCGATAGTCCCACCCTGGAGCGATGGATCGGGCCGGAACGCCGACCGGCCCGATCCGTCTCGTTCCGGTCACGGCGAGGCGGGAAGCCGGGCGCACACAGCGCGGAGCGCAGCCGGGCGCGGCGGGTGACTCGCAGCGTCGGAAGGTGAACTGCGTCAACTGTGCGGCAGATCTGTGGCCCAAGTCGGGTGACGCCTTCACGCATCCCCTACATTCAACGAAGGGTGTCCATGTAAGCATGGAACGTCAGCCCGGGAGGCGCTCTGTGGGATCCGACGCCAGTCATGGCATTGACCTCTCCTATCATCGCTTTCCGTCCGATCAGCTCGACGAGTTGATGTCGGGGGCCGGCGGTCCGGAGGCGATCCGGACACTTTGGAAAGGTCAGCGAAGCCGTCGCATGCTTCTGCTCGACACAGTGCGGAGGGCCCTGTCCGACCCGGACGACATGGGACCACTGCCACCCGCCGCTCTTGCTTGGTCGGCCTGGGCCGCAGCGGATGAATCCGATCCCGACGAGGGCCTGGCGCTTCTGCTGCATCCGCAGGTCGGGTCTTGGGCGGCGTACACGCTGCGCCGCAAACGGGGCCGAACCCAGTCCGGTGTGGATCTCTGGGTCGATGCCGGGGTCGTGCATACTCTTGCCTTGGTCGCGAACGCCCGGTCGGGCCGGACCTGGCGCACATCGGTGCCAGTGCGTGACGGCATGGTAATGCTGCCAACCCTCGGCCTCGCACGAGTGGCGCACAGTAGTGGCCCGTCGTTGGCCGTGGCTGAGTGTGCCGGCGGAGAGATCCGTTTGCGGCAGGGTGATCGAGCGGTCACGATCCCCGCCGGCTCTGGTCGCGAAGCTGCCGGATGGCTGCCGTCCCGCCGGCTGACTGGCGACGCTGACGTCACATTCTCGGTGACCCTCGACGATCTCGACCCTTACCGGGAGCTTGCCGATCCGGTCGCCCCCGACCCGCTTGACGCCGCGTCGGTGGACCGCTGGGCCCGATTGCTCAACGGCGCCTGGCGCCTCCTGTGCCGGGACTATCCGGAGGAGGCGCAAGCGATCGCCCACGGCGTGGTTTGCCTGGTGCCGCTGCCTTCGGACGGTGCGGGCGTCACACGGAGCGCGTCCAGCGGAGAAGCGTTCGGGAGCGTGCTGATGTCACCGCCTGTGGATGAGGTCGACCTCGCCGTGTCGTTGATCCACGAATTCCAGCACATCAAGCTGGGTGGCCTGCTGCACCTGCTGCCCTTGACGAAATACGACGGCGAGCCTGTCCACCATGCCCCCTGGCGAGACGACCCGCGTCCGATCTCCGGGCTCCTGCAGGGCCTCTACGCGTTCTTCGGCATAGCCGGCTTCTGGCGGGTCCGGCGCTATTCGTCGACTGGAGCGTATCGCCGGATCGTCGACTTCGAGTTCGCATATTCGTGGTCCCAGGTACATGAGGTGCTGACCACCTTGACCCGATCGGACGGTCTGACCGGTGTTGGCCGTGAGATCGTCGCCAAGCTTGGGAACCGCGTGCGCGACTGGCGTTCGGAAGAAGTGGACACAGTGGCGGCGACGGCTGCGGACGTGCTTTGCGCGGCGCACCGGACGGAATGGCGTCTGCGGTACGTCCGCCCCGACCGCCGTCAGGTCGAGCTGATGGCCGCTGCTTGGCGTTCGGGAATGCCGATGACGCCGAGTCCCCTGCGAACCGTGGTGGTCGCCGATCCGATGCCTCGTCGCTGGTTCCTCAGCCAACCGGCGGCGGCCCGCGCCCTCGTCGCCGGTGGACCGGTTGTGGACCCTCTGGAGGCGGCATTGTTGTCGGGCGATAAGGGATCGGCGTACGAGGGCTTCCGGCGGGCCTTGGCGGCCGATCCCGCCAACCCGCGGATCTGGGCCGGTCTGAGCCTGGCCAGCGCTGACGGGCTACTGCGGGTCCGGCCGGAGTGGGTGTACGCGGTATGCGCGGAGCTTCGTGCGCGGGGCGAGGTGGCCGATCCGGTTGCCGTGGCCCATTGGCTCAGCAGCAGCGCCCCGTCAACGTTCTTTCCAGTTGTCGCGGAGGACTCGCTCGACCTCGACGAAGTCCCGTGACCTGCTTCCCAGCGCACGAAGCAGAGCGGTGAGAAGCGCGTCGAGTCCGCCGGGCAGACGCTCCAATGCGGTGATGGTCTCGACGACGTGCAGGCGGGCCAAGGCGTTGTCCCGGATCTGCTCACGCATCCAGTCGGGCAGTTGCTCCAGCACCGTGTACCGGTCGTTACGCATGACCCGGAGTCCGGCCAGAGCATCCGTCATCGCCGTCATCGCGTCGGCGACGGTCCGGCCAGGCAGCGTTCCCGGGCCGAGCGGCGCGCAACACCCGAGGACCGAGCCCAGATAGCACGCAGCCGCAAGCGCGGCGTACGGATGCCAGACGTCGTTCTTGTGGCCGTCGCCGTGATCGGCGACGCCGCGAACCATGAACCACGAAAGGTCGCCCAGATGAGCACCGACCGCGACCCCGGCGCCCTCCATCTCGAAGGCGACAATGCGATGCTCACGGGCCAGGTTGTCGCGCAGCGTCGAGTCGCGCAACAACAGGTCCGCACTTCCGACCCGGCCTCTGTGAACCCTCGGAATGCCCGGCCCACCCGGGCTGAGAAATCCAGCCTGCCGGCTCACCCGGTCGAGGGTCGGCAACCACGGCGGCCGGCCATCCAGCTCGTCCACCGCAACCAGGTGATCCGCGTTCATCCACAGCGCGGCAGGCGGCCGGACCGTGGCCCGGACGCGTTCGTCTCCGTTGACCCGATAGCTGTGCCGGTAATCGACGATTTCGGTCGCCACGACTATGTCCCCGAGAGCCACACCGTTGTCCGGGTCCGCTGAGGGCACTCCGGCTGCGATCCCGCACATGACGATCGCCCGTAGATTCGGGAAGGTGTGCGCCAGACGGCCGCAGAGCCACGCCGCGTCCCGAGTTCCGTCTGAGGTCTGCTGAGCGACGACGACGCCGTGCGGCCTCGACGGGATGCTGCTCGGCGCGGTGCCGACATGGTACGGGCGGTCGTCAGTGGAGACACGCGCCGGGACGACGTCGATGACTTGCCTGATCGCGAGCGTCTCGATGTTGATCGCGGTGATGATGCCGATCGTCACCTGCGACGGGTCCTCCAGCAATGATCCGGATTCATGCAAAACATCAACCGGCGGAACTGCCACATCGGCCAGAGTTGCATGCCATCATGACGAAGTACAGGGGTAAATCTGCCGAACCTCCGCTGCTTCGGTATGAGATGGTGACGTTGATGGATGCCTACTTGGCGTTCGGACGCAAGGGGGAATCACTCAGTGGATCTTTCTCCGGGTGATGTCGAGACCGATCTGATTGATCTATCCAAGCTCTCCCTGGCGATGTTGTATCAATGCGACGAGTCCGTGCTGGCGAATTCCGTGAAGACTCTTCTGCGCCAGGTCGACCGTCCGCGCGTGAATCTCGGCGGGTCGGGGCCACCCGTGCGTGTCGACTGATCGGGCCGGCCCGCCGGGCCGGCCCGATCAGGGTCGATGTTCAGAGTGGCATGGGGTCGATGTCGCAGTCAGCCCTGATGCTACGGAGTGCGTTGAGCGTTGCGGGGTGCTGCTCGCCCAGCCTGGCCCTCAGCCGCACCAGGGTGTCCGACAGGATTCGATCGCCTTCCGCGGCGCGATCCAGAGAGCGCAGATCCAGGGCAAGATTGACGCCAACCGCGAGCGTCGATGGATGATCCCGGCCCAGTGTCCGCTCCGAGCGGGCCAGAGTGTCGGTGTCTTGTTCGTACGCCTCCTGATGCCGCCCCAAGGCGTATACGTCGCTGGCCAGGTTGGTCGCGCAGGTCAGAGTGACCGGGTGATCCGGGCCGAGCGTTTCCTCGAGGATGGCCAGCACTTCCTGGTTGTGATGGTGGGCGATCTCGGATTCGCCGCTGAGACGGTAGGCGATGGCGAGGTTCGTCCGTGCGCTGAGCGTATGTGCGTGCCGCGGACCTAGCATCCGCTGATACCGGTCCAGGGTTGCCGTGGCCAGCGTCTGGGCAGCCTGCAGCTCGCCGGCTTGGCGTAGGTCGATGGCGTAGTTCACCGCAGTCGCGATGGTGTCGGGGAAGTCGTCGCCGTATCTTCGCTGGTATCGGTCGAGTGTGTCCTTGGCCAAGCGCCGCGCTCGTGTGTGATCGCCGGCCTTTCTCAGCGAGATGGCCAGGTATCGGGCGGCCTGCAGGGTGGCCGGCGCATCCTGATGGAAGCTCTCGAACACGCGCCGGTAGTACGCTTCGAAACGCGGCAGCGTCTCCATGAACAGCCCGGTCTCCCGCAGATCGATGAGGAGGGCGGCCAGAGTGTTCAGTGCCTCCGCGTCATCGCTGCCCAGCACGATTTCACGCCGTCGATGGGTGTCCTCGTCCAGCTTGCGCGCGCGCTCGAAGTGACCGTTGAGGCGCAGACTCACACCGAGACTGTGCGCGAACTTGAGCGTTGCCGGATCGTCCTCGCCGAACTCGCTGCGAGCTGCTTCGAGCGTCTGCTCGTCCAGCTCCTGGGCGCGGGCGAAGTCCCCGCTGGTCCGTAGGTCGATCGTGACCGCGTACATCGCGTTGAGGGTGCCCTCGTCGCGGTCGCCGAAGTGTTCCCGGTAGAGGGCCAGAGCCTGCCCGTTGAGTTCACGTGCCGCGGCGAACTTCCCGTTCTTCCATCGCATGTAGGCGAGCCAGCTCGCCATCTCCAGCGTCAGCTGAGTGGCCGGGCCGCTGGTCTTGCGCCACCACTCCAATGCCTCCGCGGCCAGCGCCTCACTGCCCGCGTGGTCACCCCAGTAATAGAGGAATTGGACGACGCCTTTGACCAACTGCTGCACTCGAGGATCGGCGGACTCCACCGCGCGCGACACCGCGACGTGCGGCTGCAATGCTTGATAGAGCCGCCAGTCGGCACGCCGGCCCGGGTTGTTCGGCCTGTTGTTGGCCAGCAGGGTGTGCGCACCTCTACGCATCACGACTCGTTCGTCGTTCGTCATTCGGCCGACCAGCACGGCCTGTACGAGACGATGGATCTGCAAAGTGTTGCGCTGATGGTCGATCTTCGCCAAGGCGTACCGGTTGATGTCCCGGATGGCGCGGCTGAGCCGGAAACTGTCGCTGAGCATCGCGTCGAGTTCATCGGTGATCTGCGCGACCGGCGATCCCGCGAAAAACTCGCGTGCGATCGGCTCGGGAGCGAAAAACGAGCAGACCTGTAGCATCTGAAGGGCCGCAGGATTCACCGCCTTGAGTTTCTCGAGCGACAGCCGGAACGCGGCCGCCACCGAATCTGGATAGTCCGGAGACGGTGAGGCCTCGAGGATCTCGATTCGCTTCTGCTCCAGCAGTTCGAGGTAGTCGGCTACCGGCATGCCGGTAGCCGCGCGCCAAGCGGCTGCCTGCTCAATGGCCAACGGCAGGTCACCGAGCGCCTCGGCCAGCTGGTCCGCCGCACCATCGGTGAGGTCGGGATTGCGGCCGAGCAAGAAGGTCTTGCTCTCGTCGCGGGTGAACACGTCAACGTCGATCGAACGGGTCACCCGGGACCAGTCGAGATCCCTGGACGTAACGAGAATCTTACCGGCGCCGCCGGTCGGGAAATGCTTGATAACTTCTTGCGGCGCCTCGGCGTTGTCAAAGATGAGGAGCCAGTTGAGGTACCCGGTCGTGCCGGTGCTCAACGCTTCCCGGACCGCGGGAACAGCGGTATTAGCCTCGGGGCTGACGTCGAGTCCCAATCGTAGCGCCAATTGGGTGAGTGAAGTCAGGATCTGGCTCTCCTGCTCAGCCGGAATCCACCAGATCAAGTCATATTCAGCGCTATGGCGATGAACATATTCAATGGCCACCTGGGATTTCCCGACCCCGCCCATCCCATGCAAGGCCTGGGGAAGAACGGCGGTCTGCTGGGTGCGGGACAGCTTTTCGTGCAATTCCTCGAGAAGAGAATCTCTTCCCGTGAAATTCCAATTTCGCTGCGGAATGTCGCCCCAAACTCTGGGGAGTGGTGCCGGTGTCTGCGTCGGGGCGACGGAGGGCATCACTTCTCCTTGGGGACTCGCGTCACTATCAACTAGGTGCGTTCTCTCCTCGGGAGAAAAATTGTGTTCCGCCCTTATCATCCCATTCGCCCTAAAATCGCCCGAATTATGATCGTTCGCGGGGATGATAGCAGCCGTCGGGTCGGTATCGCTCGCATGCTCGGTAGGCCGATCCGGTGGATGTTCTCTCAGGTCAGTCGGGCTCGCGTGGTCGGCTGACGGATGTGCGCCGGCCGAGAAGGCTGTCGCAGCCAGTGATGTGTCGTCCACCTCTAGCCGATCGGCCAAAATTCGAGTCCACTGATCGAGTTCTGCCCTGAGCTGACCGTCGGCCAGTCGAGCGACGTGCTGCATCAGGCGTAAGGC
This sequence comes from Paractinoplanes hotanensis, assembly GCF_023717965.1. Lineage (NCBI taxonomy): Bacteria > Bacillati > Actinomycetota > Actinomycetes > Micromonosporales > Micromonosporaceae > Paractinoplanes > Paractinoplanes hotanensis. The sequence continues at coordinate 61,274 of NZ_JAMQOL010000012.1, read as the reverse complement.
AGCTGGTTCGCCCTCTCGCGCGTGTCGGGCGCAGAGGTGATCGAAGGCCTCGGGAAGGGTGGCCACGCCCTCCGGTAGGTCGATCGAGGCCTGAGTCAGGCTGTTCCACCACCAGATCGGGACGGAGGGTTCGATCTCGGCCTCGGCGCGCTGCAGTGCATCATGCATGCGCCGGATTTCCGGATCCGGGACAAGGCCTTGAATCGAAGCGCCTTCCACCAGGTCGATTACCCGCTTGCTGCCCGGATGGTTCGGGGACATGGTGGCGAGGGCGCCGGTCAGAGCTCGAAATCCGCGGGGATGCCGATGGCAAGCCATGACAATTTCGATGAAATGAGATCGGATGACATCATTGTCGCGAATGTCCGGAAAATCGTCGAGATTGTTTCGGATCAACTGGAGCAGAAGCCGTCGATCTGCTTTGAGATTCAGGAACGGCATATCAGTGAGCGTGGTTATCAGCGCATCGCTCAGCGCGGTGGCAGGATTTTTCTTGATCGAACCCTGCGCCACCTATCTTCCTTCCGTCGTCGACCCGGAACGCCGATACGCATCGAAGTGCGCTATGCCTCATCATGACCTGTCCGGTACCGGAAGTGAACACTGGCGGGCGCCAGATCCCTCAGTGGAGACCACGTACCGCGAATTTGCCCAATACACCGCAGCGGACAGTTACCGCCTGTGAAGACCTCCAGCAGCCGCCGACCGGGGGCGCAGGTAAACCTGAAGGGGAACCTCAGGGGTCCTGTGGAGCGGCCGTGTGGCGAACCCGAATTCGGTGCCTCCACAACGGATCGCGGTGACGATGTCCGTCGGCGTTCCGGTCGTGGAGACCGTCGAGATCAGCTGGCGGCCCGACCAGGACGGCTCCACGCCGGAGTGTCCGATCCGCGGATCGGCTCGGTTGCTGACGGGTCAGCCGCGGCGCCACTTCTGGTTGGCGCCGCCGACGCAGGTCCACAGGTGCAGGAGCGCGCCGTTGTCCGGCTTCCACTCAGCGATGTCGACGCACTTGTTCGCCTGCGGGTTGACCAGATCGCCGGCGGCGCTCAGCACGAACTGCTGCGCGGCGGTGCCGTTGCAGGTGTAGATCTGGACGGCGGCGCCGTCGTGGGTGGCGGCGTCGGCGACGTCCAGGCACTTGTTGTTCTCGGTGCGCACGGCGCCGTTGACGAACTGCCACTTCTGGTTGGTGCCGTCGGTGCAGTCCCACACGTGGACGCGCTGGCGGTCGGCGAAGTTCCAGTTCGGCACGTCGAAGCACTTGTTGTTCCAGTTGCTGACGATCCGGCTCGTGGTGGCCGGAGGGTTGTCCGTCGAGCCCGGTGTGCAGGTGTTGTCGGCGGTCACGTTGTCGGTGTGCCGCGTGCCGGCCGAGCGGAGAGCGCCGACCCGGGCGGTCGCCTCGGCCGGCGTGAGCACCTGCTTCTTGGCGTGGAAGACGTAGTCGATGTTCTCGTGCCAGACGCTGGTGCCGCTGCCGGTGTGCCCGGTCAGATCGATGAACCACTGGTTGAAGTCGATCGACATGTTCTGCCGGGGATAGAACTTGCCGCCGTGGGCGCCGACGAGCTGGCCGTCGATGTAGTAGCGGATCTCGCCGTTGGCCACGGTCGCCATGACGTCGCGCCAGCCGGCGATGCTGCGGTTCTGCTTGCTGTACTGGCGGTCCTGCACCCACGGGTCGGCCTGGTACGTGTACCAGGTGGTCTGGAAGTTGGTCGGCCCGCTCTCGCCCCAGCCGCCGTTGGGCAGGTACTCGCTGAAGTCGAGCTCGCTGTAGATCGGGTCGAACGCGTAGCGCAGCGGGGAGATCGTGTAGAAGGTCTGGTTGACGATGTCGCCGTCGGCGCCGGAGACGGGCGTGTCGGCGAACTTGATCCGGGCGAAGTAGGTGCCCTCGAAGAATCGCCGGTCCGGCAGCGACATCTCGGCGTGCGTCGTGCCACCGGCCGTGCCGTTCGTGGTGGCCTGGAGGCGGGCCACCGTCTGGCCGTCGACGACGGGGAACGAGACGTTGCCGGCCGACCAGGTGGCGCCGGGAACGCCGGGGCCGCCCGCGTTGGTGCGCAGGTGCCAGCCGCGCTGGCCGAGTGCCGGGTCGGAGGCGGAGCTGTACGCGAAATCGTCGAACAGCACGCCACAGGTCACCGCGGCGTTGGCGGGCAGGGCCGCGGCCACGCCGGCTGTGGTGAGCCCGGCGGCGACGAGGACGGCGGTGGCGGCGCGGATCGTACGGCTGATCAGGGCAGGTGCCATCGAGAGCAGACTCCTTGGGGGAAGGGGACTCCTCGGGGTGGGGAGTGAGCTCAGCATCGCCGCGCCCGTTGATGGCAGTCAATGAAAGTGCGCGAATTATTTACATCTGGAGAACCACTAGAGAAAATTATTACTGGCTCGCTTGCCCGAAAGCACATCGACGGCCGTTGGCGTCCGCCACCCGGCCGGTGTCGCCGAGCTCTCGGTATTGCCGCACTCCGAGCCCGCGTCCACCGGTACCGCCTACGCTGACCATGTCGTAGGTCGGGAGAAGCCGGAGGGCGGCATCGTGTTCGCATTGGTCGTTCGCTTCGACTGCCGGGACGAGGCGGCCGCTGCCCGCTTCGACGAACTGACGGTCTCGGCCGTGCGGCAGATCGGCGAGCGGGAGCCGGGCACGCTGGTCTACGCGACCTCGGTGGTCGACGGGGAACCGCTGGCCCGGGTCTTCTACGAGGTGTACCGGGACCGCGACGCCTTCGAGGCGCACGAGAACGCCGAGCACGTCCGGCGGTTCCATGAGCTGAAGAACCCGCTGCTCACGGCCACGCGCGTCGAGTTTCTCGAGCCGGGGCCGGCCGTTCAGCGGTAGAAGTCGGCGGGGTCGCCGGCGAGGGACGCCTTCACGTGGGCGGTCCACTCCGCGGTTAGCCCGGTGACGAGGGCGACTGCTCCGGAGATCTGCATGCCGCCCACGCCAGAACCTGACGTTGACGTCAGGGGAAAGGTACGCGACGCGGGTCACAGTCAGGCTGCCGAGCGTACGTCTGAGAGAAAATTTCACATTTACATCTATGAATGAGGTGTGACCTTTCTTACACTCGCCGGGACGGTGATCAAGCGAAGGGGTTCCTATGGCGAGACTGCGCAAGCTGGCCGCGGGCTTACTGGTGCTCGGGCTCGTCGGAGGGTTACCCGTGCCCGCCGTCGCCGCTCCGGCCTGGGCCCCGGCCCACGACCTCGAGGGCGCATGCGTGACGCTCCAGGTTTACGACGGGTCGGCGCCGCGCGGATACGTCCAGCGCGCCTCGGTCGGCTACGGCTTCACCGGCGCCGCGTCGAGTGCCGAGCCGTTCCGGTTCGAGGCCACCCAGCTCGGCCGCTATCTGCTGCGGGACTCCACCGGCAAGCCGCCCTACCAGAGCGTCCTGGGGTGGGTGTGGGCCGGTGACGCGTACGGCGACCGCGCCGACTGGACGGTCAGCGTGGCCGACGGCCGCTACCGCTTCGTGTCCACCGCGACCGGCCAGCAGCTGGGCGTCTACCTGGGCGGGCTCGGCGCGGGCAACGCCGGCTCCACCGTGGCGCTCGCGCCGGCGAACGGGTGCGCGGCCGTCCCGGACATCGCCACCGGCGTCAGCGGAACCGCTGCCCCCGGCGTGGACGCCAACGGCAAAATGGTCGGCTGGATCGACGCCCACGCGCACATCACCGCGGCCGAGGCGTTCGGCGGATCGCTGCACTGCGGGGACGCGTACGCGCCCGGTGGCGCGCCGGTGGCCCTCAAGGGCTGTCCCTCGCACGCCACTCTCGGCTGGGGTGCCCTGCTCGAGGCGATCATCGCCGGCACCGACCCGATCAACTCGGCCGAGGACGGCTGGCCCACCTTCGGCGACTGGCCGCAGCACGACACGATGCTGCACGAGGCCTCGTACTTCCGCAGCCTCGAACGTGCCTGGCAGTCCGGGCAGCGGGTGCTCAACGTGCTGCTGGTCGCGAACCGGGTGATCTGCGGGCTGACCCTGGAACACACGTCCTGCGACGAGATGGACCAGATCCGGGCCCAGGCCACGTATCTGCGCAAGATGCAGGACTATGTGGACGCTCGGAACGGCGGCCCCGGCAAGGGCTGGTTCCGCCTGGCTACCACCCCGGCCCAGGTGCGCCAGATCGCCGCCCAGGGCAAGCTGGCCGTCACCATCGGCGTCGAGAACTCCGAGATCTTCGGCTGCCGCGAGGTCAACGACGTGCCGCAGTGCACCCGGGCCCAGATCGACGCCGGCCTCGACGAGCTGGCGGGCATGGGCGTCAGCGGCATCTATCCCGTGCACAAGTTCGACAACGCGTTCGGCGGCACCCGCTTCGACGAGGGGGTCACCGGCGCCGCGGTCAACGTCGGCAACCTGATCTCGACCGGCCACTGGTGGCAGGCGACGTCCTGCACCGGGCCCTCCGACAACGAGCAGCCCCTGGTCAGTGATGACTTCGCCCGGCTGCTGCAACTCGGGGTCGGCCTGCCCGCCGGCGCGATCCTACCGGTGTACCCGAGCGGCAAGATCTGCAACGTCCGGGGCCTGACCGAGCTCGGCCGCTATCTCGTCGAGCGCATGATGGACCGCGGCATGATCATTCATATCGACCACATGAGCGTGAAGGCCGCCTCGGCCGTGCTGGACATGGCCGAGCAGGCGTCGTACCCGGGTGTCGCCTCGGTGCACAGCTGGTCCGACCCGTCGATGGTCAACCGGATGCTCGGGGTGGGTGGCTTCGTCGCCGGCTATGCGTTCTCGGCCACCGGCGACGGCCAGGACACGCCCACCTTCCTCGACGAGTGGCGCGCCAACAAGGGCCTGGCCAACGGCTCGAAGATCAGCGGGTACGGCGTGGGCACCGACGTGAACGGGCTGGGTCCCCAGGCGGCGCCGCGTCTGGACGCCGGGTCGCGTCCGCTCACCTATCCGTTCACCGCGACCAACGGGACGCGGGTGGCCAAGCAGGTCTACGGCTCCCGCACGTTCGACCTCAACACCGACGGCGTGGCCCAGTACGGTCTGTACGCGGACTGGATCACCGACCTGATCAACCAGGCCGGCCCGGACGCGACCCTGCTGCGCCGGCATCTGCTCGGCGGAGCGGAGGCGTACACAATGATGTGGGAGAAGGCGCGAGCCTGACCCTCGTCGACCACACACCCGCCCGCCCCGGCGTTCGCACAAGCGCCGGGGCGGGCGTCACTCGTCCTGGGCGCCCAGTAGCTCGCGGGCCAGCTTCTTCGCGCGGACCAGCACGTCGAACTGAGCCTCGTTGTGGAGCTCCCGCATCGCGTCGTCGAACGTCTCGCGGGTGACGGATTTGCCCTCCAGCACGTGGGCCATCGGGTCGTTGTTCATCCAGGGATAGTCGCGCAGAGTCTTCGCGATCTGCGGCGCGAACTTCTCGGCCAGGTTCTGCCGGGTCGCCTCGTCGGCGTCGGCCGGCAGGGAGTCGAAGTCGTCGTCGGCCGCGGAGTGGTCCTCGGTCAGCAGGCGCTGCAGGTCGGCCAGGGCCTTCTCGTCGTAGACCTGCGTGTACACGTGGACGATCGAGCGATCGGCCTCGGACAGGCGGGCCGCGACGGACTCGAAGCCCGGCGGCGAGTCGGCCGGCGCCTGTTCCCGCAGGATGGTGGCGATGTCCTCGCGGGCCTTGGCCAGACGTTCGATGGCGGCCGCGTGCTCGGTGTCGACCTGGCGCAGCGCTGCGGGGGAGCCGTCCCCGTCCGCGGTCAGGGCTTTGATCCGGGTCAACGGCACGCCCAGTTCGACGAGCCGCCGGATGCGCAGCAGGCGGACGAGGTCCGGTGTGCCGTACTGCTTGTAGCCGTTGTGACGACGTTCGGGCTCCTCGAGCAGGCCGGACCGGTGGTAGTGCCGGATCGTGTTCACCGTCGTGCCGGCGAGCCTCGCCAGCTCGCTGGTGCTCCAGGCCACGTCGCCTCCTTCCCGCGCATCCGGGGTGCGGGCCGGGGTGCGGGCCGGGCCGCGGGCAATAAGTACCGGCCGGTACGGAAGGGGTGAAGCCTAGCAGCCGGCCGGCGGGCCGTGGTGCAGCTGAGGCGACCGTCACGTGCGCGGACCGGTCGGTACCGTGACGGGATGAGTGGCGCCCGCAACACCGTGATCGGCCGGCCTCGGGGCTTCGACACCGACGAGGCGCTGGAACGAGCCATGCGGGTGTTCTGGCAGCGGGGTTACGAGGGCGCGAGCCTGACCGACCTGACCACCGCCATGGGCATCACCAAGACCAGCATGTACGCGGCCTTCGGCAACAAGGAGGAGCTGTTTCGCAAGGCCTTGCAGCGCTACTCCGACGGCCCGGCCGGCTACATCGAGAGCGCGCTGGCCGAGCCGACCGCGCGCGCGGCCACCGAGGCGATTCTTCGGGGAGCCGTCCGCACCTCCACGTCTCCCGGCGACTTCGCCGGGTGCCTGACGGTGCAGGGCGCACTGCCCTCGAACGACGGATGCCGGTCCGCGCACGATGTGCTCGTCGAGTGGCGCAACGAGGCCGGCGCACGTCTCGAGCAGCGCTTCCGCCGTGCCGTCAGGGACGGTGACCTGCCGCGCGGCACGAAGCCGAAGCGCCTCGCCCGTTTTGTCATGACGGTCGCCTTCGGCATCTCGGTGCAGGCCGCGAACGGCGTCGGCCGCGCCGCTCTCGACGAGATCGTCGACCAGACGATGCTGACCTGGCCCGGCTGACCGAGGGGCCGCCGCCGGCCCCTCGGCGTACAACCTTCAGAGGGTGCTGACGAGGCCGCCGTCGATCGCGAAGTCGGCGCCGGTGATGTTGGCGGCCCGGTCGCCGGCCAGGAACACCACGAGGTCGGCGACCTCCTCGGGACGGGTGAACCGCCCGGTCAGGGAGTCGCCCGCGGCCCGCTCGGCGACGGCGTGGGGATCGCCGCCGGTGGCCTTCGCGACCGTCGCGGCGACCCCGCCGTCGCGGTCGTCGGGCAGCACCACAGCGGTGTCGCCCCGCGTATCGAGCTCCTGGCCTGGAGCGGGCGGGCGGCCGAGACGCGGGCGATGGCGGCCCGCGCGGGCGGCCTCGACGACCTGGCCCGGAACGCGCTGGCCGTCCTCGAGCTCGGCCTCGGCCGGTACCCCGAGGCGCTGGCCCACGTACGATCCACTTTCGACGGTGATCGGCCGGGCGCGGCCACCCGGTCGCTGCACGAGATCGTCGAGGCGGGCGTGCGGAGCGGAGACCACGAGGCGGCGAAGGCGGCCCTCGCGCGGATGGACGAACGGGCCCCGGTCAGCGGCACCGCATGGGGGCTGGGCCTGCTGGCCCGCTGCCGGGCCCTGATGGCGGACGACGATCAGGCCGAGGCGCTGTATCGCGAATCGACCGAGCTGCTCGGACGTACCCGGATCAGAACCGAGCTGGCCCGCAGCCACCTCCTGTACGGCGAGTGGTTGCGCCGGCGCCGGCGGCGGGCCGACGCCCGGGTCCAGCTGCGAACTGCCCACGAGATGTTCACGCGCATGGGCGCCGCGGCTTTCGCCGGCCGCGCGCGATCCGATCTGCTGGCCACGGGCGAGCGGCCGAGCCCCCGCAGCGAGCGCTCCGACAGCGGCCTGACCCCGCAGGAGAGGCAGGTCGCGGGCCTGGCGGCGGCCGGAGCGACCAACAGCGAGATCGCCGCCCGGCTGTTCCTCAGCACCTCCACCGTCGAATACCACCTGACCCGGATCTTCCGGAAGCTGGCCATCACCTCTCGCCGCCGGCTGGCCGCCGCCCTGAGCGACGGGGCCTGAGGCCTGTTTCAGCCACGTCTCGACGGGCTCGATGATCGCGCGGGGGCCGCGGCGGGCCCAGGTGAAGTGGTCGAAGCCTTCGGACTGGGCGGCGGGCACGGTGATCTGTTCCGCCGGTCCGCCCACCCGCGAGGTCGGCGCGGAGCTGTTCCTCGGCGCCCGCACGGTCGAATGGCATCTGAGCAGGGTCTGCACAAGCTCGGCATCAACCGCCGCCGCGAGCTGCGCTCGGCGCTGGGACCGGTCTGACCCGGCCGTTCCGTTGCCTACGGTTCGGTTTCGACGGCGAACGAGGCCCAGACGTGTTTGGTGTCGCCGGCCGGGTACCAGCCGACGTCCAGCGACATGGCGCGGGCGATGGGCAGGCCGCGGCCCCGCTGGTTGGTCAGGGAGGCGGCGGTGTCCACCGGGGCGTGGTGGGGGTCGTGGTCGGCGACGTCGAGGACCAAGCGGTCGTCGTGGCGCAGGAGCCGGACGGTGGTGGGTGGAAGACCGTGCTGCAGAGCGTTGGTGGCGAGCTCGGTGGCGACCAGCGCCATGCGTTCGGAGACCTCCGCCCGCGTCTCGTCGCCAGTCGGCCGCAGGTCGGCGAGCACCTGATCCAATGATCTCCGGAGCGAGCGCAGATCGTCGGGGCACACGAGCGACCAGCGCCGCAACTCGACGGTGTGCGGCGGCGGACGGGACTTGGTCACCTCGGTCATCCCTCAGATGTGCCCTCCCACGGCGGGGCCAAGCGCGGAAGCCGGTATGACGTGATCGGGGCGTTCCGGCCACCGGCTAGATTCGTGGCGTGACTGATCCGTTCGAGGCTGCCGGCGTGCTGGGGGAGGCCTATCGGCAGGTCGACTGGGCGGCGACCCCGCTCGGACCGGTGCAGTCGTGGAGCCCGGCTCTGGTCGCCGCGGTGGATCTGATCGTGCGTTCCCGGATCGGGGCGACGCTGCTCTGGGGTCCCGAGTTCGTGCTGCTGTACAACGAGGCGTACATCCCGATTCTGGCCGAGAAGCATCCGGCTGCGCTGGGCCGGACGGCGCGGGAGGTGTTCCCGGAGGTCTGGGCCGACATCGAGCCGCTGTTGCAGTCGGTCTTCACCGGCCGCGGCACCGTGTTCATCGAGGATCTGCGGCTGCTCATGCAACGCAACCACATGTTGCAGGAGTCGTTCTTCACGTTCTCGTACTCGGCGGTGGCCGGCGCCGACGGAACGGTCGAGGGCGTGCTGGACATCGTCGCGGAGACCACCGCGCAGGTCATCGGGCACCGCCGGCTCGCGCTGCTGAGCCGGCTGATCAGTCGGGTCGTCGATGCGGACGACCCGCGTGACCTCGTCGACCGGGCCCTTTCGGTGCTGCGCTCCGCACCCGAGGATCTCGCCGCGGTCGACATCCGGATTCCCGGCGTCACCGCGCCGTCGCCTCCGGCGGAGTCCGACGACCGTACGGTATCGGTCCGGCTCGCCACCGGGAGAGCAGCCCGGGACGGCGCGTTCGTCGTCCGGTTCAGCGAGAACCTGCAGGTGGATGACGCGTACCGGGAATTCCTGGCGCTCATCGCGGCGACCCTGGAGCAGAGCCTGGGCCGCATCCGGGCCCGGCAGGACGAGCGGCACAGCGCGGTGCTGGAGCGGGAGATGTCCGAGGCACTGCAGCGGAGCCTGCTGACCGAGCCCGTTCAGCACGAGCGTCTGCAAGTCGCGGTCCGTTACCAGCCGGCCGCCGAGCAGGCTCAGGTCGGTGGCGACTGGTACGACTCGTTCCTGCTGACGGACGGCGGCCTGACCGTGGTCGTCGGCGACGTCTCCGGTCACGACCGGCATTCGGCGGCGGCCATGGCGCAGGTGCGCAACCTGACCCGGGGCGTGGCGTACACCCTGCAGCAGCCGCCGTCGCGGGTGCTCAGCTCGCTGGACGCCGCCATGTCCGGTCTGGCGGTGAACGCGCTGGCCACGGCGATCCTGGCCCAGTTCGACCAGAGCGCCACGGACGCCGGCCAGGGCCGGTGCACCATGCGCTGGTCGAACGCGGGGCATCCGACACCGCTGCTGCTGCGCGCCGACGGTGTGGTCGAGGTCCTGCAGACCCGCCCGGAACCGCTGCTCGGCATGCGGGGCACGCCCGCCCGTACCGATCACGCCGTCACCCTCGAGCCCGGCACGACCGTCGTGCTCTACACCGACGGCCTGGTCGAGCGCCGGAGCACCACCCTCGACGAGGGCATCGCCGAGCTCACCGCGCTGCTCGGCGGTCAGCAGAGCCGGACCGCCGAAGAGATCTGCGATCTGTTGCTCGAGCACTTCGGCTACAACACCGAGGACGACATCGTCCTCGCGGTGGTCCACTTCCATGCCGATCGGTCCGGACTCCGTGCGGCGCCGGAGGCCGGGAACCGACCGGCATGATCCGATTTCGGTGACCCAGGGGGTCAGCGGCTTGACCGGGCCTCCCGCAGCGGCGCTCCGACCTCGTGCAGGTGGCGAAGGGCCTGCCGGTACGACTCGATGAGGCCGGTCTGCTCGTACGGGACGCCGATCTCGGCGCAGTACTGCTGGACGATCGGCTGCGCCTTGCGCAGGTTCACGCTCGGCATGGCCGGGAACAGGTGGTGCTCGATCTGGTAGTTGAGGCCGCCCAGTGCGACGTCGACGAACCATCCGCCGCGGACGTTCCGGGAGGTCAGGACCTGCTTGCGCAGATAGTCCTCGTCGCCGGTGGGGTGCGGCATGCCCTTGTGGTTCGGCGCGAAGGTCATGCCCAGATAGACGCCGAACAGCGCCTGGTGAACCACCATGAAGGCCAGCGCCTGCAGCGGCGAGAGGACGATGAACAGCGCCGAGAAGTAGGCCGCGGCGTGGACGATCAGCAGGCCGATCTCCAGGCCCGGGCGTTTGACGGTGCCGGCTCGGATGGCCTTGAGGCTGGAGATCTTCAGGTCGAGACCGAGCAGGGTCAGCAGCGGGAAGAAGAGGCCGGCCTGGTGGCGGGTCACGAAAGCGGCCAGGCCGCGGCGGCCGAGCGCCGACTCGCTGGCCCAGATCAGCACCTCGGGCGCCACGTCCGGATCGAGGTCGTCGTGGTTCGGGTTGTTGTGGTGGCGGGTGTGCTTCTCCATCCACCAGCCGTAACTCATGCCGACACCGAGGTTGCCGGCGACGCGGCCGGCGATCGCGCTGGGACCCTTGGTGCGGAACACCTGCCGGTGGGCCAGATCGTGCGCGACCAGGGCCAGCTGGGCGAACGCCACGGCGAGCACCGCCGCGACCGCCAGCGTCCACCAGGACGAGCCGACGAGGAAGAACGCGGTCCAGCTGCCGGCGGCCAGCAGGCCGACGAGCGTCAGACGCAGGACGTAGTAGACCGGGCGGCGCCGCATCAGGTCGAGCGCGCTGACCCGGCGGTTGAGTTCCGCGAAGTCGCTGCCGGCGGTGGGGGGACGCCGGAGTGTGGAAGCCGTCATCGCTCCATCGTCGTCGCCGCGGGGCGGCGGATCAGGAGTGCCAGGCCCCAGTTCTGATTGGGGTGCCAGCACTCCTGCGGTGTCGCCACCGCCCGTCCTCCGCTGACCGGCGACGCGGGATGATGGGGTCATGCTCTTCCAGATTCGTGTGCGCACCGGCCTTCGTGCGATCGGGCTCGGCGTGTGCGCGACCGGTCTCGGGTTGCTGAACGTGCCGGTGCTCGCCCTGTGGTTGATCGGGCTGGTCCTCAGCCCGATGCCCGTGCTCGGCGCCGACCTGCTCCACGTGACCACCGTGGTCGTCCGGTGGCGGGCCGACCTCGAGCGGCGCCTCGGCGAGCTGGCCGGGGTGCCCATCCGCCGGCCGTACCTGCCCTCGCCCGACCGGGCCGAGCAGGGTAGCCGCCGATGGGTGCGATGGATCATCACCGACCCCGCGACCTGGCGTGACATGTCCTGGCTGCTGCCGGGCGCCCTGGTCAGTGTGGTGCTCGGCCTGATCACGATGGCGATTCCGGCGTATGGTCTGGCCGGCGTCCTCCTGATCCCGCTGTGGCTGTTCCTGGGCGACGTGTGGTTCGGGTACGGCTTGTTCTGGCCGGTCGCGAACGTGGCCGAGGCCTGGCTGGCCTTCCCGCAGGGGCTGATCGTCATCGCGGGCGGGCTCGTCGTGGCCCCGCTGCTGCGCCGGGTCGATGTGCTGTTCGCCCGGCTGTTCCTCGCACCGACCTCGGCCGCCGAGCTGCGGCTGCGGGTCGCCCACCTGACCACCACCCGAAGCGACACGATCGACGCGCAGAGCGCCGAACTGCTCCGCATCGAGCGCGACCTGCACGACGGCGCCCAGGCCCGGATGGTTTCGGTCGGCATGACGATCGGGCTGGCCGAACGGCTCGTCCGGCGCGATCCGGACGCGGCGCTCAAGCTGCTGGCCGAGGCGCGCGCGTCCAGCACGGCCGCCCTCGTCGACCTGCGCCACCTGGTGCAGGGAATACATCCGCCGGTGCTCGCCGAGCGGGGCCTGGAGGGCGCCGTCCAGGCGGTCGCGCTGCACATGCCGGTGCCCATCGAGGTGACGTCGCAGCTGCCGGGCCGGCTCGAGACGCCGATCGAATCGGCCGTCTACTTCGCCGTCGCCGAGGCTCTGACCAACATGGCCCGGCACAGCCGGGCCCACTCGGCCTGGGTGCGCATCCGTCACGTCGAGGGGCTGCTCGCGGTCGATGTCGGCGACGACGGTGTCGGCGGCGCCGACGCTGCCCGCGGCACGGGTCTGCGCGGTGTCGCGCGTCGCCTCAACGCCTTCGATGGCACGATGACGATCTCTTCGCCGCCGGACGGCCCGACCGTCGTGACCATGGAGGTGCCGTGCGCGTTGTCATCGCCGAAGATCTGACATTGCTGCGCGACGGGCTGACCCGCCTGCTCGAGGCGTTCGACTTCGAGGTCGTCGCCGCCGTCGACAACGGGCCCGCCCTGCTCCCGGCCCTGCTGCGCGAGCGCCCGGACGTGGCCATCATCGACGTGCGGCTGCCGCCCACGCACACCGACGAGGGGCTCAAGGCCGCCATCGCCGCCCGTACCGCGATTCCCGGTCTTCCGGTGCTGGTGCTCTCGCAGCACGTCGAGTCGCTCTACGCCCGGGAACTGCTGACCGACAGCGGCGGGGGAGTGGGCTACCTGCTCAAGGAACGGGTCTCCGACGTCGAGCAGTTCGTCCAGGCGGTGCAGCAGGTGGCCGCGGGCGGAACGGCCCTCGACCCCGAGGTCGTCACCCAGTTGCTGGGCCGCCGGGAACGGCTCGCCGGCCTGACCCCGCGGGAGCAGGACGTTCTCAAGCACATCGCCGAGGGTCGTTCCAACGCGGCCATCGCGGGCCGGCTGTTCATCACCGAGAAGGTGGTCAGCAAGTACATCAACAACATCTTCACCAAGCTCGGCCTGCCCCCGTCGGACGACGACAACCGGCGGGTCCTGGCCGTCCTCAGATACCTCGGCGGCTGAGCCGTCCACCCTGGTGCGAGGCCTACTTCGTGCGAGGCCTACCTGGTGCGAGGCGGTTCCGTGGGCGCCGCGACGGCGAAGGGGTGACGCATCGTCCGCATGGTGCTGTCGTCGCGGTCCGATGCCTGGGTGGCGGGCGGCTTCCGCTCCGCCGAGGGCGGTGCGAGGAACGTCGCGGTGTGATCGTGAGCCGGGGCGCTCTGCGGCGCGGCGGCGGCCGACTGTCGATCGTGGCTGAACCCGCCGGGGACCGATGCGGGCCGGGCGGCGGGGGTGTTCGGTGACGGGGCTGTCACTATCGGGCAGTGCCTTCCTGGAAAGGCGCGTCGTTAAGAAGGCACGGGCCGTGGGCACGGCCATCACGAAAACGAACCTGAGGAAAAATGAACAATGAGAATTTGCTGCACGGCGGCCCGCTGAACCAGTCGGGCCGCCGCGGTGAAGCATCGATCAGATTACGCGGATATTCGAGGCCTGGGGGCCTTTGGCGCCCTGAGTGATGTCAAACTCCACTCGCTGGTTCTCGTCGAGGCTGCGGAATCCGCTGGCCGAGATCGCCGAGAAATGGGCGAAGACGTCGGCGCCGCCGTCGTCCTGGCTGATGAAGCCGAAGCCCTTGTCGCCGTTGAACCACTTCACAGTGCCTGTAGTCAAGTCTGCTCCCAGCAGGGGTGTCGGGTGCCGCTTGGTGCGGAACCGCACGCCGTCGCCTTGATCACCCCGCGTCGAAACCGACGCGGAAAACGAAAAAGCGCCTGGACGGGTTTCAGATAACCCATCAGGCGCCGAGAACGTCCAAGGAAATCAAAACTGCAACTGTGCCACCGTAACACAGAATTCTGCGAGCCCTTCTCTGACGCGCTCTCGTTATTTTGACCGGCCGGTCGGCCGCGTAGAGTGGAGGGTCGGCCCTCCTGCGGAGCCTGCCCAGGCTGAACAGCGCAGCAGCGTCCCGTCGGCAAATCCCCCGATTCGCGGTCACCGGTCAGCCACTTCGACGTAGCGGCGGCGGACGAGTGGTCCTGCCCGAGCACCACCGACACCACAGGAGAACCTGCATGATCTCGAACAACACGCTCACCGCGCCCACGGCGCGCCAACCCGTCAAGACCCTTCGCGAGAAGGCGGCCACCAGCTTCAACGCCGCGCTCGCCGCGGTTCTGGTCGCCGGGCTCGAGGAGGCGCTCGCCGCGGGCGACCACCCGCGTGCCATCAATCTGATCAACCGGGGCTTCGCCGAGGGAAGTCCGCAGCTGGGCTGCGACCTTCTCTGCCGGGCCATGGCGGTCGTCGGCACCGCCCGGACGTGGACCGTGCAGCTCGCACCGTTGACCAAGGTTGAAACACGCTCCGCCCCGTAGGCGACTACTGCCGGTTGCGCCGCTCCGCCCTCGTGCCGCCGACCGGGACAGCGCGTACAGTGACCTTGCTCCGGCGTTTCGCACGCCCCTCACCGCACCCTCGGGAGCACCATGCCTCTGACACCAGCCGACATTCACAACCGGGAGTTCGGGAAGTCGTCGCTGGGCCGGCGTGGCTACGACGAGGAAGAGGTCGACTCGCTTCTCGACGACGTCACCCGTGAGATGATCAGGCTGCTGGAGGAGAACGACGCCCTGCGCGGCCGGCTCGACGCCGCACCGCCGCCCCGCCGGCCGGACATGTCCGGCCGAGCCGTCGCCGAAGAGTTGTCCGCGGTGACCGCCGCTCTCGACCGGGCGCACCGCGGGTACGAACAGGCCGAGCATCGGGCCCGGCTCGCGCGGCGTCAGCTCGACGAAGCCTACCGATCCGTCGCCGCCGCCCCGCCGGTTGTCGACGAAGAGGCGCCCTCGGAAATGGTGCTGGGAATGGCGCAGCGGACAGCCGACAACTACTTGCGCGAGGCTCACGAGAAGTCCCGCGTGTTGCTCGCCGAAGCGCGCGAGCAGGCCGAACGCGCGCAGGACGAAGCGCGGCGGCTGGCCGACGACATCGATCTGAAGGCCCACCGCCAGCATGACGAGGCGGCGGCCCAGCTGGTGACCAGGCGCAACGACCTCCTGCAGGAGATGGAAGAGCTCACGCGATTCGCCGCGGATTACCATGCCGCTCTGGAACGCCACCTGCACCGGCAGGGCCAGCTCATCGACGGCACCGCCGAATCGTAAAGCTCGGCACGGCGGCCGGCCCGGCCGTCCGGTTCGCACGGGTTCCGGCCGAGTCGTCGCACAGCTGATGACTCAACCGTCGCGCGGGCGGAGGGCCACGAGAAGGTCGTCGATCCGGTCGACGATCGCGCCGATCTGATCGTCGTCGGGGCGGCCCGCGAGGGGGCACTCGATGGCGGCGCGATACAGCGCGATGCTGCGGTTGAGCTGCTCGGCCTCCTGGCTCAGGCGGAGCTGGCCGGCCGAGTGCCGGCGGCGCCCGAGCAGGACGGCGCCGATGGCGACCCAGCCGAACAGATGCAGGCACAGCCACACGATCGGCGACCGCAGGGCCTCGGCCCCGGTGACCTTCGCCGCCACGGCGAGCGGAACGAGCAGGTGCAGCAGGGCGCCGGCGCCCACGATCGGGCCGAGCGCGGCGAACCGGCGGGCTGAACGCCGCATGTGCGTCTCCTCAGGATCGATTTCGGGGAGCCGTCCTCACGATGCGGCCGGTCCGGCACGGGCCGAGCACCAACCGGGCACGGGGTGGGCACGGGCCCGGCCGGTCGCGACAATGCAGCGGTGACAGTCAGCGCTCCGGTGAGGTTCGGCATCCTGGGTCCGGCCCTGGCGCGGTCCGCCGACGGCCGGATCGTGCCGATCGGGGGCCCGCGTCTGCGCGCGCTGTTCGCCCTGCTGCTCGCCCACGCCGGTCAGGCCGTCCCGGTCGAGCGGCTCATCGACGGCGTGTACGGGGACCAGCCGCCGGACGGCGCCGTCAACGCCCTGCGCTCGCAGGTGGCCCGGCTGCGCGGGCTCGTCGGCGACGCCGTGTCGTCGGACCCGGCCGGCTACCGCTACGCGGGCGACCCCGACGACGTCGACGTTCACCGGTTCGAGCGGCTGGCCCGGGCCGGACGCGCCGCTCTGGACTCCGGCGAGAGTGCCCGGGCAGCGGCCGTGCTCCGCGAGGCGCTGGGTCTGTGGCGTGGGCCCGCCCTGGCCGATGTCGGTCCGGCGTCGTTCGCGGGGCCGCTCACCGTCCGGTTGGAGGAGCTCCGGATGGCCGCGCTGGCGGACCGCATCGAGGCCGATCTGCGGTGCGGTGACGCCGGGCAACTCGTGCCCGAGCTGCTCGAGCTGGTGGCCGCCCATCCACTGCGCGAGCGGCTGCACGCCCAGCTCGTCAGCGCGCTGGCCCGGGCCGGACGTCCGGCCGAGGCGCTGGCCGCCTACGCCGACGCGCGGCGGATCCTGGCCGACGAACTGGGCGCCGACCCGTCGCCCGCCCTCACCGCCGCCTACCTGGATGTGCTGCGCGGGCAGACAGCGGATGCCCCCGCCGGCCCGCCCCCGAAGGGAGCCCCGAGGACGTTGCCGGCGACCGTCGCCGACTTCACCGGCCGCGACGCCGACCTGACCGCGATCCGGCGCGCTTTGGGCGGGCAGCCCGCCGGCGGCCGGCTGGCCGTCCCGATCGTCGCGATCGCGGGCCGGGCCGGGATGGGCAAGACGACGCTCGCCGTGCACGCCGCGCACGGTTTGACCGACCGGTTTCCCGACGGTCAGCTCTTCGCCGGGCTGCACGCCGGCGGTCCGCGCCCGGTCGACGCGGGGGCGATTCTCGAGCGCTTCCTGCGCATGCTCGGTGTGCACGGCAGCGACATCCCGGGCGCCGTCGACGACCGGGCGGCGCTGTTCCGCAGCCTGCTGGCCGACCGCCGGGTGCTGATCGTGCTCGACGACGTCGGCAGCGAGCAGGACGTGCTGCCGCTGTTGCCGGGCAGCACGTCGTGCGCGGTCCTGGTCACCAGCCGGCGCCGGTTGGCCGGGCTGGCCGCGGCCACCGTGCTCGAGCTGGGCCGGTTCTCCCCGGAGCAGTCGCTCGAGCTGCTGGGCCGGGTGGTCGGCGGCGACCGGGTCGGTCAGGAGGCCGCCGTCGCCCGCACCCTGGCCGAACAGTGCGGGTACCTGCCTCTGGCGCTGCGTATCGCCGGGGCCCGGCTGGCGTTGCGTCCGCACTGGACCGTACGGCAGATGGCTGTGCGACTGGTGGACGAGGAACGCCGGCTGGACGAGCTCGTTCACGGTGGGATGGCGATCGGGGCCAGCATCAGCCTCAACCACGACGCGCTCAGCGCGCCCGCCCGCCGGTTGTTCCGGCTGCTGGCTGTCCTGGACGCGCACGTCTACTCCGGCTGGACGGCGGCGGCCCTGCTCGGCGCCTCGCTCGACTCGGCCCAGGAGACGCTGGACGAGCTGGTCGACGCGCAACTCGTCCAGCCGATCCTGCCCGGTCACGGCCTCCTCACCCAGTACCGCTTCCACGACCTGGTCCGGGGTTTCGCCCGGCAGCGGCTGGCCGCCGACGAGTCGCCGGGCGAGGCCGAGGCCGCTCTGGTCCGCATGCTGGACGCCGTGCTCGCGCTGACCCGCGCCGCCACCGGGCCGCAGATGGCGGGCGAGGTGTTGTCCGACCAGGGCCGCACCCTGGCCTGGTCGCCGCCGCCGGTGCTGCTGGAGGCCGTGACCGCGGATCCGACGGCCTGGCTGGAACAGGAGCGTACGGGCATCGTCGCCGCGGTCCACCAGGCGTCGCGGGCGGGGCTGTCCGAGCGGTGTCATGGCCTGGCCGAGGCTGTCCAGCCGTTCCTGAGCCTGCGCGCCTACCGCGACGACGCCCGGTCCGTGCTGACCGTCGCGCTCGAGACCGCCCGGCGGGCCGGCGACCGGCGGGGTGAGGCCGTGATGCTGTTCAGCCTGCGGATGGATGTGGCCGACGTGCACGACCAGGACGCCGCCCTGCGCGACCTCACGCGGGCCGAGACCCTCTTCCGGCAGCTCGACGATCAGCCGGGAGTTGCCGTCGCGCTGCGGGCGCAGGCCTTCGTGGCGTACCGGTACGGACGGACCGCCACGGCCGTGCGCTTGTTCTCGTCGGCCCTGGAGATGGCGCGGGCGCTCGGCCACGACGGCGAGGCCGCGTACATCCTGCAGATTCTGGCCGCGATCCAGCTGCTGCACGGGGAGGCAGGCACCGCGCTGGTGCTGCTGGCAGAGGCGCTCGACGCCGCGCGGGCGAGCAACAAGCCCAGGGTGCTGGCCCAGGTGCTGTACCGGACCGGTCAGGCCCACCGGGAAGCCGGTGACCGCGAATCGGCCGCCGGCGTGCTCCGGGACGCCCTCGCTGTGGCGCGCGCGACCGGCGATGCCTCCGGTGAGGCCCACATCCTGGTCGAGCAGGTCCGGGCCGAGCTGTGGCCGGAGGCGCCGGAGGCCGCGGCCTCGTTGCTGGCGGCGGCCCGGGAGCGGGCGGTAGCTGCCCGTGACGCGCTCGCCGAGGGTCATGTGCTGAGCGCCTCGGCCGAGCTGGCCGGCGCCGGGCACGACCATGCGGGGGCGGCCCGGCTCCTCGGGGAGGCCGCCGCCAAGTTCAGGTCGGTCGGCAGCCTGGTGTACGAGGCCCGGGCCCTCGTCGCGCTGGGCGACGCGCAGCAGGCCGGCGGCGATCAGGAGGCGGCCGCCACCACCCGGGCTCAGGCTGCGGTTCTCATCGACCGGACCGAACCCGCCATCGCCGTACGCCTGCGGAGCGGCCCGGACCGGCGATGAGGTCGCCTCAGGCGGCGGCGTTCAGCAGGTCCAGCGCGGAATGCTGGCAGGCGTGGGCGCTGGGGACGAAGGGGCCGGCCCAGTGGATGCCGTACTCGTCGAGGCTGTTGCGGTTGTGGGTGAAGGCCGACGTGGCCTGTCGCTGCAGGTACCCGTCGTACACCCCGCCCAGCGCGTCGTTGAGAACGCCCAGCCCGCGCGCGTACTCGCCCTTCCACGACGGCTGGTCGCCCTGGCAGCTCTCGCCCTCGCCCGGTTCCCGCAGGATGCCGCCGCTGTTCAGGGCCGAGTGTGTGGTCGAGGCGTCACCGATGCGCCGGGCCGTGGCGAGCGCGGCGGCGTCGCCGGTGGCCCGGTTCAGCTGCACCAGCGCGTTCATCAGCACGCCGGAGTTGTAGGTGAGCGGCCCGCTGGCGCCACGACAGGTCTCGAGGCTGATCCGGTCGATCACGATGTTGGCCGTGGTCAGCATGCCGGTGCCCGCGAACCAGGACCAGCCGGTGCGGGCCCGGTCGCGGTAGACGGCGTCACCGGCCAGGCGCTGCGCCAGTTCGGCGTTGAGCTGGATGTACAGGCTGTTGGCGATGGCCACCTTGCTGCTGCGGTCGGTCTTCCACCAGACGCCCCCGCCGCAGGTGTTGTCCCAGTAGGCGTGCATGTGGTCGGCGTCGGCGCGGGCCGTGCTGAGGTAACGGCTGTCGCCGGTCAGGTCGTAGGCGGCCACCCAGGCCAGCCCCCACCAGCCCGTGTCGTCCAGGTACTCGTTGCGGAACTGCCCCTGGCGGCTGGTGATCTGCTTGTCGTACGTGGTGGCGATCGCGTACCGGTAGCTGTCCATGCCCGAGACGCGGATGTTGCCGATCAGGGCGGTCAGCGCGTTGGCGCTGGTCCACCAGGCGTTGCCGTCGAACAGGCCGGTGTTCTGGTCGTAGCGCATCATGAGCGCGGTGGCCGCCGCCCGGCTGCGGTCGGCCGCGTTCCACGTGCTGCGGGCCCACGCGGTGCAGGCGACCTCGGGCCGGTCGCCGGCCTTGCCGCACGCCCGCAGCGCGCCGACGCCCCGGTTCACCCAGTCGTCGACGTTGACCATCGTGGTGCGGGTCAGGGTGGCGCCGGACGGCACGGCGGTGACCCCCAGCCGGCTGCCGGAGGACCAGCCGCGGCCGCCGTCGAACGACCGGTCCAGCCACACCTCGTCACCGGCCCGGCCGCCGGACAGCGAGGCCCATCCCATCGAGTTGGGGTCGTCGACGTGCAAGGCGAAGGTGCGCCCGTACAGGGTGCTGCTCACCGGCGTGCGGTCGCCACCGGCCAGGGCGGCGTCGCGGCCGTCGCAGTAGCGGTTGCAGACGGTGGCCGCGGCTGCCGGGCTCGCACCCGCCACCACGAGCACCCCGGCCGTGACGGCCGCGGCCGCTCCCGTGGCCACCATTGTGCTCCAGCGCACCGACATGACTCACCCCTGACGCTCAGGTGTTGCTGACACCGTGCGTCAGGATTGTGCACCGCCGCACGGCTTCCGGAGGTGCGGCGGCGCATCTATTTACATCAATCTATAAAGAACCCGTGCTGATGAGCTGGAGCAGCTCGCCGGTCACCTCGGCCGGGCGCTCGATGTGGGGCGAGTGGCCGCAGTTCTCGTAGACGACCTCGCGGAAACGGCCGCCGTTCGCCGCGTACCGCTGCAGCACCGCCCGGGTCTGCCCGACCATCGGCTGCGGCGGGCAGGCGTCGTCGCCGGGCCAGCCCGGCACCGCGCCGATCGAGCCCAGATAGGCCAGGTCGAACAAGGACGTGTCGGAGACGATGGCGTCCCGGTCACCGCGGACCCACACGATCGGCGGCTTCGAGCCCGCGCCGACGAGGGCCTCGGCCACGTTGAAGTGGTTGGGCGCCATGGTGTTGAGCACGCCCCGGTCGCCCGGCCCCATCCCGGGCCAGCTCGGCGCGGCCTTGGCGTCGCCGGGGTAGTTGTCGTCGCCGATCGCGGTGCTCAGCACGGTGTCGAGCAGCAGCTCCTCGTCCGCGCCGAGGGACGCCGGGTCGGCCACGTACGCCGATCGCAGCACCGACAGCGGGCTGGTCGGCGCGTCGGCGCTGCGGTCGCCGGCCTGGATGCGGGCGACGAAGTCCGGGTTGGCGGCGCCGCCCCCGGTGCCCGCGAAGTCGGCCGTGGTCGGGTTCCCGTCGAGGTCGCGGGTGCCGCCGAAGCCGTACGGGCTCACCGGCGCCGCCAGCAGCACGGCCGAGAACCGGCCCGGGTGGTCGGCCAGCAGGTGCATCGCCACGCCGGCGCCCATCGAGTGCGCGACCAGCACGACCGGGCCCTCCCGCGGGAACACGTCACGGTTGTCGAGCAGCGCGGCCACGTCGTCGGCGAAGTCGCGCAGACCCCGGGTCGCGTCGACCGGCGCGGTCTCGCTGCGGCCGTAGCCCCGTAGGTCCGGAGCGACGACGCGGACGCCGTCGGGCAGCCGCCGGACCAGCGGCGCCCAGAAGTCGGCGGACGAGCAGTTGCCGTGCACCAGCAGCACCGGCGTCCCGTCGGCCGGACCACCGGCGAGCACGTTCTGGGTGATGCCACGGGCCTGCACACGCATGTCACGGGTCTGCATCGGCTGATCCTGACACATCGGCGGGCTCCCATTCCGGCGCAGGAGCTAAATTCGGATCATGACGACGCGGGTGGTAGCGCTCGACCTGACCGGCCGGAAGGCTCTGGTCACCGGCGCCGGGGGCGGGATCGGGCTGGCCTGCGCCACGCGGCTGGCCGCGGCCGGGGCCGAGGTGCTGGTCGTGGACGTCGACGGTGACGCAGCCGGGGCAGCGGCGGCCGCAGTGGGTGGCCGCGCCGTGGTGGCTGATCTGTCCGATCCCTCGGTTGTCGAGACCCTCGAGGCCGACATCGACGTGCTGGTCAACAACGCCGGGCTGCAGTTCGTGGCGCCGCTGCCCGAGTTCCCGCCGGAGCGCTTCGCCTACCTGCAACGGGTCATGGTCGAGGCGCCGTTCCGGTTGGTACGCCGGGTGCTGCCGCACATGTACGACCGGGGCTGGGGCCGGGTCGTCAACATCTCGTCGGTGCACGGCCTGATCGCCTCGCCGTACAAGTCGGCCTATGTGACGGCCAAGCACGGTCTCGAGGGCCTCTCCAAGACCGTCGCGCTCGAGGGGGCCGGTCGTGGCGTCACGTCCAACTGCGTCAACCCGGCCTTCGTGCGCACCGCGCTGGTCGAGAAGCAGATCGCCGACCAGGCTGCGGCCCACGGCATCGGTGAGTCCGAGGTGATCGAGAAGATCATGCTCGACCGTACGGCGATCAAGCGGCTGATCACCCCGGCGGAGGTGGCCGAGCTGGTGGCGTACCTCTGCACTCCCGCGGCCGACCTGATCACCGGCGCCTCGATCGCGCTCGACGGTGGCTGGACGGCCCACTGATGGACGAGTTCGACGTCGATGTGGACGGCGGCCGGCTGCGGGTGTGCCGCTGGCCCGGCGACGGGCCGGTGGTGCTGGCCGCGCACGGCATCACCGCGAACGCGCTGTCCTTCGCGGCGCTCGCCGAGGCGCTCGCCGGCCGGGTCGAGCTGGTCGCCCCCGATCTGCGCGGGCGGGCCCGCAGCAGCGGGTTGCCCGGCCCGTACGGCATGGCCGCGCACGCCGCCGACCTGATCGCCGTGGCCGACCACCTCGGGTTGCAGCGCGTCGCGCTGGCCGGGCACTCGATGGGCGGCTTCGTGGTTGCCGCGACGGCCGCCGGCCACCCCGGCCGCGTCACTGGCGTGCTGCTGATCGACGGCGGCGTCGGGCTGACCGTGCCCCCGGCCGCCGACATCAACGAGGTGCTGCTGGCAGTCATCGGCCCGGCCATGCGGCGGCTGGACATGACGTTCGCCGACGAGCAGGCCTACCTGGACTTCTTCCGCGCGCACCCGGCCCTGCGCGACGGGTGGTCACCGGCGGTCGCGGCCTACGTCCGGCGCGACCTGGCCGGCACGCCCCCGCACCTGCGTTCGTCCTGTGCGATCGAGGCTGTCCGCGCCGACGCCACCGACACGCTGATCGACCGGGTGACGGTGGAGGCCGTACACCGTTTGCCCGCACCGGCCCGGCTGATGTGGGCCGAGCGGGGGCTGCAGAACGAGAAGCCGGGCCTGTACGACGAGAGCCGCCTCGCCGCAGCCGGCCTCGACCCGGCCCGGATCGCCGTCGAGCACGTGCCCGGCGTCAACCACTACTCCATCCTGTTCGACCCGCGCGCCGCCGCCGTGGTGGCCGACCGGCTGGTGGAGCTGGCCACCGGCCCGTAGAGCCGGCAAGCGGAATCAGGCTGAGCCGCGCAGCACCAGCCGGGTCGGCAGGATGATGGACGTACGGTCCTGGCCGGCGATCAGGGCGAGCAGCATCCGGGTCATCTCCTTGCCCAGGGCCTGGATCGACTGGTGGACCGTGGTCAGGGGCGGGTCGGTCCGCTCGGCGATCCCCAGATTGTCGAAGCCCACCACGGCCACGTCGCCCGGCACCGAGCGGCCGGCCTCGGTCAGCACCCGCAGGGCCCCGGCCGCCATGTTGTCGCTGGCGGTGAACACCGCGTCGAGGTCGGGGTGGCTGTCCAGCAGGACTCTCATCGCCGCGGCGCCGCCGGCCTCGGTGAAGTCGCCCTCGACCACGCCGTGCGGGGTCAGGCCGGCCATGACCATCGCCTCGCGGTAGCCCCGGTAGCGGGCGTCGCCGGCCTCGCTGCCCAGCACACCGCGGATGGTGGCGATGCGGGTGCGGCCCAGGCCGACGAGGTGCTCGGTGGCGAGCCGGGCCCCGCCGAGGTTGTCGGAGTCGACGTACCACTGCGGCTCGAAATGGGACGGCCGGCCGCCGTACACCGCGGGGAGCCCGGCCTGGCCCACGATGCGGTTCAGCGGGTCGTCCTCGCTCATGGCCATGAGCATGATGCCGTCGACACCGCGGGTGCGCAGCAGATTCGTGAGCCGCGACCGGCCCCGGCCCGAGCTGGCCAGGCACAGCAGCAGGTGCAGGTCGGTGTCCTCGAGCACCGAGGACACCCCGACGATGATCTGGGCGTAGAACGGGTCGGCGAACAGTTCGGGATCGTCGTGGGAGACGGCCAGGGCGACGATGCCCGTCTGCCGGGTGGCCAGGGCGCGGGCCGTGCGGTTCGGCAGGTAGCCCATCTCTTTGATGGCTCGCTCGACGGCCTCGCGGGTGGCCCGGCTGACGTGCGGGGCCTGGTTGATGACCCGCGACGCGGCCGATCGGGACACGCCGGCCCGCTCGGCCACCTCGTCCAGAGTGGGCTGCCGCCGCGGTGTCGCTGCTGCCATCTCGCTGCCGGGTCCTTTCCGTCCGCCGGCAACCCGGCGCGCAACGATGATATCGACCACCGGCGACGTGCTGTCCCGAGACTGGAAGCGGTCCCGGAGATGCCCGGAGATGGCGCGCGCCGGATTTCCCGCAGTTGATGCACGCTCTTGACTTTCTCTGCGGCGATGCCGAGCATTTATATCGACCTGCATGGATACCTAGAACCGGGAGCGCTTCCAGTATCTCGTACGAGCGTGACGGTCGACGGCCACCGACGTCCACCGCACACGCCTTCCCCCATGAGGAGACCCGCCGATGAAACGCCTGCTCCGTCCCCGCACGTTCGCCGCCGCGCTGGCCCTGGTGGTACCCGCCGTCCTGCTCGGCGCCCCGGCCGCCCACGCCGACCCCGTGAGCCAGACCAGCGGGTTCTACGTGAACCCCCAGTCCAGCCCGGCGGCGTGGGTGGCCGCCAACCCCAACGACGGCCGGGCCGGCGCCATCCGCAGTCAGATCGCGCAGCGGCCGATGGCCAGTTGGTTCGGCAACTGGAGCGGCGACATCTCCCGCGCGGTAGGCAGCTACGTCGGGGCCGCGGACGCGGTCGACAAGCTGCCCGTCCTGGTGGCCTACAACATCCCCGGCCGTGACGCCTGTGGTGGCCACTCGGGTGGGGGCGCCGGCAGCGTCGCCGCCTACGACTCGTGGATCGCCGCCTTCGCCTCGTCCATCGGCAACCGCCCCGCCGTGGTGGTGCTCGAGCCCGACTCGCTGGGCGACTTCAGCTGCATGAACCAGACACAGATCAACGACCGGGTGGGCATGCTCTCGCGCGCCGTCGGGCAGTTCCGTTCCAAGGCGCCCAACACCTGGGCGTACCTCGACGCGGGCAACCCGGGCTGGGTCGACGCCACCACGATGGCGCAGCGCCTCAACCAGGCCGGCGCGGCCAACGCCCGCGGCTTCGCGCTGAACGTGTCGAACTACTTCCCCACCGGCGACAACACCAACTACGGCAACCGGGTCGCGTCCGCCCTGCGCAACTACGGATACAGCAAGCCCTTCGTGATCGACACCAGCCGCAACGGCAACGGCTCCAACGGCGCCTGGTGCAACCCGGCCGGCCGCCGGATCGGGACGCCGACTCAGCTCGGCGGCGGCGCCGAGATGCTGCTCTGGCTCAAGACGCCGGGGGAGTCCGACGGCAACTGCGGCGTCGGCGCCGGGTCCAGCGCGGGACAGTTCCTGCCCGAGGTGGCCTACAAGCTGATCTACGGCTACTGAGGCCGGTCACGGGCGGCCGGAATCCCCCGCCGCCCGTGACGGCCGGCGCCGGCCGTGGCCCGCGCTGCTGGCCGCCCCCGTTCCTGGTGGCTCGGATCGGGGGCGGCCAGCGTCTGCCTTTGGTCGCTGTGCCCGTGTCCGTGGTGGCTCGGATCGGGGGCGGCCCGCGTCTGGTCCTGGTCGCTGTGGCCTTGTTCGTGGTGGCTCGACGGGGGTCGCCGGCCTCTGCCCTTGTTCGTGGTGGCTCGGATCGAGGGCGGCCAGGGTCCGCTCAAGTCCGGTCGTCTCTTTCCCGGTGGTCTGCTCCGGCGGCTCGCTAGGGGCGGGCGGCGTCGGGGCAGCGTGGCTGCCGGTGTGCCGGAACTTGGCGCCGGCGGTCCGGTGGCGCCCTCACCAGGCGGTCAGCACGAGGTGGTTGACCAGCAGCGCGGTGCCGGCCTGCGCCACCAGCCAGAACCGGCGGTCGGGGCGGGGCAGCAGGGCAGCCGCGGCCGGCAGCCACACGGCGAACGGGAGCCAGATGCGCTCCACCTCGGCCTTGCTCAGCCCGGACAGGTCGGCGGCCAGAGCGGCGGCCGCCCACGCCACAGCCAGCGCGGCCACCGGGGAGCGGGGGATCCGGACCGCAGCCCGGCGCAGGATCGCGGCCGTGGCCGGTCCGGCGCACAGGGCCAGGGCGGCCAGATTCGCCCAGACCCAGTAGGCGTACGGGCGGGCGCTGGCCAACCCCTGGTAATAGCGCACCCGCACCAGGTCGTAACCCTCCCACCACCGGAAGCCGAGCAACGTCATCACCGCCACCACCGCGACGGCGCCCACGGCGGCCCCGAGAACGGGCCAGACAATGCTGCGGCCAAGATCGGATCGGGCTGACGCGATCGTCCGCCCGGACGGTGCTGATGTGATCGTCCGCCCCGACGGGCCTGACGCGATCGTCGGGCCGGACGCCGTGCGGATCCGGCGCCTGTGGTTCAGGGCGATGAGTGCGGCTGCGGGCAGGGCGAGCAGCACCAGGCCGTACGAGAGATAGACGCAGGCCGCCAGACCGGCGCCACCCGCCACGGACGCCACTCGGGACGGCCGGGACAGGCCCACGGCGAACAGCGCGAACGCGCCGGCCGCGGCCCCGGCGAACAGCCCGTCGGCCGACGCGCCCATCCAGACGGCGCCGGGGAAGAGCACGAGGAACGGCGCCGCGATCCGTGCCGCCCGTTCCTCGCCCAGCGTCCGCAGCGTGATCGCGATCGCCACGGTGGCCAGGCTTCCGGCCAGGATGCAGACGACCGCAGCCCATCCGCCGCCGCTCAGCCCCAGCCGGTCGAGGCCGACGAACACCAGCAGCGCGCCCGGGGGATGCCCGGCCACATGGGTGGTCCACGGATCGGGGCCGCCCTCGACGATGCGGTCGGCGAACCCGCGCAGCATGGCCCCGGTGTCAGTGACGCCGGGGACCTCGGCGAGGTACTCGTATTCTGTGGTCAGCCGGCCGGCCAGGCCGCGCTGCCAGCCGTCGACCAGCGCGAGCGCGAAGGTCCAGGCCACCGAGGCGGCCCAGGTGACGGCCAGCATCCGCCGCCAGGTCAGGCGCTCGGCCAGGCCGGGCCCCCAGCGGATCACGGCCAGGGCGAGCGCCACGGCGGCGGGGGTGCCAAGCCCGACGTGCGGGATCACGTGTCCGAAGAGGGGAGCGGCCGGGGCGTGCACCGGTCGCCCGGCCCAGCCCAGCAGGGCACCGGCCAGCACCGCTGCACCGACCAGGGCGACGACCGCGCCCAGAGCCCACCGGTCACCCGACGACGAGGGCCCGCGCCGCAGCCGCCGGACGGCACCCAGATCGAACCGCGCTACAGTGCGCACCTTGAGCCGTGCGGCGGCGCGCACGTTGAACCATGCGGTGGCGCCCATGTCCGGCCGGACGGTGGCGCCGTTGGTCAGAGGGGCAGGGGCGGGCTCGTCCGGCCGGGCGGCGGTGGGCATGTCAGCCGCGTAGTGGCGCGGACGCGAACTCCCGCAGACCGGTGGCTGGGGCCACCGTTGCCCGGAAGCCGAGTTCAGCCGCCGCGCGGTCCGGGGCGGCCACCACGTGGCGGACGTCGCCGAGACGGAAGCGGCCGGTCACCTGGGGCGCGGGCCCGCCGAAGGCGTCCGCGAGCGCGCCGGCCATCGCGCCCACGGTGGTGGGACGGCCGGAGGCGACGTTGTACGCCCGGAAACCCGGCCCGGCGTCTAGGGCCGCCACGTTGGCCGCCGCGACGTCGCCGACGTGGACGAAGTCCCTCAGCTGGCCGCCGTCCTCGTACACCTGCGGGGCCTGACCCTGTTCCAGGGCCGACCGGAAGAGCGCCGCCACCCCGCTGTACAGGGTGTCCCGGGGCATCCCCGGCCCGTACACGTTGTGGTAGCGCAGGGCGGCCACCGCGGCGCCGTGCTCACGGGCCCAGACCGCGCACAGATGCTCCTGGGCCACCTTGGTCGCGGCGTACACGCTGCGCGGGTCCACCGGCGAATCCTCGTCCACCAGCTCGGAGGTCAGCGCGTCGCCGCACCGTGGGCAGGGCGGCTCGAACCGGCCCCCGGTCAGGTCGGCCGGATCCCGGGGCGCCGGCCGCACGGAGCCGTGCCGCCCGCAGCGGTACGCGCCCTCGCCGTAGACCACCATGGAACTGGCCAGCACCAACCGCCGGATTCCCGACGCGGCCATCGCGGTCAGCAGCACCGCCGTGCCGAGGTCGTTGCAGCCGACGTACTCGGGCATGTCGTCGGGACCAGCGCCGAGCCCCACCAGGGCGGCCTGGTGCACCACCGCGTCCACGCCCCGCAGCGCGCCCTGGACGGCGGCCCGGTCGCGCAGGTCGGCCCGATGCAGCAGGGCGACCCCGGTGGGAACCTTCGGCGGTGTGCTGTGCGCGGCCGGGTGAAAGGAGTCCAGGACGGACACGTCGTAGCCCGCGCCGAGCAGAGCTGTGGTGACGGCCGAGCCGATGAAGCCGGCGCCGCCGGTCACGAGAATGTGGGTCACGCCAGCGACCGTAGGGCCCGTCCGGGGGTCGCGGCACTGCCGGCGACGGATCCGTCAGCGGTTCGTAAGGACTGGTCACGGCGTTCGCATTCCGTAAGATCCAGCCGCCCGGATCGCGGCTAACTTCCAGCTCATGACCGATGTGGTGTTGCCCTGCCTGAACGAGGCCGCGGCCCTGGGGTGGCTGCTGGACCGGATGCCGGCCGGCTATCGGCCGATCCTGGCCGACAACGGCTCCACCGACGGCTCGCGCGAGGTCGCCCGCCGGCACGGGGCCCGGGTGATCGAGGTGCCCCAGCGGGGCTACGGGGCCGCCGTGCACGCCGGGATCCTCGCCGCCGACCCGGACGACGGCGTGGTGTGCGTGCTCGACGCTGACGGCTCGTTCGACCCGGCTGAGCTTCCCCGGCTGGCCGGCCCGGTGCGCGACGGCGACGCCGACCTGGTGTGCGGGCGCCGCCGGCCGACCGGCATACGGGCCTGGCCCGTGCACGCCCGCGCCGGCAACGCGGTCGTCGCCCGCCGCGTCCGCCGGGCCACCGGCCTGCCCGTGCACGACATCGCCCCGATGCGGGCGGCCCGGCACGACGCGCTGCTCGCCCTGGACCTGCGGGACCGCCGCTTCGGCTACCCCCTCGAACTGCTGCTCGCCGCGGCCGGGGCCGGCTGGCGGGTCCGCGAGCTCGACGTCACCTACCGCCCCCGGGCCGCCGGGACCCGCTCGAAGGTGACCGGCACCGTGCGGGGCACCGTGCGGGCGATCCAGGACATGCGGGCGGTGCTGGCCCGATGATCCAGGTGCTCGTGATGGCCAAGGCCCCGGTGCCGGGACGGGTGAAGACCCGGCTCTGCCCGCCGTGCACCCCGGAGGAGGCGGCAGCGATCGCCGACGCCGCGCTGGCCGACACGCTGGCCACCGTCGGTCGCGTTCCGCTGGTGCGGCGGACGCTCGTGCTGGACGGCTCCTTTCCCGTGCCGCGAGGGTGGTCCTCGGTGCCGCAGCGCGGCGCCGGGCTGGGGGAGCGGCTGGCGCACGCGTTCGCCGACACCAGCCTGCCCGGCGTGCCGGCGCTGTTGATCGGGATGGATACCCCGCAGCTGACCGAGAGCCTGGTGCGGCAGGCGGCCGAGGCGCTGGCCGGCGCCCGGGCGGTGCTCGGCCCGGCCCGGGACGGCGGGTGGTGGGCGCTCGGACTGCACGCCGCGGACGACGCCGGCGTGCTGCCGGGGGTGCCGATGTCCACGCCGGACACCGGGGCGCTGACGCTCGCCGCTCTGCGTGGTCGCGGCCTCCGGCCCGCGGTGCTGCCGTCCCTGCGCGACGTCGACACCGCCGCCGACGCGGTCGAGGTGGCCGCGCTCTGCCCCGCCGCCGGCCGCTTCCCGCACGCCGTCGCGCGTTTCCTGCCTGTCGCGACCACCGGAGCCCCGTCGTGAACGCTGTCCCTTGTCTCCGGCCCGCCGTGAGGGCCGTGAGCGCCGTCGCGTTCTCCTGGTTCGGCGCGCTCGCCGGGGCGGGGTCGTGAACGCCACGAATCTGGCCTGCCCGCCGGGGGAGCAGGCTGCCCTCGACCTGTACGACCGGGTCCTGACCCGGGCTGCCACCGGCGCGGACGGCACGCTCGTTCTGCGGGACCCGAGCGGGCGCGAGTACCGGGTCGACGCCACGAGCTGGTGCCGCCCGCACCGGCCCGGCGACGGCGGTCTGCTCGACCGGTGCCGCGGCGCGACCCTGGATGTCGGGTGCGGTCCGGGCCGGCTCGCCGGGGCGCTGCTGGAGCGCGGACGACCGGCCCTGGGCATCGATGTCAGCCCGACGGCCGTCCGGCTCGCCCGCCTGCGTGGCGCCCTCGCCCTGTGCCGGGACGCCTTCGCGCCGGTGCCGGGGCAGGGGCGGTGGGAGCACCTGCTGCTGGCCGACGGCAACATCGGCATCGGCGGCGACCCGGCCGCCCTGTTGCGCCGGTGCCGCACCTTGCTCGCGCCGAACGGCCGGCTGCACGTCGAGCTCGAGCCGCCCGGCACCCGCAGCTGGAGCGGCCGGGCCACCCTGCACGACGGCGACGGCGACGGCGGCGACGGCGACGGCGGCGGCGGTGCTCCGATGCGCTGGGCCCAGGTGGCCGCCGACGACCTCGCGCCCCTGGCCGGCACGGCCGGACTGTTCATCCGGACGACCTGGACGGAGGAGGACCGATGGTTCGCGACCTTGGCCCCGGTCTGAGGCGGATCCCGGAGCCCGGCGATTTCCGGTCGCCTGCGTGGAGGGGCTGAAGTGCGACCGGCTGGTCATGGCGTACGCCGTGGCCGGCGCGGTCGGCGACGCGGCGCTGAACCTGGTGGGGGTGGCGGTGTTCCTGGTCGCCGTTGTGCCCCTGGCCTGGGGTTTCGGGCGGGACGCCGGCAATCCGGCGGTGCTGCCCCGGCCGTACGGCACCGGTCTGGGCCTGGTCCTGGCCGCGATCGCCGTGATCGCGGTGGCGGGCCGTAAGGGAATCGAAAGGTGGCGCCGGCGGCGGCGGCCGCCCCCGGCTGGGTAGCCTCCCAGCGTGACCCACCTGGTTCTCGTGGTCGACGACGACCCGACCGTCAGCGATGTCGTCCGCCGCTACCTCGAACAGGACGGCTGCCGGGTGCGGCTGGTCGCCGACGGCCTCGCCGCGCTGGCCGCCGTCGACGCCGAGTGCCCGGACCTCGTCGTGCTCGACCTGATGCTCGGCGGTGTCGACGGGCTCGAGGTGTGCCGCCGGCTGCGGCGTGACCGGCCGGACCTGCCTGTCGTCATGCTGACGGCGCTGGGGGAGGAGAGTGACCGGGTGCTCGGTCTCGAGGTGGGCGCGGACGACTACGTGACCAAGCCGTTCAGTCCGCGCGAGCTGGTGCTGCGGGTGCGGTCGGTGCTGCGCCGGACAGCACCGGCGCCGCCGCCGGGCCCGGCGCTGCTGCGCGACGGCGACCTGACGGCTGACACCGGACGGCGGACCGCGGAACTCGGCGGTCATCCGCTGGCGCTGACAGTGCGCGAGTTCGACCTGCTCGAGTTCCTGCTGCGCCATCCGGGCCGGGCCTTCTCCCGGGCGCAACTGCTCGACCAGGTGTGGGGCTGGCAGTTCGGCGACCAGTCGACCGTCACGGTCCACGTCCGCCGCCTGCGCGAGAAGATCGAGGCCGACCCGGCCGCTCCCGTGCGCCTGCTGACCGTGTGGGGCGTCGGCTACCGCTACGAGAGGGCCGGCCATGCGTGACATCCTGCTGATCGGCCTGTACTCGCTGGCCGCGGGCGGGGTGGTCGGCCTCTTCGGGGCGATCGCGC
Organism: Paractinoplanes hotanensis; assembly: GCF_023717965.1. NCBI lineage: Bacteria > Bacillati > Actinomycetota > Actinomycetes > Micromonosporales > Micromonosporaceae > Paractinoplanes > Paractinoplanes hotanensis. Next base: position 29,354 of record NZ_JAMQOL010000012.1, on the reverse strand, counting down.
TGCGGATGCTGCGCGGGCGGTCCGTCGCTGTGCATGTGTGCGTGCTGCTGGCCATCACCGTGGCCGCGGTCGTGGCCGGCGTGGTCACCGTCGCGCGGGCCATGTTCCTGTCCCGTCACGACATGCAGGTCGTGCTGCTCACCGTGGCCGCCTCGGCGTTGGTCAGTCTGGCCGTGGGGGTGATCTTCGGGCGCCGGCTGGCCGCCGCGGCCATGTGGGCGGCGCAGGCCCGGGAACAGGAGCGGCGGATGGAGGCCGGCCGCCGGGATCTGGTCGCCTGGGTCTCGCACGATCTGCGGACGCCGCTCGCCGGGCTCCGGGCGATGACCGAGGCCCTGCAGGACGGCGTCGTGGCCGACCGGGCCACCGTCGCCGTCTACCACGAGCGGATCCGCGCCGAGACCGACCGGATGAGCGGCCTGGTCGACGACCTCTTCGAGCTGTCCCGGATCCACGCCGGCGCGCTGCGCCTCGCCCCGGCCGACCTGCCCCTGGCCGACGTGGTGTCCGACGCCGTGGCCGCGGTCGCGCCACTGGCCGGCCGCCGGGGGATCCGGGTCGTGGCCGGGCAGCGCGAGTGGCCCGTGGTGACCGCGGGCCCGGCCGAGCTCAACCGGATCCTCGACAATCTGCTCACCAACTCGGTGCGGTACACCCCGGCCCAGGGGACCATCCGGATCGACGCCGGGCGGGACGGCCGCACGGTGTGGTTCTCGGTGTCGGACAGCTGCGGCGGCATCCCCGACGAGGACCTCGCGCGCGTGTTCGACGTCGCCTTCCGCGGCACCCGCGCCCGCACCCCCGGGGCCGCCGGCGGGGGCGGGCTCGGCCTGGCGATCGTCCGGGGCCTGGTCGAGGCGCACGGCGGGCAGGTGCACGCCCGCAACGTCGTCGGTGGTTGCCGCTTCGAGGTGCGCCTGCCGGCCCGCACGTAGACCCGTCGGGCCTAACCGCTCAGCCCTTTCCCGTCCGGTGCCGATCGGGGGAGTGTGCGGTCTGCTCGCAGTGCGCTCGGCTATTGGCGATCCGCGACGTTGCCGTTGCTGATCTGGCTGCTGCTGGCCGCGATCGCCACGACCGGGCTGCTGTGGCAGCAGCGCGAAAGCCGCCAGGCGGTGGCCCAGCGCTTCGAGTTGCGCGTGTCGCTGATGCGGGACTTCGTCACCAGCTACACCGCCGACCTCATCGAGCGCGAGAGCGTGCAGGCCCGCGCCTCCCTGACCGGCGCTTCCGTCGGGGCGGATCAGTTCCGCCAGGCGGTCGCGGGTTTCGGCTACCCGGCCGCCGTGCTGATCGACAATCGCGGGCGGGCGTTGCAGGTGACCCCGTCCGACCCCGCGGTGATCGGCACGGAACTGACGTCGCGGTACGCCCATCTCCGCATTGCGCTGCGCGAGGGCCGGCCGGCGGTGTCGCCAGTCGTGCGTTCGGCGGTCCGGGGCGTGCCGGTGGTCGCGTTCGCCGTGCCGTTCGACTCCCTGTCAGGGCGGCGGGTGTTCTCCGGGGCGGTGACTGTGCGCGACGGCCCGCTCTCGGCCTATCTGACCAGCGCCCTGTCCTTGTCCGGGGCGCAGATTCAGCTGGTCGACTCGGCCGGCAGCATCGTCGCCGCCAACCGGCCGCTCGACGCCGACATTCCCACGCTGGCCGAGGAGAACGGGCCGCTCGCCGCGGCCGTGGGGCGGAGCGACCACGGTCGCTACCGGGCCGGCGATCAGTGGTGGCGGTACTCCTCCACACCCATCGCCGGCACGCCGTGGAAGCTGTCGGCCACCGTCAGCGAGAACGTGCTGTACGCGGCCCAGGCCGACAACGACCTTGCCGGCCGGGCCGCGCTGATCGGCGCGGCCGCGGTCGGGCTGTTGGTCGTCGTGGCGATCGCCCGTGCCCGCCGCAGCCATGAGGATCTGACCAGCAGCGAGCAACGGTTCCGCAAGATCTTCGACGACTCGGCCATCGGCATGACGCTGACCGACGTCCGCGGCCGGTTCATCCGCGTCAACCCGGCGGCCTGCCGGCTGTTCGGCCGCACCGAGGCCGATCTGATCGGCCGCCGGTACACCGACATGATCCACCCCGACGACCTCGAGGCGGTCCGGGCCCACGGTCGCGCCTTCCTCGAACAGCGCGCCGACAGCTTCCGCCGAGAGGTCCGGTACGTGCACGCCGACGGGCACATCCGCGAGACCGCGACCACCAGCGCCCTGCTGCGCGACGTCGACGGGCGACCGACGCACTTCGCCACCCAGATCGTCGACATGACCGAGCGCCGCGCCCTGGAACGGGCCCGGCTGGCCGGCGAGGCCGAACTCGAGCAACGCGCCCAGCAGCTCCAGGAGGCCAACGCCCACCTGGCCGACTTCATCGCGATGCTCAGCCACGACGTCCAGCAGCCGCTCACCAAGATCGTGGGGCTGGGCGAGCTGCTCCTCGAGGACTGGGACCATTCGTCCGAGGGCGACAAACACAGCGACGTCCGGCGCATCACCTCGGCCGGGCACCGGGCGAGCGAACTGGTCAACGACGTCCTCACGCTCGCCCGGCTCGACGCGGGCGCCATGCGGGCCCGGCCCGTCAGCCTCGACCTCTGCCACCTGGTCCGCGGCGTCGTCAGCGCCCACCAGGCCGGCGAGAGCACACCGGTCCGGGTCGTCGCCCCGGATCAGACGCGGGGGCAGGCCGACCGCAAGCTTCTGGAACTGATCCTCGGCAACCTGCTGAGCAACGCCACCAAGTACGGGGAACCTCCGATCGAGGTGACCGTGGCCAACCGTCCCGACCATGTCGAGATCCGGGTGGCGGACCACGGCGAGGGCGTGCCGGTGTCGTTCGTGCCGCGCCTGTTCGACCGGTTCGCCCGCGCCGAGACCGGGGTTGCCGTCAGCACGAGCGGCACGGGTCTCGGCCTCTATCTGGTGCGGCAGCTGGCCGGGGCCAGCGGTCTGGAGATCGCCTATCAGCCGAACGAGCCGCGCGGCGCCGTCTTCGTGGTCACGGTCCCGTACACCCGCGAGGACGGCCCGTCGCCGGCCCGGACGGGATTCAGCCGGGCCGGCCTGAGAGCGCACGGCATGGGCCCGGCAGCGCAGGACCGCGCCCGCCATGCGGGGTGACGAATCGGGGCGCCCCGGCCCGACGGCGGTTCCCCCGTGGCGGCTGACCCGCACGCTCACCGCGGCCATCGCCGTGGACGCGATCGCCTGGGTGTGGTTCCTGATCGGCCTGCTCCGCCCGACACCCCAGTGGGCCGGCTGGATGCTGCTCCTGTTCGCCGTCCCGATTGCCGCCGTCACGTCCTGGCGCGCCGGGGCCGCCGGGCGGACCTTCTGGCGGTACGTCTCGGCGGGCATGATCGGCCTGGGCCTGGCCTCCGCCGCGGCGGCCCGCGACTACTTCAGCGGCGACCAGCCCGGCCAGCAGATCGGCGGCCTCACGGCGATGCTCTACATCGCGGGTCTGCTGCTGATGCTGCTGGGCCTGTTGCGCATCCCCGGCGCGCAGCGGACCGGCATGGAGTGGACGCGCTTCGGGCTGGATGTCGCGACGATGGTCGTCACCGTCCTGGTCTTCGGCTGGTACCTGGTTCTGCCGCGCTGGGAGAGCTGGACCGACGGCAGCGCCGCGGGCACGGCCTCCGTGGTGGTCGTCGCCACCGCCGCGGTCATCGGCATGCTGGCCTTCGTCAAGGTCTCCTTCACCGGCACCGGCCCGATCGACCGTCGCGCCCTCTACATCCTGACGCTGACCGGCGGCGTCGGGGCCATCGGCGGCGCCATGGCGCCCCTGCTCGCCGAGCGCCCCTACCTGAACATCGGGCACGTGCTGCTGCCGACCACGAGCCTGCTGGTCTGTCTGGCGGCCGACCGTCAGCTGCGGGCCACCCGGGCCGGCCGGCCCGCATCCCGGCCGCTGTCGCGCCGGCCGAGCGTTCTGCCGTACACGGCGGTGCTGGCCACCGGCGCGCTGCTGCTGACCGGCGCCGTCACCCGGGCGCCGGACCTGCTGGGGGTCGCGGTCGGCGCGGTCGCCGTCACGCTGCTGGTCGCGGCCCGGCAGATCGTCGCCCTGCGGGACAACGCCCGGCTGCTCGACGACCTCGACGCCCGCCAGCGGGAACTGACCCACCAGGCCGGCCACGACAGCCTCACCGGTCTGGCCAACCGCACCGTGCTGATCGCCGAGATCGACGCCGCGCTGACCGAAGGGCCGGCCGGCGTGAGCGTCGCCCTGATCGACCTGGACGACTTCAAGGCCATCAACGACGACCTCGGGCACGCCGTGGGTGACGCGCTTCTCGTCTCGGTGGCCGAGCGGATCGCGGTCCAGCTGCCGGCCGGCGCCGTGCTGGCCCGGCTGGGCGGCGACGAGTACGCCGTCCTGCTGCGGGGCGGGCACTGCGCCGCCCTCGCGGCGATTACCGCCGGCCTGCGCCGGCCGCTGCCGGCCGCCGCTCACGAGTTGGTCGTCGAGGCGAGCGTGGGGCTGGCCGAGGCCCGCGCCGGCGACACCGCGAGCGAGTTGATCCGCCGGGCCGACGTCGCGATGTACGAGGCGAAGGGGCAGGGCAAGGGCCGGCACGTGGTCTTCGACGACCGGATGGACCAGCGCACCGCCGAGCAGTCCCGGCTCGCCGCCGACCTGCGCAGCGCGCTCGACACCGACCAGCTGCACCTGCTCTACCAGCCGATCGTCGCGATGCCGGGCGGCGAGCTGGCCGCGGTCGAGGCCCTGGTGCGCTGGACCCACCCGGATCGCGGCCCGATCGGGCCCGCGGTGTTCATCCCCGCCGCCGAGCGCACCGGTCTGATCGTGCCGCTGGGCGCCTGGATCCTCGAGCAGGCGTGCCGGCAGGCCATCCGGTGGCAGCAGACGATGGGCGCCGCCGCACCCGGTTCGGTCAGCGTGAACGTCTCCGCACGGCAGCTGCGCGAAGCCGGGTTCGCCGGTGAGGTCGCCGCCGTGCTCCGGCGTACGGGTCTGCCGCCGCACGTCCTCACCGTCGAGGTCACCGAGACCGCTGTGTTCGACGGCGGCACGGCGCTCGACGAGCTGAAGTCCATCGCCGCCCTGGGCGTCAAGATCGCGCTCGACGACTTCGGCACCGGCCATTCCTCGCTGGGACTGCTGCGTACGTGCCCGGCCGACGTCCTGAAGGTCGACAAGTCGTTCGTCGACGACGTGACCGCCGACGGCCCGCAGGCGGTGGTGGTGGCCGCCCTGATCAGCATCTGTGACGGCATGCGGCTCCGCGCCGTCGCCGAGGGCGTCGAGACCGCCGAGCAGGCCGCCCGGCTGTACGAGCTCGGCTACCGCTACGCCCAGGGCTACTTCTACGGCCGCCCCATGCCGCCCGAGGACATCGCCACGTATCGTCCGGCGCACGGCCCGGCCACCCAGCTGACGCTCTCCACCGTCGCCGACCGGAGCACCTGGCCGGCTCTGCCGAGCGGGGGCTGAGCAGCGGGATCGCTCGGACGGGACAACTCAAGAGTGGATGGCGGTGGCCGATCAGAGCCAGGTAGGGCCGGCCGCCGGCCGGTGGGAGGAAGGGCAACGATCGTGACCATGTCCACGGCGACGAGTGCCGCCGGGTCGCCGGCCGCGGGTGCTGACGGCTCCGGTGACCCGCAGATCGAACGGCTGCTCGACCTGGCCCGCGCCTACCTCGGCATGGAGGTGGCCTGGCTGTCGCGGTTCTCCGGGGGACAGCAGGTGATCACGGCGGCCACCGGCCTGACGACCGGCATGAACGTCACCGTCGGGGAGGGCACCGAACTGGCCGGCTCCTTCTGCGCGCGGGTCGTCGCCGGCACACTTCCGGCCACCATCACCGATGCGCGCCGGCACCCGGTCACCCGCGAGCTCGACGTGACCCGGGAGCTCAACATCGGCTCCTACGTCGGCGCGCCCTGGCGTGACGCCGACGGCAACGTGGCAGGCATGCTGTGCTGCCTCAGCCGCAGCGCCGACCCGGATCTCGACATCCCCGCGGCCCGCTACATGAGCATGCTCGCCGACCTGATCGGCGACCACCTGGGCAGCGCCGCCACCCTCGCGAGCCGGGAGACCCGGCGGGCCGAGGCCGTCGTCCGCGACATCCTGCGCACGAGCGCCGTGCGGACCGTGGTGCAACCGGTCGTCCGCCTGGCCGACGGGGCCACGGTCGCGTTCGAGGCGCTGTCCCGTTTCGAGCCGGCGGCCTTCGCCACCCCGGACCGGGCGTTCGCCGCGGCCGCCGTCTGCGGGCTCAGCATCGATCTCGAGCTGCTCGCCCTCGAACACGCCCTGCGCCTGCGTGACGGCCTGCCCGCCGCGATGTGGCTCGGGATCAACCTGTCGCCCGAGGCGGTGAGCACGTCGGCCGCTCGTGACCTGCTGCTGCCGCACGCCGGCCGCCGGATCGGGGTGGAGCTCACCGAGCACACCCCGGTCGGCGACTACGACGAGCTCAACGCCCACCTGGCGCCGTTGCGGGCGGCCGGGATCCAGGTCGTCGTCGACGACGCCGGAGCCGGGTTCGCCAGCCTGAACCACATCCTGCAGCTGCGCCCGGACACCATCAAGCTCGACATCTCGCTGGTCCGCGGCGTCCACCAGGACCCGGTGCGCCGGGCGCTGGCCCGGTCCCTGGTGGGCTTCGCCGGCGAGATCGGCGCCGCGCTGCTGGCCGAAGGAGTCGAGACCCCAGCCGAGCGTGACGCGCTGCAGGAGATCGGTGTGCCCTTCGGCCAGGGCTACCTCTGGGGCCGGCCGCAGGCCCCGGAGGGCGCACGATGCGGCCGGCCCGATCTCAGCCCTTCACCGCGCCGGTGAGACCGCCGACGATGCGGCGTTCGAACAGGCTGAAGAACACCAGCGCTGGGATCATGGACAGCGAGGTGAACGCGAGCACCCTCGCCGTGTCGACCGAGTACTGCGAGGCGAAGGCCTGCACCCCCAGCGGCAGCGTGAAGGTGTCCTGGTCGTTGAGAATGAACAGCGGCAGCAGGTAGCTGTTCCAGCTGCCGACGAAGGCCAGGATCCCGGTGGTGATCAGTCCGGGGACCGACAGCGGCAGCACCATCCGCCAGAAGAAGCCGAGCCGGCTGCAGCGGTCGATGGCGGCGGCCTCCTCGATCTCCTTGGGGATGGCCTGCAGGAACGGCACCAGGATGATGATCGTGACCGGCAGGCCGAATGCGATCTGCGGCAGGATCACGCCGGGCAGCGTGTTCACCAGGCCCAGGTTCTTGACCAGGATGTAGAGCGGCGTGATGGCGACCGTGGCCGGGAACATGAGCCCGGCGGCGAACAGCGCGTACATCGCCCCGCGGCCGCGGAATTTGTACCGGGCCAGGACGTAGCTGGCCATGACACCCAGGCCGACCACAGCGACAGTGGTGATGACCGCGACGATCGTCGAGTTGCCGACCTGGCGCCAGAAGTTCTCGCTGGCCAGGATGTCGGTGTAGTTCTCGAACACCCACGGGTTGGGCAGGCCGGCCGGGTCGACGGTGATCTGCGAGTTGGTCCGGAACCCGCCGACGATGATGTAGATGACCGGCCCGAGCATGAGGCCGATCAGCATCAGGGCGGCGAGGTAGACAGTCAGGTTGCGCCCGGAATCTCTGGTCGCGGCCATTCCTACCGCCCTTCGGTGAGTGCGCCCTCGGTGTCCCGGCGCAGAACGAAGCGCTGGTAGATCAGCGCGATGACCATGGAGATGATGAAGAGCACGACCGCCACGGCGTTGCCGTAGCCGTAGTTGCCCGCGTTGCGGCCCTCGGTGACCATGTAGGTGGCCATGGTCGAGGTGCCGGCGGTCGCGGCGACGTACTGGCCCCAGATGATGTAGACGAGGTCGAACAGCTGCAGCGAGCCGATGATCGACAGGAACGCCCAGATCCGGATGGTCGGCGCGAGCAGCGGCAGGGTGATGCGCCGCTGGGTCTGCCAGAAGGAGGCGCCGTCGACCGCGGCCGCCTCGCTCAGCTCGTCGGGGATGTTCTGCATCCCGGCCAGGAACAGGATCACCGCGAACCCGACGTACTTCCAGGTCAGGATGAACATGAGCGACCAGATGGCCAGTTTCGGGTTGGCCAGCCAGTCCTGGACGACTCCGCCGAGACCGATGGATCTGAGCACGTCGTTCGCGGCGCCGTTGGTCTGCAGGATCAGGGCCCAGGCCGTTCCGACGATGACCTCGGCGATCACGTACGGCACGAAGATGAGCACCCGGATGACGGACTGACCCCGCATCCGGCGGTTGAGCAGCAGAGCGAGGAGGACCGCAACCGGGCCCTGCAGCACCAGTGACAGCACGAGGATCTGGCCGTTGTGCCACAGCGCATCGTGGAACGAGCTGTCTTGCAGGATGGTCACGTAGTTGTCGAACCAGACGAAGTCGGTCGGCTTCCCGAAACCTTTCCACCGGTAGAAGCCGTAGTACGCGGCCATCAGCACCGGGAAGATCACAAAGCCGACGAACACCAGGATCGCCGGCCCGGACAGCGCCGCGATCTCGAGCCGCTGGGCCCAGCCGATGCCGCGCCGGCGGGGGCGCAACGGGGGCGGCGCCTGAACGCCGCCTCCGTCGCGCACACGATCGCCCGGCGCCTCGTGAGTGAGCGCCACGCTTTCTCAGCCCTTCTTGGCCGCGTCGTTCACGGACTTGATGATGCCGGCCACGTCGCCCTTTCCGGCCAGCAGGTTCACGACGCCGATGTTGAGGGCGTTACCGACGTTCTGGCCGTAGACCGTGTCCAGCCACTGCGACACGTACGGGGCCTTGTTGTAGGCGTCGAGGACGGCCTTGAGGTAGTCCTCGGTGACGGCGCCCTGGGCTTCCTTGCTCACCGGCAGCGAGTTGAAGGCCTTGTAGTACGCCTCCTGCACGGGCTTGGTGAGGATGTAGTTGAGGAAGTCGGCGCACTCCTTGGGCGCCTGCGCCGAACAGGAGTAGCCGTCGGCGCCGCCCATGATCGCGGCCGGGTCGCCCTGGCCGCCGGCAACCGCCGGGAAGGGGAAGAAGCCGAGGTCGGGCAGCGGCTTCTTGTCCTTCGTGAGGCCGGCGATCACGCCCGGGTCCCAGGAGCCCATCAGTTCCATGCCCGCCTTGCCGTTGGCGATCAGGCCGGCCGAGCTGCCCGCGCCCTGCTGGGCCGAGGTGGTCAGGAAGCCGTCGTTGAAGGGCTTGGTGTCGGAGAAGGTCTTGAGGTCCTCGCCGGCCTTGGTCCAGCAGGGGTCGCCGAAGTTCTTGTCCTTGGCCGCGGCGTCGAGTGAGGCCTGGCTGCAGGCGCGCAGGGCGAAGAAGTAGTACCAGTGAGCGGCCGGCCAGGCGTCCTTGCCGCCGAGCGCGATCGGCGTCCCGTTGGCCTTGAGCTTGCTCGCCGCCGCGGTGAGTTCCTCCATGGTGGTCGGTGTGGCGGTCACACCGGCCTTCTTGAAGGTGTCCTTGCTGTACCAGAAGCCGCCCGGGAGGATCGAGACCGGCACGGAGTACGTCTTGCCGTCGACCTGGCCGGTGCCCAGAGCGGCGTCGCCCACCGCCTGCTTGGTCGCATCGGTGATGTCGCCGGTGATGTCCTTGAGCTGACCCGCCTCGACCATCGCGGCCATCTTGCCGCCGCCGCGCTGCAGGAAGAGGTCGGGCGCGGAACCGGAGTTCAGCGAGGTCTGCAGCTTGCCGTCCAGATCCTCGTTCTGGATCGACTGGATCTTGATCTTGACGGTCGGATTGGCCGTCTGGAAGTCGGCCACCGCCTTGTCCCAGAACGCCTTGCCGGGACCGGTGGTGGAGTTGTGCCAGAGCGTCATCTCGACGTTGCCGCCCGAGTCGGAGCCGCCCCCGTCCTCGTCGCCACCACTGCAGGCGGCCAGGCCCATCGTGCTCATCGCCACGACGGCAGCCGCGGCCAGAAATCTTCTAGGCGCCATGAAGTCACCTCTCGGTACCGAAAGTTTCGGAGTGTTTCCGGAATGTGAAGCCAAGCTATGAAGTGAGCAATGTGCATGTCAAGATACTCGTCACCATGAGGTGGAAGTTGTTGCTAACGTGCAACTCTCGAAGCGGCGGCAGCACACCGAACTGAAACGTTTCGCAGAGGATCGGAAGTTGCATCCGTGCAGTCCACCGAGCTGGGCCGGGTCTGCGGCGGCGTCCTTCGGCGTCGCTGCGTCCGGAACTGACGTTCTCCGCCGACCGGAAGGCTCCTGAATGGCCATCGAAGCTGTGCTCAACGTCGACCTCGACGGACCTCGGATCAGCCGGCACCTCTACGGGCACTTCGCCGAGCACCTGGGCCGCTGTGTCTACGGCGGGTTCTACGTCGGCGAGGACTCCGACATCCCGCACGAGCGCGGCCTGCGCCTCGACGTCGTGGACGCCCTGCGCGAGCTGAGCATCCCGAACCTGCGCTGGCCCGGCGGCTGCTTCGCCGACGAGTACCACTGGCGTGACGGCATCGGGCCCAAGGAGCAGCGGCCCGTCATGGTCAACACCCACTGGGGCGGGGTCGAGGAGAACAACCACTTCGGCACGCACGAGTTCATGGCGCTCTGCGAGATGCTCGGCGCGGAACCGTACATCGCCGGCAACGTCGGCTCCGGCACGGTTCGCGAGATGAGCGAATGGGTGGAGTACCTGACCCGCGCCGGTGACTCGCCGATGGCCCGGTTGCGCCAGGCCAACGGACGCGACGAGCCGTGGCCGGTGCGGTTCTGGGGGCTGGGCAACGAGGCGTGGGGATGCGGCGGCAACATGACCGCTGAGCACTACGCGCAGGAGGCCCGCCGCTACGGCACCTACTGCCGCGACTACGGCGACAACAAGCTCTACAAGATCGCCGCCGGGGCCAACAGCGCCGACTACGCCTGGACCGAGACGCTGATGAAGCAGCTCGGGCCGCTCGGCTGCCGGCACATCGAGAGCACGGCGTACCACGCGCTGTCCGTGCACTACTACACGCTGACCGGCCCCACCTGGGAGCAGAAGGGTTCGGCGACCGCGTTCGACACCGACGAGTACTACACGACGATGGTGTCCGCGGCCCGCATCGACGAGATCCTGAGCGGGCACGCGGCGGTGATGGACTGCTACGACCCGGGCCGCTCGGTCGGCCTGGTGCTGGACGAGTGGGGCACGTGGTTCGACGTGGAGCCCGGCACCAACCCGGGCTTCCTCTACCAGCAGAACACCCTGCGCGACGCCCTCGTGGCCGGGACGCACTTCGACGTGTTCCACCGGCACGCCGACCGCCTCGTGATGGCCAACATCGCGCAGACGGTGAACGTGCTGCAGGCGATGATCCTGACCGACCCGGACTCGCAGGCCATGGTGCTCACCCCGACCTACCACGTGTTCCGGATGAACCGCGGTCATCAGGACGCGACGTCGCTGCGGGTTGATTTCCGCACCGCCCCGCCGTCGCGCCGGGTCGGCGACGCCACGCTGACCACCGTGTCGATGTCGGCCAGCCGCAAGGACGGGCGGCTGCTGATCTCCCTGTCCAACCTCGACGCCGACACGGCCGCCGACGTCGAGATCGAGCTGCGGGGCGGCGCCGTCGAGACGGTCGAGGCGCTGATCCTGACGTCCGGAGCGCTGCAGGACCACAACACCCCGCAGGCCCCGTCGGCCGTCACGCCGCGCTCGTACGACGGCGTGACGGTGGCCGGTGGCCGGCTGCGGGCACACCTGCCGGCCCATTCGTTCGTCACCGTGAGCGGCGCTCTGTGAGCCGGTCCGCGTGAGTCAGTCCGTTCGGTAGACGGCCCGGTCGAAGTCGGCGTAGCCACCCTCGGCGCCGAGATCCTGCACCCAGAGCCCGACGAAGGCGCCGGTGAAGCCCCACGCCTCGGGTTCACCGGGGACGATCGTGGCGGCGTACTCGTCGGACAGGGTCGTGGCGTCGAAGGTGCGGCCGAGGTCGTACCAGACCGGCGCCGGGCCCGGGTTCGTCGTGTAGGCGAAGGTCAGGGCCGGGCCGTCCAGGCGGATGCGCAGACCGATCCGGGGCACACCGTCGACCACGGTCCGCAGGCCCGGCGCGGTGGTGACGTGCCCGCTGTCGCAGACGAGCAGATCGAGCACCGGCGTGCCGTCGTCGTCGGCCGTCCAGTGCAGGTAGTACCAGTTGCGGGAGTTGTAGTACGCCGTGACTCCGGCCAGCTGGCGGGCGTTGCCGGGCTCGAACTCGCACGTCGCCTCGAAGGTGCACTGCTGGGCCGTCACCCGGCGGGCCACCAAGCTCGGGCGGTGCCGGGCCATCGGTGACTGACCGCCGTGGATCCGCAGGTGGGACGGGCGGGCGGACAGGTCGATCCAGTCCGGGGTGGCCGGGCGGCGCAGGGTCGACCAGTTGGGGCCGAGCACGGGCGCGTCGAAGTGGTCGTCCTCGACCTGCTCGGAGGACGGCGGCCGGGCGGTGATGACGACGCCGGCCGGGGCCGGAACCCGCTCAGCCGGCACGCTGTCGTGGATGCGGGGCCAGGCGTCGGGCGCCCAGTCCACCCTTTGCAGGGCGGCTTCCCGGCCGAGAACGCAGCGGCCGGTCGGCGCGTAGGGCCGGGCCACCAGGTGCGCCAGGTACCACTCGCCGGCCGGGGTTTGCACGAGGCTGCCGTGACCGGCCTTCTGCAGGGACAGATCCGGACGTCCGGACGAGGTCAGCAACGGGCCCCCGGGGTCCACTTCGTACTCGCCGAACAGGTGCCGGGACCGGGCGACGGTGACCTGGTGCGTCCAGCTGGTGCCGCCCTCCGCGGTGACCAGGTAGTACCAGCCGTCCTTGCGGTAGATGTTGGGCGCCTCGGTGAGACCGGCGTCGGTGCCTTCGAAGATGAGCCGGGCCGGACCGGTCAGCCGGCGCTCGTCGTGGTCGTACCGCTGGATCTCGATGCCGGCGAAGCGGTTGCGGCCCGGTCGCCAGTCGGCGCGCATCGAGAGCATCCAGGTGGCGCCGTCCTCGTCGTGGAACAGCGAGGAGTCGAATCCGCGGCCGTGCAGAACCACCGGGTCCGACCACGGGCCGGCCATGCTGGGCGCGGTGACCAGATAGTTCTGCGGGTCCCAGTAGCCGCCCGCGAACGTGGCCACGTCGGTGTAGAGCAGATGGAACAACCCATGGGCGTACGTCAGATTGGGCGCCCAGATGCCACAGGAGTCGGCGGCGCCGGCGAGATCGAGCAGCCGCCGCTCGGTCAGCGCGCCGCCGAGCGGTTGCCAGTGGACGAGGTCGGTCGAGTGGTGCACCCGGACGCCCGGGTACCACTCGAACGTCGACGTGGCGATGTAGTAGTCGGCGCCGACCCGCACGATCGACGGGTCCGGGTGGAACCCGGGCAGCACCGGGTTCCGGATCATCCAGTGGTCGGTCCCGCCGTCACCGACGGAGGAGGCAGCGGCCTTGGCGATCGTCATGACAACCCTTCCCCTTGGAGGTGGCGCGGCGGCCGTCACCGCCGCGCCACGGAAGATCCGCAAATCAGCTGGTCCGGCAGGTGACCGTGGGCCAGGTCCAGTTGCCGTTGGCCATGATGGTCACGCCGAAGTTGTTGCCGTTGCCGTTCGGTCGTGCGGTGACTGTTCCGGTGGTGCCGGAGACAGCGGCGTTCCAGCTGTTCTGGATGCTCTGACCGCCGTTGAGGGAGAGCCCGACGGTCCAGTTGCTGGTGTTCTGCACGGAGACGTTGAGGTTGAACCGGTCACCGAACTGCTCGCCGGCCGAGAGCACCGCGGTGCAGTTGCTGCCGTTGTTCGGCGGGGGAGTGGTCGGGTTGGTGGTGCCCCCGCCGGTGCCCTCGCGGACGGTGATGTCGGAGCTGCCCTGGCTCTGGTAGCCCTCGGTCGCCATCACCTGGTAGCTGTGGTTGGTGCCGAGGTTGAGTCCGGCGCGGGCCCAGGCGTCGAAGTGGTTGGCCGTGGTGATCGTGCCGGAGCTGCGCTTCTGCTGCCGGACGCTCCAGAACTGGTAGAAGGTCTGGTTGCCGTCGATCGACGGCGCGTTGACCCGCTGGCTGCGCAGGATGTCGTAGGTGCCGCCGTCGGTGGTGACGGTGCCCATGCGGGTGGCGCCGCTGCTCGGGTTGTAGCTGCCGAAGTTCTCGACGACGTAGTACTCGATGAGCGGGTTGCGGGTCCAGCCGTACAGGGCGAGGTAGGTGTTGTTGTTGCCCGGGTTGTAGCTGCCGGAGTAGGTCACGGTTCGGCGGTTGCCGGTGGCCCACCCCTTGCCGCCGACCCAGTTGTTGGTGCTGCGGTCCCAGCTGCTGGTGTACCGGCCGTCGGCGCGCAGCGTCATGCTGGCGTTGCCGCTGTCCTTCCAGAACGAGAAGTAGTAGCCGTTGTGCGTGCCGGTGAGGTTCGACGTGAGGGTCCGGTCGGCCTCGGCGTACGCGTTGGGTGCGGCGACCATGGTGCCGCCGGCGGCCAGGACGGCGGCGCACGCGGTGCCGAGCAGCAGCCGGAGGCGGCCCCGCCGGGGGCGTTGGGGACGGGCGGATTCTGCGGTCATCTGAGTGTGTCCTCCTAGGCGAGGGGCTGACGGGGAGCAGCCCCGTGGGCACATACCACGTCGGGAAGCCGGTGACGACGCTGAGCGCCACCGTGGACCGGTGGACCGTCGTGGCGGGGATGACGTCCATTGAGGGTCGTCATTGCGGAATCGTGTCCCGCAGCGTGGGGGCTTGTCAACAACTTACGGAAACATTGCGGAAATTCCGGTGCTGCTCCGTGCCTCGCCCTTGGCTTTGCCCCCAGCTCACGGCACTCAAGGGGCCCTGAAATTCTCAAGAGTCGTGGGTGGATCAGCGCTTCGGTCAGACCATAGCCCGAAACTTCCGGCGAACGGAGCGATAAGTCGGCCCGGGTCGCCAACGGGCGCGGGGGGGGGGGGGGGGGGGGGGGGGGGGGGCCCCCCCGCCCCCCCCCCCCCCCCCGCCCCCCCCCGCGCCCCCCCGCGGGGGGGGGGGGGGGGGGGGGGGGGGGGGGGCGCCCCCCCCCCGCCCCCACCGCGAATCGGCTCAGCTCAGGCTGAACCGCTGGTTGGCCTGGCCGTTGCAGTCGTAGATCTGCACCTGCTGGCCGTTGCCGGTGCCCCACACGTCCAGGCACCGTCCGGACTGGACGCCGGTGATGGTTCCGTTGGAGTTGACGTTCCACTGCTGGTTGGTCTGACCGTGGCAGCTGTAGATCTGCACGGCGGCGCCGTTGCCGGAGCCGGCGGCGTCCAGGCACCGCGAGCCGTACACGGTCAGCTGCTTGCTCGAGTTGAGCGTCCACTTCTGCTGGGCCTGGCCGTTGCAGTCGTAGAGCTGAACCCGCGTGCCGTTGGTCTGCGTCGCGCCCGGCACATCGATGCAGCGACCCGACTGGGCGCCCAGGATCCGCGTTCCGTCCCCGGTGGGCGGCGGCGTGGTCGTCGGCGGGGGAGTGGTGGTCGGCGGGGGCGTGGTGGGGTTGCCCGGGCCGGCCGAGTTGAGGGCGTTGAGCACCGAGGTGTACGCGGCCTTCTTGTTGCCGTTGCCGTCGAAGAGCAGCGGGTTCTCACTGGCCCGCCACGAGTCGCTGTCGCGGACGCCCCACACCGTGATGCCGATGCAGCGGGGGACGTTGAGACAGGCCTGGGTGAGCCCGGCGTACTGGGTGGTCGACGAGTTGGTGACGTCGACCTCGGTCAGCGCCACATCGACCCCGAGGGCCGCGAAGCTCGACAGGGTGGTCTGGAAGTTGCCGGGTAGCGAGCTGCCGCCGGTGAAGTGGGTCTGCAGCCCCACGCAGTCGATCGGCACGCCCCGGGACTTGAAGTCCCGGATCATGTTGTAGACGCCCTGCGTCTTGCCGTAGGACCAGTTCTCGATGTTGTAGTCGTTGTAGCAGAGCTTGACCGCCGGGTCGGCGGCGCGTGCCGTGCGGAACGCGACCTCGATCCAGTCGTTGCCGGTGCCCTGCAGGTTGGACGACCGCCGGCTGCCGTCCTCGTTGAACGCCTCGTTGACCACGTCCCAGGCGCCGATCTTGCCCTTGTAGTGGGCCAGCACGCCGTTGATGTGCTCGATCATCGCCTGGCGCAGGGCGCTGCCGTTGAGGCTCTGCATCCAGCCGGGCTGCTGGGCGTGCCAGGCCAGCGTGTGGCCGCGCACCTGGAGGCCGCGCTGGGTCGCCCAGTTGTAGATCTGGTCGCCGGAGCTGAAGTTGAACTGGCCCCGGTTGGGTTGCAGGGCGTCCGGCTTCATCTCGTTCTCGGCCGTGATCATGTTGAACTCACGCGCGGCGATGGTGGTGTACGTCGAGTTGCTGAGCCGGCTCGCCGCGATGGCCGTGCCGAAGTACCGGCCCGACTGGGCGGCCGCGGCGCCGAGCGTGCTCTCGGCGGCGCTCGCGTTCGGCATCACCATGACCACGCCGGCGGCCGTGACGGCCGCGACAGCGCCGCTGATCAGCAGCCGCAGCCGCAGCGATCGACGTCGCGCGGAGCCGGCGGCGCCGGGAGGAGAAAGAACTGCCACAGGGGTATCCCTTCTTTCGTCCGCGTTCCGGGCATGGAGCATCCCGCGCGGCCGGGGCGATTCCCGTAAAGGCGCAGGGAATGGTGGATCGCCCGGCCGGGACCTGAGAACGACGGGCTTCGATTTCGGGTCATGTTGACATGGGTAACACCACCGAAACAACAGCTTCCGGAAAGTTTCCGGAAGTTGCTGACGACTGGGATGCGGTCCTGTGGTCGCCGGTACGAACGCTGAACAGCCGGTTCAGCGTGATCGGGAAGGCGTCGCAGTCGACGGGGCGCCTGCCGGCGACGAACCGGCTCGACGGCGACCGTAGCTGGTGGCCGGAACTTTTGGCGCGCGCGGATGGTGCCAAAACTTCGTACTGAAAACCTGTTATGCGCATTGGGGGCCGGCGGGAAATGCAGGCTGCGACGGGTGCGCGCCGTTAACGACATTTACATTCTTGAAACTCTGGGAGCGCTCCCGTAACGTCCTTGGCACTTTCCGCGAACTGTCACCGGAATCGAGGAACAACGATGTCGATCCGAAGGCTGGCCGGTGCCGCCGCTGTCCTGCTGGCCACGGCCGCGGCCGTCGCCGTGGTGACCGCGGCGCCGGCCGATGCGGCACTCACCGCCGGGTGCGGCAAGGCGCCGACGCTGACCAGCGGCACCCGGACCATCTCCAGCGGCGGTCAGAACCGCACCTACATCCTGCGTGTCCCCGACAACTACGACCGCAACAAGCCGTACAAGCTGATCTTCGCCTTCCACTGGCTGAACGGAACGGCGGGTAACGTGGCCGGCGCCGGCTACTACGGACTCCAGGGGCAGTCGAACAATTCGGCGATCCTGGTCGCGCCGCAGGGCATCGACAACGGCTGGGCCAACACCGGCAACCGTGACCTGACCCTGGTCGACAACCTGACCGCGCTGATCGACGGGGACCTGTGCGTCGACACCACGCAGCGGTTCGCTCTCGGCTGGAGTTACGGCGGTGCGATGAGCTACGCCGTCGCCTGCGCCCGGCCGGCGGTCTTCCGCGCGGTCGCGGTGCTCTCCGGCGCCAACCTCAGCGGCTGCAGCCCGGGCACCCAGCCGGTCGCCTATCTCGGCATCCACGGCACGTACGACAGCGTGCTCAACATCTCGCTCGGCCGGTCGATCCGGGACACCTTCGTCCGCAACAACGGGTGCACGGCGCAGAATCCGCCGGAGCCGGCCCGGGGCAGCCTGACGCACATCGTCACCGCGTACGCGGGTTGCCGCGCCGGATACCCGGTGGTCTGGGCGGCGTTCGACGGCGACCACACCCCCGAGCCGGTGGACGGCTCCTCGCCCAGTGGCGCCCGCACCTGGGTCGGCGGGGAGGTCTGGAGGTTCTTCTCGCAGCTGACCAGCACGACGCCGACCACACCGCCGACCACGCCGCCGACGACGCCGCCGACCACACCGCCGACCACGACGCCGCCGCCGACCACGACGCCGCCGCCGGTCGAACCGGGCGGGTGCACCGCCACCTACCGGGTCACGGGCCAGTGGCCTGGTGGCTTCCAGGCCGAGGTCACGGTGACAGCCGGCGCCGCGGCGGTGTCCGGGTGGCGGGTCGGCTGGACGTTCGCCGACGGCCAGCGGATCACCCAGCTGTGGGGCGGCCGCAACACCCCGAACGGCAACGCGCAGACCGTCGCCAACGAGAGCTGGAACGGCAGCCTGGCTGCGGGGGCGTCGACCACCTTCGGATTCCTCGGGACGTCGACCGGCGCCAACAGCGTGCCCGCGGCCACCTGCACCCCGGCCTGACCGCACGCACTGAAACGCCGCTGTTCCCGCTCCGTCGGTTTGCCCCACGTATCCCGGTCTGGTCACGGGCTCGGGCCTTCGTCGATGGTTCCGCGCGCATCTCGGAGGGGTGCGGGTGCCGACTCGGTCGATGGTTCCGCGCGCATCTCGGAGCGGGCACGGGCGCGGACCCCGTCGACGGTTTCCGCGCAGCCGAGGTTTGCCCCGGCCCCCGGCGGAAACAACCCGCCCGTGGATGGTGGGCAATTGATCGCCGGGCGCTACCGGCTGCGTGAGGTGCTCGGTCAGGGTGGGATGTCGATCGTGTGGCGGGCCGACGACGACGTGCTGGGCCGCGAGGTGGCGGTGAAGGTGCTCTCCGGCCAGCTGGCCGGCGACCCCGACCGGCAGCGCCAGATCCGCGACGAGGCCCGGGCGGTCGCGCGGCTGCGGCACCCGAACGTCGTCGGCGTCTACGACTACGGCGAGTTCGACGACGGCGGCCGCTCGTTGTCGTACGTCGTGATGGAGCTGGTGGACGGCCGGACCCTGGCCGGCATGCTGACCGGCGGCCGGCTTCCGTGGAAGGTGGTGACGCTGGTCGGCGCGCAGGTCGCGGCGGCGCTCGCGGCCGCCCACGCCGACGGCATCGTGCACCGTGACGTCAAGCCGGCGAACGTCATGGTGACCAGCGGGGGAGTGAAGCTGGTCGACTTCGGCATCTCGGCCGCGGTCGGCGCGTTCGACGGGGGCGACGGTGAGCTGCTGGGCACCCCCGCCTACCTCGCCCCGGAACGTATCGAGGGCGGCCCGGTCCGTCCCGCGACCGACGTGTACGCCCTGGGCCTGGTGCTCTACCTCGCGCTGGGCGGCCGGATGCCGTGGCAGGCGTCGACCGTCACCCAGATGGTGCGGGCGCACGTCTACGCGAAACCGGCGCCGCTTCCCCCGATCCCCGGACTGCCACCCGCGGCCGCGCGGCTCGTGTCGCGCTGCCTGGCCAAGAAGCCCGCCGACCGGCCCAGCGCGATCGAGGTGGCCGAGATGCTCGGCGAACTCGCCGGCCTGCCCTCCACGGCTTTGATGCGCAGCGTGGCCGCGCCCACGGTGCCCCTGCCCGCGGCGAGGGAACGCCGCCCGAGCCGGGCCGTGCTGATCGGCGCCGGTGTGGCCGCCGGGTTGATGCTTGCCGGCGGCGCCTGGTGGGCCGACGACGGCCCGGCGAAGCCGACCCAGGCCGAGGCGGTCACCGCGCCGTCCGCCGCCGCCCCGTCCGCCACTGCGCCGAAGGCCCGGCCGTCGACGTCCACGCCGGAGCGCACCGTTCAAGCGGTAGCCGCGAAGCGGGAGCGGACCGGCCCCCCGGTCGATGACCAGCCGCACGCGAAGAAGGCGCCGAAGGCGAAACACGCGCCCGGGCCGAAGAAGGGGGCCAAACCCAAGCCCCCGAAGAAGGCCGGCCGGAAGTAGGCCATGGCTCGGCGGCGGCTTGCTTTCACCGCCACCCTGCGGGCGTACGCCGTGACGTCGAACGTGGTGCGCGGAGGACGCCTTGACTTCACTCTGAGGGGCGGTAACATCCACGAAACGTCACGTTAGCGCTCACATGATGGGTGGGGATGTGGTGGCGCCGTGTCCCCGGACCTGAACAGCCTCTCCCGGGTCGAGCTGCGGCAGTTGCGTTATTTCGTCACGCTGGCCGAGGAACTGCACTTCGGCCGGGCCGCAGCCCGGGAACACATCGTGCAGTCGGCCCTCAGCCAGCAGGTGCAACGCCTCGAGCGGGCGCTGGGCGTGCCGCTCGTCTCGCGCAACACCCGCCGTGTGGAGCTCACCGCGGCGGGCGAGCGGTTCCTGGCCGACGCTCGTCAGATCCTCGCCCAGGTCGAACGGGCCGCCGGCGCCGTCCAGGACGTTGCCGGGACAGGGCACGTCCTGCGTATCGGCGTGCTCGACGAGGGGTACGCCGCGGTCCGTCCCGTGCTGCACGAGCTGATGACCCGCCACCCCGCCGTCGAGGTGCACATCGTCCACGCCGGGCTGCCCGACCAGCGCCGCGACCTGATCGAGGGGCGCCTCGACATCGGGGTCGGCCGGGCCTCGGACGTGCCGGCGGAGATCGCCACCGAGGTGTTCCGGCTCGATGCCCTCGGGGTGCTCGTGCCCGAGGGGCACCACCTCGCCCGTCTCACGGCGGTGCCGGTGGCGCGGCTGGCCGCTGAACGCCTTCTCCTGCCCGACGAGTCGCAGGCGCCGGAGTTCCGGCGGTTCCTCACCGAGCTGTGCCGCTCGACGGGCTTCTTCCCCGAGACCTTCCGGGGCAGCGTGCAGGGGTTGCGCGCCGGCGCCGACCTGGTCGCCGACGGCCTCTGCGTCATGGTCGCGCCGCAGTCGGCCGGCCCGCTGGCCGGCGTTCGATGGCGTCCGCTCGTGCAGCCCACCCCGCGCTATCCGTGGTCGTTGCTGTGGCGGGCTCACGACGCGCCGCCGCACGTCGGCGCCGTCGTCGCCACCGCCCGCCGGCTGAGCCGCCGGCAGGGCTGGGCGTCGAGCGACATCGAGCTGGCCGGCTGACGGCGGCCGATGCCCCGTCCTCGGGGCACGCCTCAGTCGCGTGTGGTCAACCGGATCAGGTTCCAGGACAGGGGCGGCAGAACCAGCTGGAGGCGACCGCCGTCGACCTTCGGAGCGGCCAGCCGGCGCGGGGCGACGCGGTCGGGGTGGTCACGGTCGTTGACCGCGTCCGGGTCGTCGTCGGCGATGGCGAGGTGCTCGCCGGTGACCAGGTGAGGCAGCGAGCGTACGTCCACGTCGAGGGTCATCGGCTCGTGCTGGTCGCGGTTGACGGCGAACAGCGCCACTGACCGGTCGTCGTCCTGGAGCACGGCCACCGCGTCCAGCAGCGGCACTTCGCCGTGGGCGGCCGTCTCGTGCGACGGTGACTTCGCCTCCGGCCGCAGCACGGTGCCCCGGCCGTGGCGTGACGTCAGGGCGTACGGGTGATAGATGCTCTGCCGCCACGCCGGCCCGCCCTTGGCTGTCATGATCGGCGCGATCACGTTGACCAGCTGGGCCTGGCACCCGATCTTGACCCGGTCGGCGTGCCGCAGCAGGCTGATCAGCAGGTTGCCGACGACCACGGCGTCGGTGACCGAGTAGACGTCCTCGATCAGCGCCGGCGCCTCGGCGATGGGCAGGTTCTCCTGGCCCGCGAAGCGGCTCTGATACCAGACGTTCCACTCGTCGAACGCGATGGTCAGCCGCTTGGAGTGGCGGCCGACGGCCCGTACGTGGTCGGCAGTTGCCACGACCGCGTCGATGAACCGGTCGGTGTCCACGGCCGAGGCCAGGAAGCTGTCCCGGTCATCGCCGTGCTGCTGGTAGTAGCCGTGCATGGAGATGTGGTCGACCACGTCGTACGCCTCGGTCAGCGTGACCCGCTCCCACGTGCCGAAGGTCGGCATCCGGCTGTGCGAACTGCCCGAGACGACCAGCTCGATGTCCGGGTCGACCAGCCGCATCGCCTTGCCGGCCTCGGCCGCGAGCCGGCCGTAGTCGAACGCCGTCTTGTGCCCGATCTGCCAGGGCCCGTCCATCTCGTTGCCCAGGCACCAGACCTTGATCCCGTACGGGTCGCTCGCGCCGTTCGCCCGCCGCCGGTCCGACCAGGCGGTGCCCGACGGGTGGTTGCAGTATTCGACGAAGGCGCGGGCCTCGTCGATGCCGCGGGTGCCCAGGTTGACCGCCATCATGGTCTCGGCCCCGGCCCGCCCGGCCCAGCGCTGGAACTCGTCCACGCCGACCTGGTTGGTCTCGATGGAACGCCACGCCAGGTCGATGCGCGTCGGCCGGTCGGCGGCCGGGCCGACGCCGTCCTCCCAGTTGTAGGCCGACACGAAGTTGCCGCCCGGATAGCGCACGATCGGCACGTCGAGCCCGCGGACCAGCTCCAGCACGTCCTGCCGGAAGCCGTCGGCGTCGGCCGTCGGGTGCCCGGGCTCGTAGATGCCGGTGTAGACGCAGCGGCCCAGATGCTCCACGAACGAGCCGTAGATCCGGGGGTCCACGGCGCCGACGCGGAAGGCGGGGTCGACGATGAGGGAGGCGGAAAGCACGTGGCTCAGCCCTTCAGTCCGGTGCCGGCGATGCCTTGGACGATCTGACGCTGGAACAACAGGAAGACGGCGACCAGCGGGATGGCGCCCAGCACGGTCGAGGCCATGGTGTCGGCGTACCGGATGCCGAAGGCGCCCTGCACGGTGGCCAGCCCGACCGGCACGGTCATCAGGTCCGGGTTGGTCAGCACCAGCAACGGCCACAGCAGGTCGTTCCACGAGGTGACGAACGTGAAGATGGCGACCGCGGCCACCGCCGGGCGGGCCAGCGGCATCACCACCCGGCGGTAGATGCGGAACCAGCCGGCCCCGTCGATGCGGGCCGCCTCCTCGAGGTCACGGGGCAGCCCGTCGAAGAACTGTTTGAAGATGAAGATGGCGACGGCGGTCGGAATCTGCGGCAGGCTCACCGCCCAGTACGTGTTGAGCAGACCCAACGCGTCCATCTCGCGGAACTGGGGCACGATCAGCACCTGGCTGGGAATCATGATGCCGGCCAGGATGGCCCAGAAGACGAGGTTGCGGTGGCGGAACCTCATCCGGGACAGGGCGAAGCCGGCGAGGCTGGCTGTCACGACCGTGCCCACGGCGGTCAGCGTCGAGGTGATCAGGCTGGCGCCGAACCAGTTGAGGATCGGCGTGTCCGACAGCACCCGCCCGAACGCGGCGAAGGTCGGATCGTCGATCAGCCACGTCGTCCGGGTCGTCTCGGCGTTGGGCTTGAGCGCCGTGTCCACCGCCCAGGCCAGCGGCACCAGCCACAGCAGCGCGAAGGCGATCAGCACACCGAGGCAGATCCGATTGAACAACCGGTGCCGCTGATCGATCGTGGCCTGGGTGACGCCGCGGCTCTGCGCGGTGTCCGCGTCCGGTGCGGCGAGGGTCGAATGGGCCACGTCAAACCTCCTTCTCCTGGCGCCGGACGATCGTGAACCACACGGCCGAGACGGCCAGCACGACGAGGAAGAACAGCATCGAGACGGCCGCGGCGTAGCCGAGCCGGAAGTTGGTGAAGCCCTGGTCGTAGACGTACTGCAGGACCGAACGGGTGGCGAAGTCCGGGCCGCCGGCGGTCATCAGATACATCTGGTCGAAGACCTTCAGCGACGCGATCACCTGCAGGACGGCCACCAGCGTCGTCGTGCGCCCGAGCATGGGGACGGTGATGCGGCGGATCTGCTGCCACGGGCCGGCGCCGTCGATCGCCGACGCCTCGTACAGGTCGCGGGGAATCTCCTGCAGCCCGGCCAGGTACAGGATGAAGTTGAAGCCGAGCGTCCACCAGATGGTGGTGACGGCCAGCGACGGCATGGCCCAGGTGGGGTCGCCGAGCCAGGCCGGGGCGGTGACGCCGATCTTGGCCAGCCCGACCTCGAGCAGACCCAGTTCGGGGGTGTACATGAAGATCCAGATGAGCGCGACGACGGCCGACGGCAGGATGAAGGGCGCGAAGAAGGCCAGCCGGAAGAACCACCGGCCGCGGCTCACCCGGTCGGCCAGCAGCGCGAAGACGAACGCGAGCACGATGAGGGGCGGGGTGGTCAGGATGGTGAACCACAGGGTGTGCCACAGCGACGACCAGAAGTCGGCGCTCTGCAACGCCTCGGTGTAGTTGCCGAACCCGGCGAACCCGCCCAGACCGGGCCGCACCAGGCTGGCGTCGAAGAAGCTCATGACCAGCCCGTACACCGCCGGGCCGAGAATGAACGCCAGGTAGAGCAGCGCGAACGGGAGAAGGAAGCCGGTCGCTGCTCGGCCCTGCCCCGGCGGTCGCGCAGCGGAGGATTCCGGCGGCTGCACCGGCCGGGCAGCGGGGGTGACGGTTTCGGTGGACACCAGCGACCTCCTCGAGAGGATCAGATCGGCGACGGCGTGCGGGCCAGATCGCGCAGCGCCGACCGCATCCGGGCCACCGCCGCGGCCGGTGTGGACTGGCCGGCGATGACCGCGCCGATGGCCGATCCAGTCACGATCTCGAAGTTCGAGCCCGAACCGGAATACCATGCCTCGGCGTCGTAGGCGGCCGCCTCGGCGGCGGCGGCGTAGTTGGACTGCGGCTTGAGATCGCGGAACTCCGCGCTCTCGAGGAACGGCCGGTAGCTCGGGACATGGCCGCCCTCGGCCCAGGTCCGGCTCTGACCGAGCATCGAGGCGACGAACTCGAGCGCCCGGTCGAGACGTTCCGGGCTGGTGTCGGGATGCCGGGGCAGCACGAAGGTGTGCGAGTCGGCCTGCACGGCGTACGGGCCCTCGCGGTAGAGATGCGGGAAGAGGGTCATGGAGAAGGGCGTCTTCGCCGTCTGGAATGTGGAGATCTCCCACTCGCCCTGGAAGTAGAACCCGGCCTGTCCCTCGGCGAACATCGCGATCGAGCCCTGGTAGTCGGCCACCGCCGGGAACAGGCCGTCGTTGGTGAGCGAGCGCAGGAACGTCAGCACCTCGGTCGCCTTGGCGTCGTCGATGACGACCTCCCGGCCCTGGTCGCTGATCACCTGACCGCCGAGCTGGGAGTAGAGCGACTGGAAGATCCGCCACGGCGTGGAGGTCTCGCTGATCGAGGCCACCACCCCGCCGTACGCCCCGGTGACCTGCTTGGCCCGGCGCATCGCGTCGGTGAAGGAGGCGGGGCTGTCCAGCGGGGTCAGGGTGCCGTCCGCGCCGAGCAGACCGGCCTTCTCGCAGACGTCGGTGTTGTAGAACATGACGAACGGGTGGGTGTCCAGCGGAATGCTGTAGGCCCGGCCGTCGACGAGACCGGCCTCCCACGTCCGCGGGGTGAACCGGTCGGCGGCCAGGCCGTGCCGGGCCAGGGCGGCCGGGTCGAGCTCCTGCAGCAGGCCGGCCTCGACCATGTTCTTCATCCGCGTCAGATGGGAGATCGCGACGTCCGGCGGCTTGTCGCCGATCGTCGCCAGCGACAGCTTGGTGTAGTAGGGGTTGCCCCAGGCGAGAGTGGTCGCGCTCAGCGCGACCTGGGCGTGGTTGCGCTGATAGGTGTCGAGCATCTGCTGCATCCGGACGCCGTCGCCGCCGCCGAACAGGTTCCAGTAGGCCAGCGTTCCGGCCTCCTCCCGCGAGGCGGTCAGCCCGCTGAGCACATCGGAGGAGCATCCGGACAGGACGCCCGCGCCGGCCGCGGCCGCCAGCCCGCCCAGCAGACGGCGGCGGCTCAGCCCCGCGTGCGGCGTGCCCGGCACATGCATGGTCATGTCCCTCCCGGCCGTGCACAGCCCGCGAGTGCGCGGGACGCGCCGGCGGGGGATGCTGTCACGTGACGTCTTCGAGCCTCCCGCCGTCCTGGGCGACCGGGCAACGGCTGGACTTTCGCAAGGTCAGAAGAACGGGACCCGGAATGCGAAAAGTGGCCGGTCGTGGGGAGAGGGCTCCGATGACACACGCCGCTGCCCGCCGTGCGAGCGGCGGACAGCGGCGTCGGTGGGTCAGTGTCGTCGGTGGGTCAGTGTCGTCGTGGATCAGCGTTGCCGGGTGAGCAGGCCCGGCCGGTAGGGCAGCAGGCCGTAGTCGCCGCCCGAGCTGGGCGAGCGCCCCTGGTACAGCAGTTGCAGGTTGCACGGGTCGATGGTCATGGTCTGGTCGGCGCTGACCCGGATGAGTTCGCCGTGGCTGATGTCATTGGTCCAGGTGGCGCCGCTGTTGGCCTTGCCGGCGAAGGGGTTGCTTTCGGTGGCGGCCTGGGGTGTCCAGGAGCCGCCCAGGCTGGTGGCGGTGAAGGACCGGAAGTAGCGGCCGTTGGCGCCGATGGCTTCGACGATCATGAGGTACTGGTTCTGGCCCTGGACCTTGTAGATCTGGGGCGCCTCGAACAGGTTGTTGGTGGTGTCGCTCATGATGGTGGTGTAGGAGGAGCCGAAGTTGCCGGGGAAGTTGCCGATCGGCATGCTGGCTCGGTAGATCTTGCCGTTGTCGCCGGCGAAGAACAGGTACATGTTGGTGCTGTCGCCGATGAGGGCTTGGTCGATGGGTCCGGTGCCGGATCCGGTGATGCTGCCGGTGAACAGGGTTTGGGCGGCGGACCAGCCGTTGGGGTTGGTCGGGTCGCTGGAGGTGCGGTATGAGAACGCGGTGCCGCCCCACTGGTAGGCGAGGACCCAGATGTTCTTGGGGGCGAAGTAGAACAGCGACGGTGCGACGGTGGCCGAGTTCATCGCGTTCTGGCTGGCCGAGCCCATCTCCGACCAGTTGGTGAACAACCCGAAGTTCATCGACCCCCAGCGGGTGCCCGTGTCATGGGTGGTCGCGTAGACGAGCTGACGGCCGTTGTACGGAACCGTCGTGAAGTCCTTCAGGGACACCCAGCCGGATCTCGGTGTAGCCAGCTGCCCGGTCGAGCTCCAGCGGTACGACGACGGCAGCGAGCAGGTGGCCGGCGGCGGCGTGGTGGTGGGCGGAGTCGTCGGCGGCGTGGTCGGTGGGGTGGTCGGCGGCGTGGTCGGAGTCGTGCTGCCCGTGCACGCCACGCCGTTGAGCGCGAAGCTGGTCGGCACGGGGTTGCTGCCGGTCCAAGAACCGTTGAAACCGAACGAGACCGTGCCGTTGGCCGCAACCGCCCCGTTGTAGCTCACGTTCCTGGCGGTCGCCGCCGATCCGCTCTGCGTCAGCGACGTGTTCCAGGCCTGGGTCACGGTCTGCCCGGCGCCGAACGACCACGTCAGCGTCCACCCGTTCAGCGCGTCACCCAGGTTCGTGACGGACACGGCGGCGCCGAAGCCGCCCTGCCACTGCGACGACACGGTGTAGTCCACCGAACAACCGGCGACCGCGGCGTTCGCGGGCAGCGCCACGAGTGTTCCGGCTGAGGCCAGGGCCGCGATCCCGGCCGCGGCCAGGCCGGCGCGTTTCTTGTGCTGTTTCATGTTTCCTCCTGGTGGGGGACGTCAGAGGGTGAGAACGACGGTGGAGATGCTGCGGGCGGGGAGACTCACGGTGACCTGCCCGCCGTTCACGCCGACCGGCTGACCGGCCGCGTTGGCGCTCTGCGAGGTCAGGAAGTGCTCGGCCTTGGTGATGTTCTGTGGTGCCTGGAGCACGGCGCTGCTGATGGCGGCGGCCGACCGGTTGAGGACGACCAGCGTGATCTTCCCGCCGCCCTGATAGGCGGTGACCTCGAGCGGATTCGCCTTGGAGCTCTTCGTCAGGGCGACCCGTTGATAGCCGGGACGGACGTACTTGGCGTACTGGGAGAAGGCGTACCCACGCTTGAGCGGAGCCCCGGCGGTGGTGCCGTACGCCGCCTCGCCGTCACCGATGAACGAGTAGTACCGCTTGCCGTACCACCAGATGTAGGCGTTCCAGTTCGACTCCATCGACTTGTGCACCGTGCGCATGACGTCGTCGAGCGTCTCGTTCCAGACGGCTTGGTTGCCGGGGTTGCCCCAGATGTTCGAGCCGTTGCCGTCGGCCTCGTGGAAGTTCCACTCGGTCATCCACACCGGCTTGTTGTTCTGCTCGGCCAGGGTGTACGGCTTGAGCCGGCCCGAGTCCTCCGTGCCGTACAGGTGCCCGCCGATGTAGCCGATGGCGTTGCGGGCGCTCGCGTCGTTGAGCGTCGGGTCGGTGTAGCCGTAGTTCAGATTCACCGCCTCGGCCACCATCAGCTTGGTGTTCTGCACCTTGGCGCCCTGCGTACGGAGGAAGTCGCGCAGCTCGGTGCCGCTCCAGTCCATCGAGTCGTAGTCGGGGTGCCAGTCCGGCTCGTTCTGCACCGAGGTGACGTCGATCGGCACGCCCTGGCCGCGCATGTACTGGACGTAGCCGTTGAGGTGGCCGGCGTAGTCGTCGTAGTAGTCGGTCTTGAGCTTGCCGCCGTTGACCCGGCTGTTGTTCGTCTTCCAAGCCGCGGGCGCCGTCCACGGCGACCCCAGGATCTTGACCCCCGAGCCGTACGACTTGGCGGTCTTCAACGCGTTCACCTGAGCCGGCCACTCGCTCGAGACCGGCGAGATCCCGGTGCGCACGATGGACAGACCGAGCTGTCCGGCGCCCGTCCCGACCAGCGTCTGCGTCTCGGCCGTGGACCAGGCGCCACCCCAGATCGGCGTCGCCGCCCCGAATCCGTCCACCGTCTGATACCGGGTGGCCGTGTTCACCGTGATGTCCGGCGTCGCTGCCGGTGGCGTGGGCGGCGGCGTGGTGGGCGGTGTGGTCGGCGTCGTGCCGCCGGTGCAGGCGACCCCGTTGACGGCGAAGCCGGTCGGAACAGGATTGGTGCCGGTCCACGAGCCGTTGAAGCCGAACGACGCCGTGCCACCGGTGGCCACTGTGCCGTTGTGGCTGACGTTCCGGGCGGTGACGGCCGGCCCGCTCTGGGTCACCGTCGCGTTCCAGGCCTGCGTGACGGTCTGCCCGGCGCCGTACGACCAGGTCAGCGTCCACCCGGTGAGAGGATCGCCGAGATTGGTCAGGGCGACCTCGGCGCCGAAGCCGCCCGGCCACTGCGACGACACGGCGTACCGGACCGAGCAACCCGCGGCTGCGGCTCCGGCCGGAAGAGCCACGGCGACCGCGGCCGAGGCCAGCAGCACGCCGGCGACGCAGGCCACCGCGGCACTTCTTCTGCGTTTCATGAGCGCTCCTGATCAGGGGGTGCTGACGGCGAACTGGTTGACCGTGACCGAACCGCCCAGCGACTGGGTGGCGTAGTCGAACAGGCCGAAGCGATAGCCCATGAAGAACTGCCAGTTGTTGTTGAGCGTGAACGGCGGTCCCAGGCTGGTGAACGTCGAGCCGTTGGTGCTGTACGAGAACGTCGCGGTGCGGCCGGAGCCGGGCCGGATGTCCGCGCTGACCCGCAGCCAGATCCGCCCGCCGCTGACGGGTGCCCCGGCTTGTTCGGCGCCTGTCCCGGTCGTACCCCAGCCGCTGGTGGACATGGTGAGGCCGTTGGTCATCGAGACCCGGGTGCTGCCGTTGTCCTTGCGGATGCCGATCCACGCCGACTGATCGCGCAGCATGGCCAGGCCGGCCCGGTCGC
>NZ_JAMQOL010000119.1:0-1745 GCF_023717965.1 Paractinoplanes hotanensis | reverse complement strand
AGGGCTCGCCGAGAAATAACACGTTGGTTGGATCTTTATCGGGCGGGGTTTAGGACCGTTTGGTGCCGGCCGCGAGTTGATTGATCAAGGCGTTGGACGGGTTCGGTGCGTGCGTGATGGTGGTGCCGTGTTGATCGAGGAGTTGTCGTGTCTCGCGGATGGCTCGGCTGATGGTGGATCTGTTGCTGCGGAACAGGTGTGCCAGGGTGTCCGGGGGTAGAGACAGCCTCAGGTGCAGGATGGTGGCCAGGACTCGGTCGGGGAACCCGAACGTGGGTGGGCGCCCGGATCGTGGGGCGTGGGGCCGGGTTCCGGTGTCGCCGGCGGCTTTGACGGCTTGCTGGTAGGCGGCCATGGTGGCTTCACGCCGGCTATCGATGATGGCTTCGAGGTCGGTGGTAAGCGCGGTCAGGTCGTCGGTGGTCATGCCGGTGAAAGTGGGATGTGACAAGGATTCTGGCGCCTCGACCGGGGCGCTGATGGGGGCCGGGTTGTCGGGCGTGGCCGGGTGCAGGGTGTAGTTCCAGTCGCCGTGGAAGCTATGCCGGGCGATCGGGAGGGCGGCCATGCGGGCGTCGCTGATCTGTACTCCGGTGGGGTAGTCGCCGGTGTCGAGTTGTGCTTGCACGCTCAGGCCGGTGCCGGTGGTGGTCGCCGCGATGGACTGCAGGATGACTTCGTGGCTGGTCAGGGGCCGGCCGCGCCAGTTCATGGTGATGTGGCAGAACAGCCGGTGCTCGATTTTGTTCCATTTGCTGGTGCCGGGTGGCAGGTGGCAGACGGTGATAGCCAGGCCGGTCTGCGCGGCCAGGTCGGCGAGTTCGGCTTTCCACGCGCGGCTGCGGTAGCCGTTGGACCCGCCGGCGTCGGCGGTGATCAGGAGCCGGGTCGCGTTTGGGTAGTCGTGGGTGCCGCGGGTGTGCCACCAGCGGCGAATCGATTCGACGGCGAACGCGGCGGTGTCGTGGTCGGTGCCGACGTTGACCCAGCCGGTGTTCGCGGTGATGTCGTAGATGCCATACGGCACGGCCTTGCCCACGCTGTCGCCGGGGAAATCGTGGGTGTTGACCTCAACAGGTTGTCCGGCCGGGCGCCACTGCCGGCCCGCGTTCTTGAACGCGCCGAGCAGTTCCTTTTTCTTCGTGTCGACGCTGATCACCGGCTGGCCGGCGTCGCGGTGGGCGCGGGCCTGCTCGTTGAGGTAGCGGAACTGTCCGTCACGGTCCGGGTGTTGTTTACCCTCCAGGGTTTTTGTGTTGCCCTGCAGGCTGAACCCGTCTTCGCGCAACAGATCAGCGACGACGTCGGCGCTGACCGGATGGCCTTGGCGGGTCAGTTCGGTAGCGAGGTTGCGGGTCGATTTCGTGGTCCATCGCAGCGGGGACATCGGGTCGCCGCGTTCGTCCGGCTCGACCAGGGCCAGCAACGCGGGACGCAACCCGGGATCGAGGTCTGCGGCCTTTTTCCGGCCCCCGCCAGGCTTACGGGCCCGGCCCAAGGAGGGGGCCGTCCCGGCGTCGAGTTCATCGACGCCGAGCGCGACGGTCGCTTCCCGGACCCCGGCCGCCCTGGCCACCGCGCGGATCCCGCCGTGACCCAGGACCCGGGCCTCAGCGCCCAGCAACAACCGGCGCTGCCGCTCGTCCAGATGCGGAAGGACCGCCTGGAACTTCACCGTCAGTTGCTCTTGAATCTCCACCATCACGCCCATAACAGATCAACGGACCACAATCCGTCAAGCTACG
>NZ_JAMQOL010000118.1:0-1836 GCF_023717965.1 Paractinoplanes hotanensis | reverse complement strand
GGCCTGGCCGCCCACCAAAAAGGCTCCCTTACGCGGACCTATTACCAAGATCACGCGTCCGCTCATCGGCAGATCCGCGCAAGCGCACGCGGAGTCCTTGACGCTCCCTCGTGCGGAGCGTGACCCACCGCGACCACCGCAGTCCAATCAGGGAATATGCGTTGTCCATTCG
Source organism: Paractinoplanes hotanensis (assembly GCF_023717965.1). NCBI lineage: Bacteria > Bacillati > Actinomycetota > Actinomycetes > Micromonosporales > Micromonosporaceae > Paractinoplanes > Paractinoplanes hotanensis. The sequence goes on along the minus strand of NZ_JAMQOL010000118.1, from coordinate 1,664 downwards.
CTGTCAAGAATCGAGTAGAGGAGCGAGTCGCGCCAGGCGCCGTTGGTGAAAACGTGGTCTCTGATTCTGCCTTCTGGTAGGAAGCCGAGGCGCGTGAGGAGTCGCTGTGATGCACGGTTGTCCGGTCCGCAGGCGGCTTGGATTCGGTGCAGGCCCAGGTCGCGGAAGCCGAAGTTCAGCATGAGAGTGCTGGCTTCGGTGGCGTAGCCCTTGCCCCAGTCTGCTCGCCTGATGGCGTAGCCCAGCTCGCCACTTCGGTCGCGTCCTAGCCCTATGCGGACGAAGCCAACGAGGCAGTCGTCGGCGTCGGCGACGGCAAGGTAGTAGTCAGGCCGCGGGTCCTGGCTCGCTCTCGCGACGTCGGCTGCCAGGCGGCTCTTCTGGTCAGCCTCGGAACGCGCGTCGAAGCTGAGCGACTGTGTGACCTCCGGGTCGCCGACAACCGCCATAGAGTCTTGGAGGTCATCGGCGCGAAACTCCCTGAGGTGCACACGGGCGCCAGTGATGGTTACGGGGTGCATCCCGCGACGCTATCGGAAGGTCGGGGTCAGGAGGTCAGGGCAGCGGCCGGCACCCGGCAGAACGACTCGATCTCTTCGCGCAGGTCGCGGGCGATCGCCGCCCGGACGTGGTGCTTGGCGCCCAGTGCCTGGTGTACGCGTTCGGCGCTTGCCACGATTCCTCCGATGCGACGGTCGGGTGCGAGGGCAAGAAGCGGTGCGAGTGCTTCGCGGGCGCCCTCAAGCTCTCCGCCATGTACGCGCGCAAGGGCTAGTTCGGCGCGTGCTCCAGCTTCGTCGCTGAACGACCTCTCCTGCGGATTTCCGTTCTCGTACATGCTCAGGGAGGCCATCGCTGCGGTCTCGGCCTGATCCTGACTGCCGTCCAAGTGCACGTACGTTCCGGCGGCATAGTAGTACTGCTTGGCCGCGGGGAAGCCAAGGATCCCACCGATGGAATCGAGATCGTCGGGCTCGTGTGCCGTGCGACTGTCAGACGCCGCATTCAGCGCGGCTTTCGCTTCTTGGCCATGTGACATAGCAGCCCAGGCGCGAGCTTCTAGGGCGGGCAACCAAGCACCGACTGATCCGCGCAAGTTCTGCGCCGTGTCGGTGCCGGATCGTGCATACCGCACGGCTTGAACTGGTCGGCCGGCCCAGTAGGCGATGAGGCTTTGAAGACCGCGCGCCCAGGCCCGAAGTCCCTGGTGGTCGGCGTTTTCGGCGCACACGTATAGCGTGCGTGCGTGGGTCATGGCCTCGTGTGTTCGACCGAGGTCGTGGCTCGCCTTGGCAATCATCCCGGAGACGACGCCCGCGAGCATGTAGAGGTCGCGGGCGAAGGTCGGCTTCTGGCTGCCTTCGAGGAGTTGGAACACCGTCTCTTGAGTGTCGATGATGTCGCCCATGATCAAGACGAGCGGGTCGTGGATGTAGGCGTTAGCGAGATGGACCACGTCGTCCTGAAGCTGGGCTATTGCCTCCGGTCCGACATTGTCGATCTCGGCGAACGTGGTGAAGCGTGCCGCACGCCGAGTTGCCATTGCGATCTGCCTTTCCAGGGTGCTGGCGGCGCTGTCGTACTCGCCAGTGAACTGATCTCAGCAAGGAATGACAGCCGATTCGGGATGACACGGGTGAATCGGTGGTTTCGGGCGGTCCTCG
>NZ_JAMQOL010000117.1:0-2194 GCF_023717965.1 Paractinoplanes hotanensis | reverse complement strand
AGCCGAGACCCCCACCGATCCCTGCAACTCCTTGGACTCACTTAAAACGGTCATATCTCGACCTTGCGAACGCCCTGATGTCGCCCCGGAGCAGGTCAAGTTGAACTCGGGTCGCCGGATTTCCCTTTCTGCCATATAGATTGCGCGGAATTCGCGGAGTACCGCCGCTCGCACATTCGCATTTTGTTGAATGTTGTCTGCCGTTCGTGCTCTCAGATCCGCCGCAGTTGTGTACGAGTACCGGGGTGTTGCCGGCGAGCACATAGTAGGTGTGGCAGGTTCACGGCCAGCACGAAGAGTTACCTACGGGCGCACTCCGTTGAACTGGACTTTCATCGACCGCAATGGCGTCAACCCTCGGCTGGGGACCTGGTTGACGGCAACAGTGACGGCAACGCGGACAGACACCAGCGCACCCCCACGCACGCCGAACGGGCCCGTCGGTTCCCCGTTGGACGTCCTCGACAACCCTCTCCTCGAATGGCCGGCCAGGCCGCGAACGACGACCCATGGGCGGCGCGAGCGTACGAGGGCCGCCCCTCCGGCCTCAAGGGCGCTACGCGTCGCCCTGCGACCGCCGTACGGGCGTCCCTTGACCCCGGAGACCACTACGGCCCGCAAGCGCCGACACCATCGGGCAGGGCACCTGACGGCGCCCCACCCGCCACCGCACCACCCAACCGCCAAGCACGTCGACCCAGAACCGAACACACGCAGAGGACAGGCGACGACAGCCACGGGGCGGACACCGAGGCCGTGGAACACGGCAGGGACCCAGAGAGGGAGCAGGCTGGTTCAAATTTGCTCTACATAATCAAGGACGGCCCGGCCGAAGCCGGGCCGCGCGCACGCGCTACAGGCCTACGGCCCCGCGCGCACGCCACCATCGCCGATCCGCCAAAGCACACCCAGACGATTCACCGGCATAGCCCACAGCGGCTAACAATTCGAGATCCCCGGCCAACCACGTTCCGAATCGCCGCCTACCGGCGCCTCGCCCACCGCAGCGGCAAGCCGGGGCACACACGGATTTATCGATCAGCGCATATATGGCTTTCCCGCTGACGGCAACAGTGACGGCAACGTCCGCGATCGTTCGCCTACCTCCACACACTTCGACTACAGACAGCGACCGATCAGTGTCGGACATGGACACCATCCAGCCACGCCCCACCGCCCTCTTGCCGGCGAAATCCCTAAATCTCGGAGTGCCAGGATACCGACTCAAAACGATGCATCAGGCTGCAATTGCGGGCCAGCATCAGTCTCAACAACCCTTAACCCCATCGCTTCTAGCGATTTCAACTCAGGCGGCCTGGCAGCAAACTGCTCCGGTGTCTCAATAACGCCATCTGCGACGATGTACGAATTATCCGTAAAGGCATCATCGGCAGACTCAGAAAGTGCTTCCGCCGCATAATACAGCGACGCATACGAAGGGATCACTTCGCGGTCGTCATCAACCAACATGGCAATCTGGGCCGCGATTATACCCGGCCTAATCCAACATTTGTCGCTAGTTGCCAGCGAAGCATTCGCTGCCCTGAAGGCGAAGTGATTCATCAATCGCGCCTCACCTATACCGAGGCGCGACGACAGCTCACTGAGCTGCACGGAGTTAGCCACAGCGTTCAGAAAGTCAGCAATCTCGCGATCAAGATTTCCGCCCGAAACCGCTGCATGATTTTCTTTATTCAGCAGAAGCCCAGGCAAACCAGAAATACTCTTCGACATGATTCTTTCCTGGATCAAACGAAGCCAATGTTAACGAGCGGAAGGATACATGTAGTCGCCTTGGATTGTGTATCCAGCGTTCTTCAGCTGCCGAATCTCTCGACCAAAGACCGTCATACCAGCATTGTACGGGCCGTCGTTGTACAGATTTTCACGGGTCGGGGAAGTTGCCAAGTATACCTTCTGCCTCTTGGCGATAGCCCCAGCAACCCATTGATCATTCTGCTGCGGCGTCCAGGTTCCAGTGGGCAGCGAAAGCACCTCATGATTGTCCCAATCCCTCGCGGCATTGATGTCCTCACGCCGCCCGAGCACGATGAATTCGTCGGTATGAGTAGACGGGAGCACTCTGCACGTTGTGTTGTGGACCAGGACCGGCGTGTTGCCGGCGAGCACATAGTACGTGTGGGTGGTGTCGACGGTGAGGTCGCGCATCACCTTGGCGCCGGTGAAGTTGTGT
>NZ_JAMQOL010000116.1:0-2324 GCF_023717965.1 Paractinoplanes hotanensis | reverse complement strand
CACCATCCGAGCGACCTGGTCCTTATACTCCGGCGTGAACGTCCTGCGCTGCCTCGCCATCGACATTCCCCTTTTCCGTCCAGAAGAGAACGATCTTAGTTGGTTCCCTCTCCGGAAGATCCGGGGCGGCTCAATGAGTCGGCCGTCGGCGGTTTTGAGCCATTGACCGTGTCGTAGTTGCGCCGCGTCGATCCAGCGCCCGCCCAGCGTCGCGGTGTCGCCGTCGTGGTCGACCCAGAACGGGTGCCCGTCGGTGGCGGTGATCGTCGCCGTGACGTCGTCGGCGCCTTCGACGGTAATGTCGATCAGGTCCTTGGCGCCGTCGCCGACGATGGTCGCGGCGACTTCCTGTCCCGTGCTGGTGTCGGCGTCCGGGTCACCGGCCATCACCCGGTCACCGGGACGGACCCGCTCGATCGGCTTGGCCGACCCGTCTTCCATCAAGACCTGAGTGCCAGCAACGAAGCTGTTCAACCCACAATTATCCGAGCCCTGCGGCCCACCGGAACCCTGCGGCCCACCCGAACCCTGCGGCCTACCCGAGCCCTGCGGTTTGGTGCCCATCGGGTCGACCAGGCCGGTCGGCTGATTGAACACGTACGCGTACGGGTTGGTGTCGCCCGAGGCCAGACCGATCGGGTCACGGCTGATGAACCGCTGCTGCGTCGTCGAATAGAACCGCGACCGGTAGTAGTACAGCCCGTCGCCCTCATCTTCACGACCGGTGAACCGGGTCGCATTACCCTGATCATCGACGTGTCAGCCGAGGCGACAGTGCTTCCGGCGCTGCTGAACAGTGTTGAGGCCGTCATAGAGGTAGCCGGCGGTGGCACCACCGGCCGTACGCGGCGCCCGGCGGCCGGCACCGTCATAGCCGTACGACACCGTCAGGCCCGACTTGGTCACACCCGTGAGCCGACGACGCGCGTTCCATCTGTAAGTCGCAGATCCCTCGGCCGCGAGCTATAGGCCCGGCCGACGCCGGGCCGCGCACACGCGCCACAGGCCTACGGCCCCGCGCGCACGCCCATCATCTCGGGACACGAAGGCCACGTAACCGCCGGAAGGCCAGCAGGCCGCGCCGTCACGATCGCCAGGTGGATCACGACGCCTCGCCGGAGATCGACTTCCGACGCCGTCCGTCAGCACATTCGACCCAGACCGCGCCGCACGGACTCACGGGTCCGAATATCGACACAGCTCGATATGCGTGATCGGTTGACAGTAACCGTGACAGCAACCGGTGCGCACATCTGCGCAACATAGCGCACAGGAACGACGAGAGTCCGTTCAAAAGGACGCTTGTCGACCTCTCGTCTTAAGAGTTGCAACCGCAGGGAAAACTTGGCACTAATTATTTAGATCGCAGTTAACACCTGGAACTGGCTGCGAAACCAGAAATGGCGCACGACAGGCCAAGTCAAGCGAATCCAATCGAGCTTACTCCGGCGCCAAAATTAGCGCGCCGGCCTTTAGTGTGAATTCACCTCGCTTTGCGCTTTCGAAAGCGTCCCACCCGACACGGAAGCGCCTTTCCGACGGAAAGTCCGGTCCACTTACAGCCGAGGTCCTCTTCAGTCTATCGGTAGTTTCATTTCGAAGCACTCTCCATAGAGTCCGCACATAATTGACGACTTCGTGATTCTCGGAATCATAGATTGCGGCCCACCGCCCATGCTGTAAGTCATCGTTAACCCGACGGCATCGCAACCATTGGACAACCGGCCCACCAGATGGTGCATCGATCGTGCCGTTCGCGCGAGCGACGCCGGCCAACTTCGGCATGATTCCGGAGTGCCAAATACCAATGGCGCGCTTGCAGTCTAGGGGTGAGTCTCGGATAGGTGGGCTGTCCACCGCCTCCCAGGACCAATCGTCGACAAGCCTCACCTCGGGGAGGGCCAGCACTACAGCCTCTGCTATGGCTACCTCATCTCGTTCTGACATAAAGAACGAGATCTGAGTTTTACGCTCCATGACTATCGATTCTATCTCGACTTGGGATACATGACGACGGGACCACCGCCATGATGAGCGATGTCGAGGGCGTTCTCCAATTCGCGCGGATCAGCGGCGCCACTCGCGTAGGTATCGACCGTCTGAACGTGGAACACTGCTCCGGTCTCGGGATGCTCGAACGTAAGGTCCGGATATCGGACAGACCCATTGGGTAGGTTGATTGCGCGTTCAGGCAAAGAACCTCCGGCAGCATGCTTCCAATCCGGATTGGCTTCAAGGATGTCGCCCCCAGGGCCTTCGCAAGGTCGAGGTATGACCGGATAGCCGGTTGTGGGGTAGTCACGCCGGTTCTGGTGGGTACATAG
>NZ_JAMQOL010000115.1:0-2730 GCF_023717965.1 Paractinoplanes hotanensis | reverse complement strand
ACACAACTTCACCGGCGCCAAGGTGATGCGCGACCTCACCGTCGACACCACCCACACGTACTATGTGCTCGCCGGCACAACTCCGGTCCTGGTCCACAATAATGACCCTGGGTTTATCAACCTCGGCGTCTCTGGTGGGGAGTCGTGCCCGGTCGGCCGTGGCGCGAATTCATGGACGCCGGATTCTGCAGACGGATACCCCAGCTATGACAAAGCTGGTGGCTGGTTGCAGGTGCATGGGCCAGCCAGAAATTACGCGACGCCAGGCGGGCCGAAGCTGAACTGGGAGCACGTCGTTGAGCAAAGTCAGGGTAAGCAGGGGGCAGGGAGATCCAACTTCCCGCAGGAGTGGATCAATAACCCTGATAATATGTTCCTTCAGGATCAAAGCATCAACTTTGCCAAGAACGGATACTATGCAAAGACCTTCAACTGGACGGGTGGGAAACCGATCCGAGACATGCTTGCGGATATGCCTTTCCATCAGCAATGGGACTTTGGGATGTACGTAAATAGAACACTCAGAACACATGGCAAATCGGGTCTAGTGGGGGATGTGTAGAAATCGTGAGCTCGATGGACAGCGTATACAACCTGGCAGTCGACTACGGAGTGGAAGGCGTTGTGCCGGCCGACGCGCCGCTCGGAGTTGCTAAGCTTGCCCACGTCCATCGGGTCTTTAATGCAATTATGGGCGGTGGCTTCGGCTTTGCGATGGAAGTTATAGAACCGGTTGAGTTCGAGCGGGCAATCGACGGTTTTCGGTACCTGAATCTCGTCGAGGTTGCGGACTTGCTAGCCGGACTGGTTAGAAGTTATGGCAAATCCGGCTACGACGAGCGCAAGGAAGAATCTCTTGATGTGCTAATCAACGAGAGCTCTCTGGTTCTAGATGCCTATCGGAGAAAGGCGGCTGAAGAACCTTCCGACTTTGGGCTTTGATGGCTCGACCCTGTGTTTGGCCGGTTGTGTGGACCACCTCCACGGTCCGGCAGATGTAGGGGGTGCAAGGTGTCGCGACGAGTGATCGCGATCCGGCCGTCAGGGCGATGGCCTGTCCTCTTCTCGGCACACGCTCCGTGTTGAGGCGACGCCTTCGGGTGCTGCGGTGTGCGGACTTCCGTCCATGTTGCCGTCACGGTTGCCGTCAAGCAAGGGACTAAAATCGAGAGACTTGGATGTGTGGCTCGTCCTCCGAAGATCTCGGGGCTGTTGTCTCGGATATGACGGCGTGCGCGCGGGGCCGTAGGTCTGTAGCGCGTGCGCGCGGCCCGGCCATCGGCCGGGCCGCCCTTGATTATGTAGAGCAGTTTTGAACAGCCTGGTCGCGGCTGGTGGCTACTGCTTGGGTTCGCGGCAGCGACGCCCTGCGCGCGAAAGACGTCTGTCTCGCGCTGGGCATCGGCACCGAGCCCAAGGACACCGAAGGCATCCGCGCGAAGCTGAAACGCCTGGTCAACCGGCACATCCTGGCCGAAGGCCAACCCGGCCTGTTCACCCTTACCGAGAAACGGGCATAACCTCCCGGACCACCCTCTGACATAGCCTCCGAGGTTCACGCACTTCTAAGCGACGACCCTATTGCGGCCCAAAACCGGGTCGTTGCCATCATGGAGATGGAAGATGGAACTCGATATGCCGCAAGTGCCGGTGCCGCCTTCACTGCGGAGCAGAGCAGATTGCTTCAGAAGCACAATATCCATGAGGTCAGGTGGAAGCGTTCTCGTGACCAGAACAAGCATGCCGAGGTCCAGCTCATCGAATTCGTGAGGCGATCCAATGAGAGTCTCTTCCCGGTGGGTCGTGCCAATTCAATGGGCGTGTCTAAGGATATTTGTTCGAAGGTCTGTCAGCCTGCGATAGCGAAATTCCAGGGAGGGGGAAAGTCGAGTGCCGATCTCAGAAGTGTTACCTGGTGAAGTGGGCGACGAGGGTTCATTGGCGAATATTGGCGAGAAGCTGGAAAGTTCGTCCGAGATTTCCATTTTCGCCTTGTGCTGTGCGACTAGAGTTGCCAAGGTTGTCGACCTGTTAGATCTTCCCGAGATGGCAACTGCAATCACTAGCGGAATTTCTCTTGGATGGTCATGGTTCACGACTGAGAGCGAGTCGATTGACCTTGATCCGGCTGTTCTAAGGGTTGAATCTGTTGTACCGGTTGCCTTAGAGCAAGGTGGACATGTGGACAACGCGACAGTGGCTGTCCTTTACGCCTTAAGGGCTCTGCGTGACAAGGATCGCTCAAGTGCCCTTAATTCGGCCAAGAGAGTCCGTAACTTGAGCTACGACCTTGCCAGGGAAATATGGCCGACGATGTCGTTGGAATTCCTTGTCGAGTCTCCGGTATTCGTGGCGGAGTTCCGGCGCCAGTTAGCTGATGCCAAGGAGATCGCTGGCTGGGGAGGCGTGGTGACGCACGAGCGGGTCGCCCGTCTCCGTATGCGTGCTGAGCGTGACGGAGATGAGTTCGTCAAGGTTGTCAGAGGTGACGATATCGCCTCGAGGTCTGGTAAAGAGGCTCCAGAGCAGTCTTCTCTCTTTTGACGTTGCCGCCAGAAATCGCGGATGATTCTCATTTATTCCGCAGACCACGCGTCGGTTCCCAACGTACGACTACGAGTGTGAGCTGAAGTAGTATCAGGGTCAGTTGGCCCAGTACAACCGCGACATGGACCAGCATCAGCGTGATGTGCGGTTCACCGGTGAGGACATCGCCCGGCAGGAGGCCGA
>NZ_JAMQOL010000114.1:0-1188 GCF_023717965.1 Paractinoplanes hotanensis | reverse complement strand
TGAGTGGCCCGCCCGGTGAGCCGGTGCGGAAGGCGTCTGTCAAGCGGTTCAACGACGCCAGCCCGGACGCCAAGATCAGCGAGTTGTATTTCCAGAACGACGCGTACAAGCAGAAGATCAAGACGTCGCTGGGCGCGAATCAGGGTCCGACGATGATTTGGGGCTGGGGTGGTGGCGGTCTCAAGGAGTACGTCAATTCCAACCTGGTGGAGGACCTGACCGACTGGTTCGGTCAGAACGCGGCGGTGAAGGACAAGATCCTTCCGTCGTCGTTCGGTGCGGCCACGGTGAACGGCAAGATTTATGCGATGCCGATCGAGACGGTCCAGCCGATCGTGTTGTTCTACAACAAGAAGGTTTTTGAGCGGGTCGGTGTGCAGCCTCCGACGTCGTGGGGCGAGATCATGGCGCTGGTGCCGAAGTTCAACGCGGCCAAGGTTGCGCCGTTCTCGCTGGCTGGGCAGTCGCGCTGGACGAACATGATGTGGCTGGAGTTCCTGCTCGACCGCACCGCGGGTTCGGAGGTGTTCGATCGGGTGTTCGCCGGTGAGAAGGGCGCGTGGAGCGACCCGGCTGTGCTGGACATGTTGACCAAGATTCAGGATCTGGTGAAGGCCAACGGGTTCCAGAAGGGCTTCTCGTCGACCACGGCTGACTCGAACGCCGACCAGGCGCTGCTTTACACGGGCCGGGCGGCCATGATGCTGCACGGTTCGTGGTCGTACGGCATTCAGACGGCGCAGGGTGGCAACTTCGTCAAGGACGGTGGGCTGGGCTGGATGAACTTCCCGGCCGTCGAGGGTGGTAAGGGCGACCCGAGTAACACGGTGGGCAATCCGGGTCAGTATCTGTCGATCTCGTCGAAGGCCAGTGCTGAGGCCAAGGAGACGGCGAAGAAGTTCTTCTCGACGACGCTGGTTGACGACGCCGAGAAGGAGGGGTGGGTCAAGTCCGGTGGTGTGCCGGTGCTCAAGGGCAGCGAAAGTCTGTTCACGGGTGGCGACGCGCAGTTCCTGAAGGACATGGCGGCTATCGCGAACGGTGCCAAGACGTTCGCGCAGTCGTGGGACCAGGCGTTGAGCCCGACCGCGGCCGAGACGCTGCTGGACAACATCGCGAAGCTGTTCCAGCTCCAGGTCAGCCCGCAGCAGTGGGTCGACGCCATGAACGGAGTCATCGGCAAGTGAC
>NZ_JAMQOL010000113.1:0-1545 GCF_023717965.1 Paractinoplanes hotanensis | reverse complement strand
ACGCCCTCTGGGTCACGTTCTTGATCATGGCGTTGTCGTGGGCGGTGCAGACGCCGTTGTCGATCCTGATCGGGGTGTTCATCGCGGCTCGTAAGCGGTACCGCGAAATCCTGGCGGTGTTGTTCTTCATTCCGCTGTTGCTGAGCTCGGCGGCGATCGCGATCACGTACAAGTCGTTGCTCGACCCGAACTTCGGGCTGGGTTCCGGTCTGGGGATCGCGGCGCTGAATCAGGACTGGCTGGGTAACGCCACGTTGGCGATGGCGACGTTGATCTTCATCGTGTCGTGGCAGTTCATCCCGTTCCATTCGCTGATCTATCAGGGTGCGGTGCGCCAGATCCCGACGTCGATGTACGAGGCGGCGCAGATCGACGGCGCGGGCCGGTGGAAGCAGTTCTGGAGTATCACGCTGCCGCAGTTGAAGTACACGATCATCACGTCGTCGACGTTGATGGTGGTCGGGTCGCTGACGTTCTTCGACCTGATCTACGTGCTGACCGCCGGCGGTCCCGGTGATGCCACCCGTGCCCTCGCCCTGCTCATGTATCAGCAGGGTTTCCAGGCCAATCTGATGGGCCCGGCCAGCGCGATCGCCGTCATCCTGGTCCTGGTCGGACTCGGGCTCTCCCTGCTGCTGCGGCGGCTGGGCGGCCGGGCCGACGAGAGCCAGCTGGAAGGAGTGTAAGACGTTGGCGACCATCACCACGCATTCCCCGTCGCCGACTGTGCAGGGCACTCCCGGCCCCCGTCGGCGCAGCCGTGTCTCGTCGTTCAACTGGCTCGGTGGTTCGTTCGCCTGGGTGTGGTTGCTGATCGTGATGCTCCCGCTGTACTGGATCGTCATCACCAGCTTCAAGACCCAGGACAACTACTTCATCACGAACCCGCTGGCGCCGCCGTCGGACCTGACGTTCGCGAACTACACGACCGTGATCGAGAACGACTTCATCCGCTACTTCCTCAACAGCGCGGTGGTCACGATCGGGGCGGTCATCCCGGCCACGGTGATCAGCTTCATGGCCGCGTACGCGATCGTCCGGGGGGTGCACAACCGGTTCCTGCGGGCGGTCAACGGGTTGTTCCTGCTGGGCTTGGCCATCCCGTTGCAGGCGGTGATCATCCCGGTCTATTTGATCATCATCCGGTTGCAGATGTACGACACCCTGGCCGCGATCATCCTGCCCTCGATCGCGTTCGCGATCCCCTTGAGCGTGCTGGTGCTGGGCAACTTCATCCGTGACGTGCCGAAGGAACTGTTCGAGTCGATGCGGATGGACGGCGCCACCGAGTGGGGCACCCTGTGGCGGCTGGCGTTCCCGCTCACCCGCCCGGCCCTGGTCACGGTGATCATCTACAACGGGCTGGGCATCTGGAACGGCTTCCTGCTGCCGCTGGTGCTCACCCAGAGCCCCGACCAGCGCACCATCCCGCTCGCCCTGGCCAGCTTCCAGGGCCAGTTCGGCGTCAACATCCCCGCCATCGCCGCCTCGGTCGTGCTCACGACCGTACCGATCGTCCTGCTCTACGCCATCGGCCGCCGCCAG
>NZ_JAMQOL010000112.1:0-3007 GCF_023717965.1 Paractinoplanes hotanensis | reverse complement strand
GGCCGCTGGAAAGCCCTGCGCCGCACCACGATCAGCCCACGCCGGATCGGCGACATCGTCACCGCCGCGCTGCACCTGACCCATTTCGAATACAAATACCTAACCGGATCTTGCTGAGATCAGCTCAGTGGCCTCCTGTCGCAGGTGCGGACTGAGTTTTGCTCATGTGATGAACATCTGGTGTGAGTCTCTTCCCGCCGAGGAATTCGTGCAAATTTCCTGGGGCGGGCTATACGAACTACTGCAACGAGTTCACCACGGAACTTGCTGCTTTCGCGATCACCTGTTCGTGCAGCCCGCTTCGTTTTCGACGGCGACAGGTGAGCGAACGGATCCCGGCCGAGGTCGCCATGGCGATCCTGGCCGGGATCCCCAGGGTCATTGCGTTCTCGGGTTGCTGCTGGTCACGGCGGTGATCAGATCGTGGGGGCGGCGGCCTGCGCGCCGGGCGGCGCGGGCGATGTTGGTGTCGCCGCTGGCCCGGTGGAACCCGATCGCGGTGTTACGCAGGGTGGCCATGACGGCGGGTCCGTTGCCGGTCCGGGCTTGATGAAGATCCTCACGGAACGTTACATCTCGGACGTGGTTTTCGATCAGCCATTCGGAACGGGCCCAGTGCTGCAGGTCGGCCGGGTGGGCGTCGGCGGCGGGTAGTGAGATGGTCAGGTACGCGGTCTCGCGGCTGGTCTTGCCGCTGGTGGTGATGGTGCGGGTCCGGGTGATCCTGATGGCCTGCTGCGCGTGTGGGAAGCCGATCCCGCCGGGCGTGTGCAGGGTGACGGCTTTGACTGTCCGGGTTTCCCGGCGACCGTGACCGCGGTCGCGGGTCTGGTGCCCGATCGGGATCTGAGCCCAGGGCAGCGTGGTGAGCTGGGCGAACAACGTCGGCCGGTTGCCTTTGACCGGGATCAGCAGGTGCGCGCCCCGTCCGGTGATCTCGTTGGCGTGGCCGGTCTGGGTGTGGAGTGCGTCGGCGACGAAGATCAGGTCTTTTCAGGCTGCCCAGGACCTGTTCGACCGCGTCGAGTAACGGGTTGAACGCCGGGATTTCGTTGGATTTCGCGTTGACGGTGACCTGGGCCAGGACGATGCCGGTGCTGGTGTCCAGTGCGGACAGCAGATGTACTTGAGTGCCGTCGGCCCGGCGGGCGCCCCGCACGGTTTTGCCGTCGACGGCGATGACCTGCCGATACCGCCGTCGGGGTTTGTCCGCCGGGCGGATGCGGGTGCGTAGCCAACTCGCGAGGATCGTGGACAGCAGGTCGGCGTCCAGGCGGATCAGTAGCCGCCACATCGTGGTGGTGGCCGGCACCTTTCCCAGGGAGCCGAGCCGGGCCCGGGCGATGTCGTCGAGGTCGCGCAGCCAGTCCGCGATCGCGGTGACCGACGACGCGCCGGCCATCACCGCGCACACCGCGACGCTCAGGAGTCCGGCAAGCGGGTAACGCAGCCCGCGGGGGCTACGGGCATCCGGCACTGCTGACAGCGCGTGCAGGGGGACTGTAAAAATAACGGCGGATCTCGATCTTCAAGGGAGACGCCAGGATGACGACGGAACCTCACGTCGAGCAGGGTTCGGCCACCGGGCCGGTGGGTGTGGTCACGGATGAGCAGCTGGTTGCGATGCTGGTCGACCGGGCTCGTGGTGACGGGCTGAAGCTGACCGGTGACGGTGGCCTGTTGCAGCAGCTGACCAAGCGGGTTCTCGAGTCCGCGCTGGAAGGCGAGATCACCGATCACGTCGGCTGTGACAAGCACGACCCGGCCGGTCAGAACAGCGGGAATTCCCGTAACGGGCACCGCGCCAAGACGGTGATCACCGACGTCGGGCCGGTCGAGGTCCGGGTCCCACGCGACGTGGCAGGCTCGTTCGAGCCGCAGATCGTCCGTAAGCGTCAACGCCGGCTGTCCGGGGTCGACGATCTGGTGTTGTCGTTGTCGGCCAAGGGTTTGACCCACGGGGAGATCGCCGCGCACCTGGCCGAGGTGTATGGCACCGAGGTGTCGAAGCAGACGATCTCCACGATCACCGACAAGGTCATGGACGGTATGGGCGAGTGGCAGAACCGGCCCCTCGACCCCGTCTATCCAGTCGTGTTCATCGATGCCATCAACGTCAAGGTCAGAGACGGTCAGGTCGCGAACCGGCCGATCTACGTCGTCATGGCGGTCACCGTCGACGGGCACCGCGACATCCTCGGGATCTGGGCCGGTGACGGCGGCGAGGGCGCCAAGCACTGGTTGCACGTGCTCACCGAGCTCAAGAACCGTGGCGTCGCCGACGTGCTCATGCTGGTCTGCGATGGGCTGAAAGGCCTACCCGACGCCGTCGCGACGGTGTGGCCCCGCACGATCGTGCAGACCTGCGTGGTGCACCTGCTGCGCAACTCGTTCAAGTACGCGGCCCGTCAGGACTGGGACAAGATCGCGAAGGCCCTGAAGCCGGTCTACACCGCGGCGACCGAGGACGCCGCTACCGAACGGTTCCTGGAGTTCGCCGAGACGTGGGGCAAGAAGTATCCCGCGATCGTCAGGTTGTGGGAGAACGCCTGGGCCGAGTTCGTCCCGTTCCTGGCTTTCGACGTGGAGATCCGCAAGGTCATCTGCTCTACCAACGCGATCGAGAGCGTGAACGCCCGCATCCGTAAGGCCGTCCGGGCCCGTGGCCACTTCCCGAACGAGCAGGCCGCGTTGAAGTGCGTCTACATGGCGCTGATGAGTCTCGACCCCACCGGGGCCGGCCGCCGACGGTGGACCATGCGCTGGAAGGCGCCGTTGAACGCCTTCCAGATCGCGTTCGAGGGTCGGCTCACCCCGGTCAACCACTGACAACCTCAACAACCAAGATCAGCCGTTAAATTGACAGACCCCATTGAGCCGCCCCGGATCTTCCGGAGAGGGAACCAACTAAGATCGTTTCTCTTCTGGAAGGAAAAGGGGAATGTCGATGGCGAGGCAGCGCAGGACGTTCACGCCGGAGTATAAGGACCAGGTCGCTCGGATGGTG
>NZ_JAMQOL010000111.1:0-3212 GCF_023717965.1 Paractinoplanes hotanensis | reverse complement strand
TGATGGCGCTTCCTGAAACTCCCCACTTCTGCTAGATCAACTTCCTCACTTGGGTGATCCCTGGACGGTTCGTGTGGGCCGTCGCCGTTGGATCTTCGAGCCTGTTTTCGCTGGTGATCGCGCTGGCGGGGCGGGCGGAGGGTCCGGGGTTGCTCTCGTGGGAGGCAGATGTGGAGATCCATGCGTTGCGGGCGCAGGGGTGGACGATTTCGGCGATCGCCCGGCATGTGGGTGCCGACCGCAAGACGGTGCGGGGGTATCTGTCCGGGGCGCGGACGCCGGGGGTGCGTGCGCGTACCGGCCCGGACGTGTTCAGGCCGTTCGCGGAGTATTGCCGGATCCGGCTGGCCGATGACCCGCATCTGTGGGCGGTGACCTTGTATGAGGAGGTCGTCGGGCTGGGCTATCCGGGCGGGTACTCGACGTTCACCCGGTCGGTCCGCGAGCGCGGGTTGCGGCCGCATTGCGAGCCGTGCGCGGCGGCCCGGGGGCGGGATCACGCGGTCATCGAGCATCCGGCGGGTGAGGAGACTCAGTGGGACTGGGTCGAGTTGCCGGATCCACCGCCGGGTTGGGGTGTGGGTGCTCATGCGCATCTGCTGGTCGGCGCGTTGTCGCACTCGGGGCGGTGGCGTGGGGTCCTCGCCGACGCGGAGGACCTGCCGCATCTGGTCGAGGCGATCGACGCGGTGGCCCGCCGGTTGGGTGGGCTGACCCGCCGGTGGCGCTTCGACCGGATGGCCACGGTGTGCTCGCCGGTGTCGGGCCGGATGACCGCGCAGTTCGCAGGGGTGGCCAAGTACTACCAGGTAGGCGTGGACATGTGTCCGCCGCGGCACGGCAACCGCAAGGGCGTGGTGGAGAAGGCCAACCACGCGGCGGCGCAACGGTGGTGGCGGACCCTGCCGGACACCGCCGGCGTCGGCGAGGCGCAGGCTGCCCTGGACCGGCGGGCCGCCGCACTGGACGACCGTCGGCGGGTCCGTGACGGGCAGCGGCTGACCGTCGGCGAGCTGGCCGACGCGGAAGGTCTGCGGCCGGTTCCTGCGTTGCCGTATCCCGCGCAGCTCGAGGTGGTGCGGGTGGTGTCCGCGCAAGCCCTCGTGGCGTTCCGCGGGAACCAGTACTCGGTCGGGCCGGGGATGTCCGGGCAGCGGGTGACGGTCGGTCACCGGCTCGGCGCGGACACGATCACGATCACGACCGGTCGCGGCGCGGTGATCGCCGAACACCGGCGGGCACCCGACGGCGCCGGCACGACGGTCCGCGCGCAGCAGCACGTGGTGGCGTTGGAGACCGCGGTCCTGCAGGCGTTCTCCGACGCGCGTTCGTGCAAGCACAAGACCCGGCGGCCGCCGTCGCCGGCCGCGGTGGCCGAAGCAGCCCGGCTGGCCGGGCTGAGCGAGACCGGCCCGGCGGCCCGGGTCGTCATCGACATGGCCGGCTACGCCGCGGTCGCCGACCGCCTGGCCCGGCGAAGCACCGCCGCAGCCGACGACGGCGACAACGAACAGGGGATGGCATGACCACGACGCAACCCACCGAGAGCATCAGCGGCCAGGTCGAGGCGTGGGTGCGGCTACCGGCCGCGACGCTGGCCGCGACGATCGACCTGCTGCACCGCCTCGACGTGTTCTTCCGCGAACACGCCGACAGCACAGTGCACACCCAACTGAGCCTGTTCTGCGCCGCGACCGGCAGCCACCCGATCTGCGGGGCACCGGCGCTGCTCGACGAGCTCGGGCTGCGCGCCCTGATGCTCCGGACAGCCATGACAGCGGCCGGCACCGACCACGACCACGCCGATGAATAGCCCGCCTGGCCCGGGCCCGGCATATCCGCTCGAGCGCCCCGGCCCGGACCGTGACGACGCCCGGTTCACGATCGGTCTGCTGCTGGAGGTCGCCGCAGTCCTGCAACAGCACGGCTACCCGCCACTGGTCGCAGCCGCGGACCTGACCCGGCTGCACCGAGCCCTGTTCACCACCATCTACCAACCCAAGGAGCCCACATGACCGCAACCGCACCAGCGATGAGCGAGGCCCGCCTCTACCAGCAGCTACGCGCTCACCTCGGCTATCTGAAACTCAACGACGCCGCCGACGCACTCCCACGCGTGCTGGACATCGCCCGCGCCGAGGGCCTGTCGCTGACCGCCGCCCTGGAACGACTCCTCGACATCGAGGTCGCCGCGACCGAGGCCCGTAAACTCGCCGGCCGGCTCCGGTTCGCCTGCCTGCCCGAACCCTGGACCATCAGCGACTTCGACTTCTCCGCCCAACCCGGCGTCGACGAGAAACTCGTCCGTGACCTGGCCACCCTGCGTTTCCTCGACGACGCCGCGAACGTCCTGTTCGTCGGACCACCCGGCGTCGGCAAGACCATGCTGTCGGTCGGCCTGGCCCGCGCCGCCGCCGACGCCGGGCACCGCGTCTACTTCACCACCGCCGCCGACCTCGCCGCCCGCTGCCACAAAGCCGCCCTCGAAGGCCGCTGGGCCACCTGCATGCGCTTCTTCGCCGGACCCCGACTCCTGGTAATCGATGAACTTGGGTATCTGCCGCTACCCGGCGACGGCGCCTCCGCCCTGTTCCAAGTCATCAACCAGCGCTACCTGAAATCCTCCACCATCCTGAGCACCAACGTCGGCATCGCCGACTGGGCCAGCGCCTTCGGCGACGCCACCGTCGCCGCGGCCATGCTCGACCGGCTCCTGCACCGCGCCGCCGTCGTCGGCATCGACGGACCCTCCTACCGGCTCCGCGCCCACCAACGCCACGCCGACACCCTCCGCGCCGCCGCTGCCGCCCGCGCCGCCTGACCGAGAAGGACCCACCATGCACAACGAGCAGCCCGCCACCAGGAACTGCCCCACCTGCCAGAACCCGCTACCCGGCAACAACCCCCGCCGCCGCTACTGCAGCCCACCCTGCAAAGCCGAAGGCTGGCGCCGCGACCACCCCGACGACACCGACACCGACCGCATCGTCATCCCCCGCAAAACACCCACCCCGCCACCAGCCACCACCCTGCGCGACTGCCCCCACTGCGGCGAACCCGTCGCGATCGTCGCCCTGCTCGCCACCCCAGCAGCCGCCCAGGTCGACACGCCGCACACCATCCCATAAACACTGAAACCAACCGATAAACTCAACCCAACCAGGTGGGGACTTTCACCGAGCAGACCTGGGGATTTCCACGGAGCCTCATCA
>NZ_JAMQOL010000110.1:0-3615 GCF_023717965.1 Paractinoplanes hotanensis | reverse complement strand
ATGCCGAGGATCAGCGCCATGCCGATGCCGAGCAGAGCGGTCATGAACAGCACGTCGACGAAGGCGTTGCCGGCGATGGCGTTGTAGACCCCTGAGAACGGGCCGGTCGCGGCCTTGCCGAGGAACCCGGCGGTGGGACTGCCGCCGTCCAACCACGCGTTCGCCGCGGGGGTACTGCGGCCGAGGCCGAACAGTTTGTCGAGGAACGCCCACAGGAACAACCATGTGTCACGTCGCCACGAATTCATCGATGCGTAGGAATGCAAAAGGCCAGCTTAGCTGGCCTTTTACAAAGTCGGGCTGACAGGATTTGAACCTGCGACCCCTTGACCCCAGCATTTAGAGGGCCCAGCGACGTGCTAACTAACGTTTTACCAGGTCACTGAAAAATATACTCGGCCGAGTGAAGGTGTCCAACAACGTCACCCTTCCGGCACCCTCTTTACCCTACCTGACCTGCGCCTTTGTCAGCCTGCTTGCATCAGCGTCATTCTCCCAGCGCTTCGACGGAAGGACGCGACCCCCGCATAGTTCACCGTCGCAGCTGCAGGCGCATTCACCTGCTACCAGACGCCTGTTCCACGACTCTGACACGACAGATTGACGATTCGTCATTGCGAAGCGAACAAATCCTCGAGCATCGCCATCGATCTAGCGGGAATCTCTTCATCAGGGAAGAATCTGCTGCAGAGTTCCAGTGCCGCCTCGACGGTCGAGATCCCAATAATCTGGACAAGTGCACGGAGGTCGTCCTCGTCGCGACCCCGGGAGGCGAATACCTTCATCGCGAACACATGCTCGGGAGAGGCGGCCATCACACGAATGCCGGGGTGGTCGAATACTTCACGCTTTCCGGCGTCGTGCTGGTAGGAGACATACGCGCTGGCCTGATCGTTGAGCCACCATGGCGGCAAGCCCATCGCCTCCGCTACGTTGCGCGCTTCCTCCAAGACAATGCCATGCGGCAGAAACGTGGCATCGACGTCCCTTGTTACCCGGTCGGCGTCGTAGGCGAGCGCCATCGCAGCACCGCCGACGATGAACAGGTCGGCTATGACGCCTCGACGGAACAGCCGGTCGCCGAGCGCTGAGAATGCCCGCTCGAGTTCAGCTCTGCCGAGTAGGCCGTCATCGCTCATGCCGCGTCCAAGTCGCGTGCGGAGAGGTAGACGCCGTGCTTGCGGAAGGCGGCCGGCGCCCAGACGAGCGCCTCCATGCGCTTGGACGGCAGCGTGGAGGGAAACCACGGGGTCGCGAGGGTCCGAGTTCTGGACCAGTCGGGTGGGGCCAGGTCAAGTTTCGCGGCGAGGTGCTCCGCCAACGCGCCGAGTAAGACGTCCCACCGCGCGTCGCCTGTTGCGGGTGGCTCATCCAGTAGCAGCTCGGCTTGTTTTTCCGCCTGTTCCCAGCGGTACTCCTCGAGGAATTCCCAGATGTGCTTCCACCGGATTTTCTCCTCGGGGTGTCGGGAGAGATGGCCGGCGAGGTCCACCATCGTCATCGGTTGGTACGCCATGATTGCTCGGACCTCTACCTCTCATGCTGCGCTGCGATCGATTCTACGAACCCGAGCCACCCGAATGTTCAGAACGCGGCCCTGAGGAGCTCGCGGGAGTGCCCGCCGACCGGCCACCCGAAGCCCAGCGGACGGTCGAGGCCCCGCGGCCCAAGCTACCGCCCGCCGTCGTTCCCGGACCGCTCGCCGGGGCCGGCGACCTGCGCAACGACATGCGGACGGAAGCGCCTGTGGTTGTCGAATCCGGGTACGCGCCTTCCGGTCCTCAGCTGGCGAGCTTCTCCACGGACTTACCATCGTCAGGGAGCAGACTCGTGGTGCAGCCACCCCAGTTCCGTAGCGGCCTCGGCGGGACTTCGGACACTGTCATCAGGTCGGCGATCCGGTCCGTGGCCCGCAAGCGTCTGGTTGCGTTGACCCGGGTGTAGTAGCGCATGAGCGTGGCCGGGTCATGGCCGAGCCTTTCCGCGACTTCGTGGACGCCGTAGCCGGCGTCGAGCAGAGTTGAAGCGATCAGGTGCCGGATCTGGTGCGGGCCGATCGGCCGGACCTTCGCGGCTATGCGCACCTGGACGGCGGCGCTCTCACGGCCGAGGCGCTGCACCTGGCGGTACGGCAGACCCGCAAAACTACCCGGACCAACCACACCTGTGGGCGTCCCACATCCATCTCGGCCCGTGATCCGCGGCGACGTGACGCGTCATGCCGACACCCGCGGGCCCAGCACGGCGGCTCGGACGGCGTCCGCGAAGCGGCGGTTGCGGACCATCTCGCCGAGCGGCACCCCCGTCGCCTCCTCCTTTCCGATGATCTCGGTGAGCGTCGGGATGAGCTTGAGGACGGCCTGCTCCGCCTTTCCCGGCTCCCAGACCAGCTCGATGAGCCGACGACATTGCTCGGATGCCTTCTTGGGACTCGCCGGAAGCCTTTCATCACCCAGGAGCTGCCACCGGAGCGCGGCCATCAAGTGGTAGCGGACGGGACGGAGGCCGGCGCGTACCCGACGCGTGCGCAGTAGCCACTCGATGCGGTACAGCGTCGCCGCCGCGACATAATAGGCGTCCGGTAGGTACCGGCCTGGAACAGATCGTTCTTTCGCCGCGTGGTCAGGTCCTTGTAGTGGCGACGGCTGACGGCTCTCCGAGGAACATTGCGGCATAAGCGCGGGTGAGCTGGCTCCGGTTGATCACTCGAGTCTTCTCGACGTCTTGCCGGGCCGCGTACTGCTTGGATCGGCGTTCGTAGAACAACCGCTGTGGTGCGTCCTGAGCGGCGAACCAGTCCTCGAGCTGCTTGTGGAAGTCCTCGCGGGTCGAGAGGTCCTCCTCGCTGACTGCCGTCTGCCGGTTCGTCGCAGCGATGATGCCGGTGATGACGTTCTCGTCGGCGCTGTGCACCACCCGGACGCTGACCTGCACGTCGTTGTTCAGGTGGCTCCGCTCGTCGAACAGCACGTGGCAGGTCTGGCACCCGTTGACCACCTGGAAGTCGCGGATGTGGACCTCGTCGCCGACGACTCGGAGGTTCCGCGTGACGATAGTGATGCCATTGTTCAGGACGGCGAAGCGCCGGTGGCCGATCTCGTCGCGAATGGTGTCGCGAATCTGAGCGTTGACGCCGTTGTATCCCTGGAAGTCCCGCACATTCTCATGGAACAGCGCCGTGCGGATATGTCCGGTGGGATCGGTGAGCACCTTCTCGACCAGCTCGCGCCGACAGCAGCCCGAGCAGTGATTCTTCGACACCGGGCATCCGCGGCAGGGACATCTTCTTCGGCATCTCGAACGTGGCCGGCACCGCCTGGGTGGCCCGCTTGTAGAGCTCTCGCAGATCGTCACGGGTGACGCAGCGAACGTCGACGACGTCGAACAGCCCGGACTTCATGAGCATCTTCTCGGCGGACACCGCCTTGCGCCGCAGCAGGTCCGCCACCTGATTGCCGGTCGTTGCATAGTGGACGTGTAACTCAGGGCCTTTGCGTGTTCAGGCAGCGGTGGCATGACCTGGGGATACGCGGGTTACCGGCCTTTGTGGAGGGTGCTCAGGGCGGGTGAGATCGCCTAGGTGATCATGGGAGTTCTCACGCTTCCAGCCACCCT
>NZ_JAMQOL010000011.1:0-77386 GCF_023717965.1 Paractinoplanes hotanensis | reverse complement strand
CTAATAGGCCGAGGGCTTAACCACCTTAAACTTTTTGCTCAACGCGTCCACTGTGTGATTCACAGCAAACGAACAACACGGAACCCGGCCGGTGACGGCTGCACGGTTCTGCTGGTTGTTGGTTTTTCGCTGATAGCTGTTTCGGTGGTCATAGCGGAGGGGAAACGCCCGGTCTCATTCCGAACCCGGAAGCTAAGCCCTCCAGCGCCGATGGTACTGCACTCGGGAGGGTGTGGGAGAGTAGGACGCCGCCGGACTCAACGTGAACAGTAGGCCCACCCCATCGCGGGGTGGGCCTACTGCCATTTCCGGACCATTTCTTCGCGCCGGCCGACGAGACGCCGGCCGACGAAACGCCGGCTACCGCCCGCGCACAAAGGGCCCGTGGCCTGGGGTGCTGGTCTCGGTGTGCGGACGCTTCAAGCGCTATCTGGGAAGTGACAGGCAGACTGTGGCGCCGCCGCCGGGGGTCTCCTCGAGGGCGATCTTGCCGCGGTGGCGTTCGAGGATGCGCAGGCAGGTGGAGAGACCTATGCCGTAGCCCTTCTGGTGCTGGGGATCGACCTGGGCGAACATCTCGAAGACGCGCTCGCGCTGCTCGGGTGGGATGCCGATGCCGTTGTCGGCTATCCGGATCATCCAGCGGCCGGACAGTGACGAGGCGCTGACCGAGATGCGGCAGGGGCGGTCGGGGTGGCGGTACTTCATGGCGTTGTCGATGAGGTTCTGCAGGAGTTGGCGCAGCAGCACCGGGTCGCCCTGGACGGTGGGCAGGTCGTCGGTGGCGGAGATCTGGGCCTGGCTGCTTTCCGCTGCGGTGCGCAGGTCGGCCAGCACGTCCAGCAGCACGGCGTTGAGCGGCACCGGTTCTGCCTGGTACGGAGTCTGGCCGGCCCGGGCGTACTTCAGCAGCGCGTCCACCAGCTTCTGCATCCTCTCCACCGAGCGGATCGCTCCGGTCAGCCACTTCCCGGCGCGATCGTCGAGGTTCTCGGAGTATTCGCCTACCAGTAGGTCCAGGAAGCCGTGGGCTGCCGCCATCGGGCGCACCAGGTCGTGGCTGACTGTGCCGGCGAAGTGTTCCAGTTCCTCGTTGGAACGGCGCAGCTCGACCAGCGCGGCTGACAACGCCTCGCCGCGGGCCGCGATCTCGGCGCTGGCCCCCTCGATCTCGCGTCGGTACGCGCGGTCGGCCGTCACGTCGTTCAGCGCGGCGACCGCGCCTTGCACTCGGCCCGTGTCGTCCACGATGCGACGTCCCGTACAGCTCAATTGCATCACCGGACGACCCGGCGCCCGCACTGTCATCTCGGCGTTCTGCACCAGTCCTTCGCGCAGAGCGCGCAGCAGCGGCACCTCGTCCGGCTGCAGCCGGCGCGTCCCGTCGGCGTCGAACAGGCCGTAGTGATCGGGCAGCGCGGCCGGGTCCAGCGAAGCGTCGGCCTCCAGCCCGTGCCATTCCCGGGCGGCCCGGTTGAACATCGTGACGTGGCCGTCCGCGTCCGCGACCACCACCCCCACGTCGATCGTCTCGAGCACCGTGGTGGTGAACTGCTTGCGCAGCTCGGCCTCGATGGCGAGCTTCTCGTTGAGCCGGGCCTGACGGCGCCGCTCGAACAGGGCCACCAGCACGTCGGCCAGGTCGGCGAGCCGCCCGGCCTGGTCGTCGGTAAGTTCCTTGACGCGGTCGTCGAAGACGCACAGCGTCCCCAGGGCGTACCCCTCGGGGGTGATCAGCGGCGCCGAGGCGTAGAAGCGGACCGAGGCCAGCGCGCCGGTGACCCAGGGGTTGTGGCGGTAGAGCGGATGCTGACGGGCGTCGCTGACGTGGACGAACTTGCCGGAGCGGAACTGGATGGCGCACATCGAGTCGGACCGGGCCGTGTTGCCGCCCTCGAAGCCGTACGTGGTGAGCTGGCACTGCCGGCTCTCGTCGATCAGGTTGAGGGTCGCGGTCGGCACCCCGGCCACCAGCGCGGCGACCCGCACCACGGTGGTCAGCTCGTCGTCGGCGGGCGCGTCGAGCAGGCAGTACTCGTGCAGGACAGCGAGCCGGCCTTCCTCGTCGAGGTCGGCGCCGACGGTGATCACGTCCACTTATCGGCAGGAAACGGGACTGTCTGAGAGGTTCCGGGGCGGGGCTCAGAGCCCGGTGGTCATGATGTTGATGATCGCCGGACCCAGCACCACGATGAAGATCACCGGGAACAGGCAGAAGATGACCGGGAAGAGCAGCTTCACCGTCACCTTCTGAGCCTTCTCCTCGGCGTACTGGCGGCGGCGGGTGCGCTGCTCGAGGGCGTGCTCGCGCAGGATGCCGGCCACCGAGATGCCCAGTTCACCGGCTTGCACGAGCGCCGTGACGAGTGTTTTCAGGTCCCGTACGGTGGTCCGCGCGGCCAGCGAACACAGGGCTTCCGTGCGGGGCACGCCGAGGCGCATCTCCTGCAGCACGCGGTTGATCTCGTCGGGCATGGGGCCGCGCAGCAGCACCGCCACCTGGGCCATGGCCGCGTCCAGGCCGAGGCCGGACTCGACCCCGATGACCATGGCGTCGAGCACGTCGGGCAGGGCCCGGGTCAGCGCCGCCTGCCGCTTGGTGCCGGCGTTGTACACGAGCAGATCGGGGATGTTCATGCCGATCAGGGCGCCCGCCAGCAGGCCGGGCAGCACCCACGGGCCGCCCGAGCGCGTGCCGACCCACCAGCCCAGGAGGCCGAGCGCCACGGCGCCCACCACCCGGGCCCGGATGACCCGGTCCAGCGGCCACTCGGCGGGGTTCTCGGCGTAGTCGAGCCCCTGGGACAACCGCTGGCGGATCCGGGGCCGGGTGATGACGTCGCCGATCCGCTGGATCGCGCGGACGACGGGGGCGCGCAACCTGCCGCCGAGGGGCTGTCCGACTGCCCGGGACGCGTTCCGGCTGCTCTCGAACTCGGCCAGGATGCGCAGCATCCGCTGGCGGCGGCTGGCCGGGACGGTGACGGCGGCCGCGGCGCAGGCGACCGCGAGCACGGCGGCAGCCGCGGCGACCGAGACCAGCGTTCCGGCCGTCATGGGGTCAGACCTCGATCTTCGTGACCGAGCGCAGCCACAGGCTGCCGACGATGACCATCAGGAGCGCCACGCCCAGGATGACCAGGCCGAGGGCAGTCTGCCAGAGCACCTGCATGTATTCGCGCCGGGTGAGGAACAGGAGGCCGGTGGCGAAGATCGGCAGGGCGACCAGCACGTACGCCGAGATGCGACCCTCGGCCGACAGCGAGCGCACGTGCCGGCGCAGGTAGGCGCGCTCGCGCATGGTCTCGGCGGTGGTCTGCAACACCTCGGACAGGCTGCCGCCGGTCTCCTTCTGCAGGCGCAGGGCCAGCGTGAGCCAGCTCAGTTCGGGGCTCTGGAGGCGCTCGCCGGCCCGCTCCAGCGCATCCTCGAAGTCGCCGCTGATCCGCGACTCGGACAGGGCCCGGGCGAACTCCTCGGCCACCGGCCCCTCGTCGTCGCGGACCGCCGCGTCGACCGACTGCTGCAGCGTGAAGCCGGAGCGCAGCGCGCTCAGGATCAGCTGGAGCAGGGCCGGCAGGTCGTCGGCGAACCGCTGCCGCCGTCGGCTGATCTTGGCGTTGAGCAGGATGCCGGGCACGAGGAAGCCGAGCAGCAGGCCGAGCACGAACCCGGCGACGACGTGGACCAGGGCGGCCAGCGCGACGGCGGAGGTGACCGCGACCCCGGCCCGCAGGACCAGCCACTCGGTGGGGCGCATCTGGGCGCCGGCCTGGTCGAGCTTGTCCGTCGACCGGCCGGCGAGCCTGGTCAGGCCGGGGGACTGCTCGACCACGTCGCCCGCCGCGTGCTGGAGGCGGCGCAGCAGGGGCTCGTCGTTCCGGCGGTCGCCCGCGGTGTACTGCTTCAGCGTGGCCAGGCGGCGCTGCATCGGCGTACGGCCGAAGATCCTCTCGACCAAGACGAAGAACAGCAGGAACGCGGCCGCGCCGGAGGACACCGCGACGAAGATCATCGGGCACCGCTGAAGAGGCTGGCAGGCAGGGTCACGCCGTACATGGCCAGGGCGTCGACGAACCGGGGGCGGATCCCGGTCGGCTTGAGCTGGGCCAGGTGGGGCGGGACGTCGCTGGTGACCTCGAGCAGGAACAGGTCCTGGAGCGTGACGGTGTCGCCCTCCATGCCGACCACCTCGGTGAAGTGGCTGACCTTGCGCGAGCCGTCCTTGAACCGGGTGATCTGGATGATCAGGTCGACGGCCGACGAGATTTGGTCGCGGATGGCCCGGCTCGGCAGGTCCATGCCGGCCATCAGCACCATGGTCTCGAGCCGGCTGACGGCGTCGCGCGGCGTGTTCGCGTGCAGGGTCGTCAATGAGCCGTCGTGACCGGTGTTCATTGCCTGCAGCATGTCGAGCGCGGCGGCGTCGCGGACCTCGCCGACGACGATCCGGTCGGGGCGCATCCGCAGCGCGTTGCGCACCAGGTCGCGGGCGTTCACCGTGCCCCGGCCCTCGGCGTTGGCCGGACGCGATTCCAGGCGTACGACATGGTCCTGCCCCAGGCGGAGCTCGGCGGCGTCCTCGATGGTCACGATGCGCTCGTCGGCCGGCACGAAGCTGGAGAGCACGTTGAGGATCGTCGTCTTGCCCGAGCCGGTGCCGCCGCTGACCAGCACGTTGCGGTGCCCGCGGACGCAGGCGTCGAGGAACTCGGCGGCGGGCCGGGTCATCGTGCCGTACGAGATGAGGTCGCCCACGGTCAGCGGCGTCGCCGAGAACTTCCGGATCGTCAGCGACGCGCCGTCCAGGGCGATCGGCGGCACGATGGCGTTGACGCGGCTGCCGTCGGGCAGGCGGGCGTCGACCATCGGACTGGCCTCGTCGACGCGGCGACCGACCCGGGCGCAGATGCGGTCGATGATCCGGCGCAGGTGGGATTCGTCGTCGAACTCCACCTCGGTGCGCTCGATGCGGCCGAACCGTTCCACGTAGACGTTCTTGGCGCCGTTGGCCATCACCTCGTTGACCGACGGATCGCGCAGCAGCCCCTCGATCGGCCCGTGCCCGAGGACCTCGTCGGTGATCTCCTTGACGATGCGCGCCCGGTCGCTGCCGGAGAGCGGGGTCTCCTCCCGGGCCAGCAGGTCGGAGAGCACGTCGCGGACGCGGGCATCGAGCGCCTCGTCCTCGCCGCGACTGGCGTACAGCGTCGGGCCGAGCTCGTCGGCCAGTCGGCGCTGGATCCTCAGGCGTACGTCGTAGACGGGGTCCGCCGCCTGCCGCCCGGCCGCCCGGTAGCGGTTCGCGGATCCGCGCCGGTCGGCCTCCTCGAGGTGCTCGGACTCCTCCTCGGGATTGGTCTTGTTCCCGTACATGCCGAGCCGGGCGGACAGGCTCATCGCGGCACCTTCTTCCGGCGGCCGAACAGGCCGCGTTTCGGCTCCGGCGCGGTCTCGGTGCCGGCGCAGCGGTCGGCGAGCTGCCGGATGGCCCGGCTGACCGGGTGCAGCGGCTCGGTGACCATCAGCGGCTCGCCCTGGTTGATCGAGAGGGGCACGTCGCGGCTGGAGGGCACGAGCGAGGCGAACGGCATGCCGATCGCCTCCTCGACGTCGGCCGTGGTCAGACCGACCTGGGTGTTGGCGCGGTTGAAGACGAGCAGGCTGCGGTCGCGCGGGTACTCCAGCATGTCGGACATCTCGACGGTCAGGCGCACCGACTTCAGCGCCGGCAGGTCGGGCGTGACGATCGGCACGAACCAGTCGGAGACGTCCAGCGCCGCCAGCACCTGGTCGGTGACGATGGCCGGGGTGTCGATGATGATGAAGTCGTAGTGCGGCCGGGCCACGTCGAGGATCTCCAGCACGAGCTCGCGGCGGACGTGCTCGCCCTGCGCCGGGTTGCCCGGCGCGAGCAACGCGTCGACCCCGGGCCGGTACGGGGTGACGATCGACCGCAGACCGGGCTCGTCGAGGCGGCCCGCCATGGCGATGCCGCCGGCGATGCTGCGGTCGGGTGGCAGCTTCAACATGATGGCCACGTCGCCGAACTGGAGGTCGAGGTCGACGATCAGCACCCGCCGGGCGCCGCCGGCCCACAACGCCACGGCCAGGTTGACCGCGACGAAGCTGCGGCCGCAGCCGCCCTTGCCGGCGAACACGGTGATGATGCGGCCGAGCGGCGTGCCCTCGGCGCCGGAGCGGAGCGACGTGCTGAGCGCCTTGGAGATGTCGACCGAGCGGCCGGTCGCCTGGCGGACCTTGTCCCAGTCGGCCTCCTCGACGACGTCGCGGACGCCGGCCTGCAGACAGCGGATGACCTCGGCCGGCAGGATCGTCCGGCGGATCAGCACCACGCCGATGAGCGGCCGCTGCAGCCTCTGGTAGGCGGTGAACATCAGCGCCTCGTCGAGGTCGACGCTCGCTCCGATGAGCACCAGCAGCGTCTCGGGGTAGCGAGGCAGGTGAGCCTCGAGCTCGGCCATGCTGTGCACGATGGCGCCGCCGACCGACTGGAATTCGGGCCCGCGCTCGGCCAGCGTCTCGCGATCCGGCTCGAGGTAGACGTAGAGACTCATCCGGCATCCCCGCTCTCGACGACGGTCGGCGTGGCGGTCACGGTCGCCTTCGCGCCCTGCAACGCCAGGTGCAGGTAGCCGCGGTTGTAGCCGTTGATCAGCGCTTCGGCCTGGTCGGGGGTGACGGCCAAAGTGGCCACGTAGCGCAGCAGGGTGACGGTGGTCGTGGGGCTCGGGGCCGGGCTCGCACCGGCCGAGCCCGAGGCGTGCGGCTGTCCGCTGGGCGAGAGCAACGTGGCGATGTTGGGCGGAACGCTCTCGCCGACACTGAGGACGGTGGCCGTCGGCAGCACGACCCAGGTCTTCTGCGGGTTCTCCGCGGTGTCGTCCTTGGGCGCGGTGACGTACACGGTCACCTTGTCGCCGCGCTTCACGTTGCCGGCGACCTGCCGGGCGATGCCGAGCTCGACGCTGATGGCGAGCTGCTTGGGCGGCACCTTGAAGGTCGCCGCCGGCTTCGGGACCGCCTTCACGGCCGGATCGAACTGCCGGGTCAGCAGCATCTGGTCGGGCTGCAGGGTGGCGTTGAGCGCCTTGGCGTCGAGCGCCGGGCCGAGCTTGGTCAGGGCGCCGGACGGCACGGTCTCGGCCGGCATCAGCACCTGCCGCACCAGACGCCGCGAGCGGATCTGGGCGCCGGTCGTGCCGCTCGGGATCGCCTCGGTGGCCAGGAGCACCCAGACGCCCTTCTTGCCCTCGACGGCCCGGCGGTCGGCGCCGCTCGCGTAGGCGACCACCGCCACCGCGCTGAGGATCGCCAGCACGGCGGCGACGCCCAGCAGCACGATCCGTCGGCTCATGTCCCCCGCCCCCCTCGCGACCCCGTCATCCCGTACGCCCGATGACCGTGGCGCCGAAGTTCGGGCCCGTGCCGAACGTCGGACTGTCGAGGGGCACGAGCGTCTTGGTGAAGTAGCCGAGGATGCACTGCGACAGTCCGCACAGCGCGCTCTGCAGCAGTCCCGGCAGACCGCCGTTGAGCAGGCTGCCGACCCCGCTCAACAGGCCGCCGAGCAGGCTCGTGTAGCCGGTGAAGACGAACGGCGCGAACCCGGCGATGCGATAGGCGGGCGCGAGCGACAGCAGGCCCTGCACCTCGTCGTAGATGGGCACGAGCACCGGCTGCCGGCTGGCCAGCTGGGCCTGCAGCCGACCCGCGCACGGAATGCCCTGGGTCAGGCCGGAGAGCAGGAACGAGCGGGGCAGATCACCTACCTTGAGCGTCAGCTCGCAGTTGGCGTCGGGTGGGGAGAGGTCGTTGTCGGCCAGCCAGACCCAGCCGCGTGGCTCGGTCAGGTCGATCGGTGAGGTGCAGGACGGAAGCGGAAGTAAGACCTTCGCCGATGTCACCATGGGGATGGCGCTCTCGGCGGCCGCGGTCGGCGCGGGCAGGCCGAGGACCGAGTAGAGGCCGAGCTGACTCAGCAGGGGACTCAACGGGCCGTAGAAGGTGGACCCGTTGGCCGTCATGCGCTTCCAGTCGCACATCGAGATGCCCATCGCGAGCACCTTGGTGATGCCCGGCGGTCCCCAGGCCACCCGCCCGCAGGCGCCGGCCATGACCCCCGAGCTCACCGAACCGGACATGGCACTGGCGAAGGCCGGTGGAAGCAGGGTCGAGGTTCCCGTACGGGTGGACGTGCGCACTTCGACCGAGGTGCCACCGGTGACGGTGGTGGGCGGGCACGCGCCCGGGCTCTTCCACGCGGTGCACAGGGCGGTCTGGTTCGACAGGCAGATCTGCGCGTCGGCCGACCCGTCCTTGGTGTTGCGGTTCGCGTAGTCCGACGCGACCAGGCTCTGCTTGGCCATGGTGCAGTCGGCGGGCTTCTGGACGCACCGGGACGCGATCGTCCACGAGGCGGCGTCGGCCCCGGTCTGCAGCTCCTGGCGTTCGAGCGCGATCTGCCCGACATCGATGACGAGCGCGCCCATGGCGATGACGACGCCGGTGCTCACCATCACGGCGAACAGCGCCGCCACAACGCCGTGCTCGGAGCGGGTACGCCGCAAGGCCCGTCGCCAACCGCGACGGACCTGGAGGAGGGGAGGCTTGCGGGTCAGCCCGTGCATGCCATGACCCCGCTGGCTCTGAGCGTGGTGAGACTGGCCGTGCTGCCGTAGTACTGCATCAGCACGAACACGGGCGTGAGCGCCGTGAAGGGCTGGGTCGCGGTCACCGACGCGTCGGCGGTCACCGCGGATCCGCCGGTGCAGAGGGTGCTGGTCACGGCGGCATCGGTGCCGGCGACGCTTTGCACCTTGGCTGTCACGGTGGCGGAGGTGCCGTTCAGCGCGGCTGTACGCGCGCCTTCGCGGACGGCGGCGGTGAGTAGAGCCTGCTGCTGGAGGGCCCGGCCGAAGTCGATGATGCCGAACAGCACCAGCAGGATCAGCGGCAGCACGATGGCCGCCTCCACCGCGGCCGCGCCCTCCTCGCCCCGGGCCGACCGACGCGCGGTGCGCGGCCTGGGGCTGAGGAGACTACGAACGGCGGTGAGCACTGCCGTGACTACCGGCCTTTCATCCTTACGCCGGCATCTTGATCTTGCCGGCGACAGCGGTGAACAGAGCGCTGATCTGATTGCCGAACGTCGTGGCGCCGACGATGATGACGACGGCGACGAGCGAGATGAGCAGGCCGTACTCGACGGCGGTCGCGCCCTCGTCGCCCTTCTTGGCCAGACGCTCGCCGGCGCTGGTCAGACGCGACTGGAGGTAGGCAGCGACGTAGTGGAAAGGCAGCATGGGGTCCCCCCGGATCATCTGGCCGGCCGGGTTCTCCCGGCCTGTGCCCTATGAATCGGAACCGGCCGGACCGAATTGAGCCAGGTCAGGTCAGGGTGCAGGGGCGTTGCTGTTGTTCTGGGCCAGGACCGACCTCAGAGTGCCGGCCAGCTGCTCGGCCGTGAACGGCTTGGCGATGAAGGAAGCCCCGCGCTTGATGATGCCCCGGCGGATCGCGATCTCCTGCGGCATGCCGGAGATGTAGACCGTCTCCATGCCCGGCCGGACGGCCTGCGCCGAGCGTGCCAGCTCGCCGCCGGAGACGCCGGGCAGGCCGAGGTCGGTCAGGAGCACGTCGATCTTCCCCTCGTGCACCTTGCACTTGGTGATGGCGCTGACCGCGTCGTTCGCGGCCAGCACCTGGAAGCCGCGCAGTTCGAGCATCTGCGTCGTCATGTCGCGCAGGTCCTCGTCGTCCTCCACGAGCAGGACGACCGGACCCTGCTGGGGCGCCGAGGTGTTCCACATGTCTTCCTCCTCGGGCTCTGTGGAGCCGGGCCCTTCAGGCGCGGCTCAGCTGACGGCCGCACGCGGACGTGGCCTCACCAAAAAACGCTAGGCGAAAAGCCACACCGCCGGAGGAATCCGGCGGAAACGGGTCTTAGTTGCCTTCCGCCCGTCCGAGACGCCAGTACCCCATGAAGGCCACCAGGCGCCGGTCGACACCGCACTCGGCGACCAGGTGGCGGCGCAGCAGCTTGATCATGCCCGCCTCGCCGGCCAGCCAGGCGTAGAAGCGGCTCACGTCGGTGACCTCCTCGGGCACCTCCCAGAGCACGTCGTGGTCGACGTCCACGTCCTCGAGCTCGACGGGTGGACCGACCTGCTCGTCACCGAGGATGCGGCGGCTGGCCGCGCGTACGGCGGGAATGAGCTTGGCGCCGTAGGCGTCGTCGTCGCGGGCGAGCCAGGTGACCCGCACGCCCGCCGGGGCGGTCAGCTGCAGCGCGTCCCCGGCCGAGGGCACCTCGAGCAGCACCTCGCCGCGCGCGTCGGCGGGCAGACCGGCCAGAATCCCGGCGATGGCCGGCACCGCCGTCTCGTCACCACCGAGCAGGATGCAGTCCGTGTGAGCCGGCGGGTGGAAGTCGATGCCCCCGTGCACCCCGTCGAAATCGGCGTTCGGGCCCAGCAGGTACGCCGGGGTGCCCGGGCCGGCCTCGGCGGCGAACCGCGAGGCGGGGCCGTTGACGCCGTGCAGCACCATGTCGATGTCGACCTCCCGCAGCTCGGGGCGGACGGCGCGCACGGTGTACGTACGGATGGGATTGCGGTGCTCCTCGGGCAGGGCACGCCACTGCGCGTACCAGTCCTCGCTGGTCGGCAGGTGGGCCAGCCCCGAGCCGGGCAGCGGCGGGATCAGCTTGATCCGCTGGTCGAAGCCGTTGTCGGCGAAGCGGTCGAGCTCGTCGCCGGTGAAGGTCACCCGGACGAAGCGGGGGCTCAGCCGCCGCACCTCGCGAACCTCGGCGGCGAAGAACCGCCACGGCACCGTCGCCACGGCCGGGTCAGCGGTCTGAGTCACGGGGGCCTCCAGGGGGACTGTGCAAGGTATGGCTAACCTAACCTGTCCCTCCCGGTGGCCACCACCCGGGTCATTCCTCGCTCTTCGCCTCGGCAGCCGCCTTCGCCTGCACCCGGGCCTCGGCCTCGGCCTTGGCGGCGGCGGACGTGTAGACGCGCGGCTTGGGGATGGCCGCCTTCGCGCTGACCGGCTTCGCCTTCTCCGCCGAGTCCGGTTGCTCCGGCGCCGGTTCTTCCGGTTCTTCCCGGGGCGGCGGCGCATGCTCGGCTGGGCCGTCCAGAACCTCGAAGCGGTCGGTGCGGCCCACCTGATCGCGAGGGCGCAGGCCGCCGTCGCGCTCGGGCAGCCCGATCAGCACCGCCGAGACGCGGCCCGGCGCGACGTGCTCGAGCTCGGCGGCGACCCGGACGGCATCGGCCCGGGTGGCCCGGCGATAGTCGGTGACCACCAGGATCTGGTCGGCGCAGGCGGCCGGCCCGAGGCCGTCGGCCACCTCCAGCAGGGCCGGCGAGTCGAGCACCACGACGTCGCACTGCTCCTTGAGCTCGTGCAGCAGGCCGGTGAGGCCGCCCCCGGCGAGCAGGTCGGCGCTGTTGTCACGCTCGGCCCCCACGGCCAGCACCCGCAGGTTGACGATGGCGCCGGCCGCGAGGGTCTCGGTGAGCCGGTGCCGGCCGGTCAGCACGTTGGTCAGCCCGCGGTCGCGGGACAGATCGAACATCAGATGCAGCGCGGGCCGGCGGACGTCGGCGTCGACCAGCACGACCCGGCGGCCGGACTGGGCCAGCGCGACGGCCAGGTTGGCGGCCGTGGTGCTGCGGCCCTCGCCGTCGCGGCCACCGGCGATCAGCACGGTTGCCGGGCGCCCCAGCAGCGGTTCGAGGCGGGCGCGCAGGTACCGGTAGGCCTCGGCGTCGGCCGAGCCGGGGGAGCGCAGCATCACCGGCAGCGGCGCGCCCGGCCCCCGCGAGCGCCGCGCCCGCGGGATCGTGGCCAGCACCGGCAGCCCGGTCTGCTGCTCGTAGTCGGCGCGCCCGCGCAGCCGGTCGCGGCGGCGGGCCACCGCGTACGCGCTGATCAGGCCCAGCAGCAGCCCGGCGACCGCACCGGCGGCGAGCCAGAGCCAGAGCGGACGCCGCTGTTCCTCAGCCGGGCCGGCCGGCGAAACCAGGGTGGCCGCGGTGCCGGACTGCACGGTCGTGGTGTTGCGATACCGCACGTACTCCTCGGCGACAGCCTGCGCCCGCCGCTGGGCGGTGGCCGCGTCGCCGCCGGTGTAGGCGATGGTGATCGCCGCCCCCTGCTCGGCCGGCTCCACGTCGAGGCCGTCGGCCAGGTCCGTCTCGGCCATGCCCAGCTCTTCGGCGGCCGCGCGCAGGACGGTGCCGGAGCGGGCGATCTCGCGCTCGGTGCCGGCGTCGACGGGCACGGGCGCGAAGCCGGCCCGCTGCTTCGGCCCGGCCACGGCGGTCGCCGTCGATCGATGCCCGACGGGCTCGACGCGCCTCAGCGCACAGGCCCCGGCGGTGATCAGAACGGTCACCAGGATGATCCACCACCCGTACCCGCGCAGAAGTCGCGCGGATCTGCCGTTCGTCGTCATGCCGGGCCGCCCTCCCCGTGATGCCGCTGCTCGCAGCCTACGACCGGATCATCGGACCTCGCCAGATCAGCGGCTGTCGGCTACGGGCGCGCTCACCCCGGCTCGGCCGCTTTGAGCAGCAGCCGGTGGAGGGTTTCCCGCTCGTCGGCGCTGAGCTGCCCGAGCGACTCGGTGAGGACGCCGTCGACCGCCTCGCCGCCGGCTCGCCGGAGTTCGTCGCCGGTCGCGGTGAGCTGGTGCTGGACCTTGCGGCCCGATCCCTCGACCCGTTCGAGGAGCCCGCGGTCGACCATCCGCTTGGCCAGTTCGCCCATCGACTGGTCGGTCTGGAAGGTGAGCTCGGCCAGCCGGTGCAGCGAGGCGCCGGGGTTGGCGTGCAGGTGGCGCAGGGTGTCCCACTGCACCAGCGACAGGCCCAGCGGGGCCAGGCGGCGATTGGCCTCGCGGTGGTGCCGCCACTGGAGCCGCTTGACGGCCAGGCCGACCTGCTGCAGAGAAGCGCTCATCCCGGGAGGCTACTGCAAGGTTGCGTATATAAGGAACCTGACCTAAGGTTCCTTATATACGCAACCCGAATCGTCGTCATCACTGCCCAGGAGCCGTTCGCATGACCGTCCATTCACTCACCGTCCCGGGCATCGGCTCCGTCGACCTCGCCGTTACCGAGCGCGGCACGGGCCACCCGTTCCTGCTGCTGCACGGCGGTGGGGGGCCGCTCACCGTCACGCCCTGGGCCGACCGGTTCGCCGCGGCCGAGCACGCGCATGTGCTCACCCCGGTCCACCCCGGCTTCAACGCCACCCCGCGCCCCGCCGCGCTCGACTCGATCGCCGGGCTGGCCGCGACGTACGTCGCTCTGCTCGACGCCCTCGACCTGCGGGACGTCACGGTGGTCGGCAACTCGATCGGCGGCTGGATCACCGCCGAGATGGCGCTGCTGCGCTCACCCCGGGTCAGCGGTTGCGTTCTCGTCGACGCGGTCGGCATCGAGGTGCCCGGTCACCCGGTCGCCGATTTCTTCTCGCTCACTCCCGCCGGGCTCGCCGAACTCAGCTACCACGACCCGCGGACGTACGGTGTCGACCCGGCTGGGCTGCCCCCGCAGGTTCGTGACGCGATGGCCGGCAACCGCGTGGCCCTCGAGGCTTATGCCGGCCGCGCGATGACCGACCCGACGCTGGCCGGCCGGCTGGGCGGGGTGAGCACCCCGACCCTGGTCGTCTGGGGTGAGGCCGACCGGATCGGCGACCCCGACTTCGGCCGGGCCTTTGCCGACGTGATCCCTGGCGCGCAGTTCACGATGCTTCCGGAAGCCGGTCACCTGCCGCAGATCGAGACCCCCGACGCGCTCAGCAGGGCGGTGTGGGCGTTCGCCGACGCGCACGCCACCAGGAAGCCCGCACGCCCGTCGGCGTAGGCGCACATTGGCCGCCTCCAGCCAAAGTGTGGATCTTCGTGGTCGGCCCGCCACGGGAGCGTCCGATGTCTTCGCGCGCCGGTGATCACGCCATCTGCGGCCCTGGACCGGCTGCGACGGCAGCAACGGTGCCGGCACAGCCCACTCCTCGTTGGTCAGATCGCCACGTGCCGCACCCGTTCAACGATCGACGTCGATGATCTAACAGGCGGAGTCCTGCGGCACCCGACGACATGGAGCGGTCGACGACGACCCAGGCCGATCCGGAGCGCGGGCGGCCAAGGACGCCGACGGCATCCGCGCCAGGATGAAACGTCTGGTAAGCCTTGCGGTTCGATGGTTGGTGGTGTGGTGGCGAGCTCGGCGGGCGATTGAGCCGAGCGGTTCGGTCGCTTGTGGTGCGGTGGCGCGGAGGTCAGTGCGCGATGCCGGCCAGGAGCTGGAGCAGCGGCTGGAGGGCGGGTGGGACGGACGCTTGCGAGACGGTGCCGCGCCAGTGGTCGTCGCCGCGGGTCAGGACCAGGTCGTAGCGGAACAGGTCGGCGC
Source organism: Paractinoplanes hotanensis (assembly GCF_023717965.1). Taxonomy (NCBI): domain Bacteria; kingdom Bacillati; phylum Actinomycetota; class Actinomycetes; order Micromonosporales; family Micromonosporaceae; genus Paractinoplanes; species Paractinoplanes hotanensis. Next base: position 62,930 of record NZ_JAMQOL010000011.1, on the reverse strand, counting down.
CGCCCGTGGGGTGCCGGGTGCTGCGCAGGGTGGCGAAGTCCAGGGTGGACATCACCTGGCGGAGGCGGGCGGACTCGGCCGGCGGCAAGGTGCGCGAGTCGGCGACGGCGCTCAGCGGCCGCCCGGTGAAGCCGCCGGTGCGGTGGAGTTCCGCGCGTACGTGCTCGGACAAGACGTTGCTCCCGGTCGAGGTGGTTCAGGGGGCGTTCGGCAGCCGCGAGGGGATTGCTCCGGCCGTGCGTGGAAGGGGCCACCTTCGTGTTCGACCGTAGCGCCGCGGGCCTCGCTCCCGCGTGACCCTGTTGCTGCTCGCGGTGGAGTGGGGCCGGTGGACACGACATTTACCGGCATCTATGGTGAGCGGAGGGATCGTCGAAGCGCTTCGACGATCGGGGTGGGCTGAGTAGTGTGAGCAGCGGATGAGGGGGGCGGATGGCGACGATCAACGACGTGGCCCGGGCGGCCGGCGTGTCACCGAGCACCGTGTCGTACGTTTTGAGCGGTCGCCGGCCGATCTCGGCGCAGACCCGTGAGCGGGTGCAGGCGGCGATCGCCGAACTGGGCTTCCACCCGCACGCCGGGGCGCGGGCGCTGGCCAGCAGCCGCACCAACGTGCTGGCCCTGGTCGTTCCGCTGCGTACCGACGTCAACGTGCCCGTCATCATGCAGTTCGCGACGGCCGTGGTCACCGCCTCGCGCACCCACAACCACGACGTGTTGCTGCTGACCAAGGACGAGGGTACGGCCGGCCTCGAACGGGTCGCGCACAGCACCATGGTCGACGCGCTCATCGTCATGGACGTGGAACGCGACGACGTGCGCATCCAGGCTCTGCGCCGGCTGAAGCAGCCCTCGGTGCTGATCGGGCTGCCGGCGGACCCGGCCGGGATAGTGTGCGTCGACCTGGACTTCGAGGCGGCTGCGGCCGAGGCTCTGCGGCACCTGGCGTGGCACGGGCACCGCAAAGTCGCCCTCGTGGGTCCGTCGCCCGCGGTGTACAAGCGCGGGACGACGTACGCCGAAAGGTTCTTGACCGGTTTCACCATCGGCTCGGCGGAGCTGGGCCTCGAGACGATGACCCACCCGTGCGAGCCCGACCGGGAGGGCGTGCGGGCCTGCCTGGCCGACGTCGACGCGCAGCTGCCGGGGGTGACGGCGCTGGTCGTGCACAACGAGGAGGCGCTGCGCATGGTGCTCGAGGAGCTGCAGGCGAGCGGGCGGCGCGTCCCCGCGGACATCTCGGTGGTGGCGGTCTGTCCGCGGGACGTCGCCCTCAACATGCCGTTGCCGCTGACCTCGGTCGACATCCCGGCCCACGACGTGGGCGGGCTGGCCGTGGCCACGGCGATGAAGCTGCTCGACGGGCGGCCGACCGAGAAGGTGCGGCTGCTGCCGCCGACGCTCGTCGAGCGTGGCAGCACAGCCCCGCTCGCTCCTACTGCTGGTTGATGCGCACCATGTTGCCGGCCGGGTCGCGGAAGGCGCAGTCGCGCAGTCCGTACGGCTGGTCGATCGGCTCCTGCACGACGTCGCCGCCGGCCTTCTGCACCTGCTCGAACGCCTCATCGACGTTGGGCGCGCTGAGGACGATGCTGGCGTAGCTGCCCTTGGCCATCAGCTCGGCGATGGTGCGCTTCTCGTCGTCGGTGAGGCCGGGGTCGACCGTGGGCGGGTGCAGCACGATCGAGGTCTGCGGCTGCCCGGGCGGGCCCACGGTGATCCAGCGCATGTCGCCGTACCCGACGTCGTTGCGCACTTCGAAGCCCATCGTGTCGCGCCAGAACGCGAGCGAGGCCTCGGGGTTGTCGGCCGGAAGGAACGTGTTGTGAATGGTGAGGTTCATGCCGACCACGCTATTGGCCGGGGGCGGCCGTTGCTTCTCGATTCCTGATCGGTCTGGTGGCCTGCTTGACCACGCAGCCCGGCAGGCCCTCGGCCTGGGACTGCTCGGCGGTGAACCGGCGGTAGGCGCTGGGCGACATGCCCACCAGCTCGCTGAAGCGGGTGCTGAACGTGCCGAGGGAGGAACACCCGACCTCGAAGCACACGTCGGTGACGGACAGGTCGCCGCGGCGCAGCAGGGCCATGGCGCGTTCGATGCGGCGGGTCATGAGATAGCTGTACGGCGACTCGCCGAAGGCGGCCCGGAACTCGCGGCTGAGGTGACCGGCCGAGAGGTTGACGCCGCGGGCCAGGGCCTCGACGTCGAGCGGCTGGGCGTAGTCGCGGTCGATCCGGTCGCGGACACGACGAAGGAGCTTCAGGTCTTTGAGCCATTGCTGATGTCTGGCGTCCTGCGCCGTACCTCGCGTCGGCGGAAGGGAATCCGCACCTCTCGCCATGTTTAACGTATAACACAAAGGGGGTCTTGCCGCAAGGCCCCGGTGACGGCGCAGAATCGCTGCGTGACCAGCGCTTTTGTGGTATCTGAGGCCAAAGCCGATCCGGCGCTCATCGCGGACGACGAGAAACACTTCGCGGCGATCGAGGCCAGCCTCGAGCGGACCATCGCCGAACTGAACGACCGGCTGGAGGTCGAGCGGAGGGCGCCCGCGGGCAAGGGGCGCCAGGCCGTCGACCGCGACGACGCGGTGCGGCGGCTGACCAGCCGGCTGCGCGCGTTGCGGCGCTACAGCCTGGACATCTGCCTCGGCCGCATGGTGACCGGCTCGTCCGCGGTCTACATCGGGCGTTTCGGGCTGACCGACAGCGACGGGCAGCGGCTGCTCGTGGACTGGCGGTCGCCCGCGGCCGAGCCGTTCTTCGGGGCCACCCACGCCAACCCGATGGGGCTGGACAGCCGGCGGCGCTACCGCTGGACGGGCGGGCGGATCACCGACTACTGGGACGAGGTGTTCACGCCGGACGCGCTCGAGGGGCATGCGGCGCTGGACGACCAGTCCGCTTTCATCGCGAGTCTGGGCAGCAACCGCTCGGCCCGGATGCGGGACGTGCTGGGCACGATCCAGGCCGACCAGGACGCGATCATCCGGGCCGGGTCGGCCGGCGCGCTCGTCGTCGACGGTGGTCCGGGGACGGGCAAGACCGTGGTGGCGTTGCACCGTACGGCGTATCTGCAGTACGCCAACCCCCGGCGCGTGCTGTTCGTGGGGCCGCACGAGCCCTACCTCGCGTACGTGTCGGACGTGCTGCCCAGCCTGGGCGAGGACGAGGTGCAGACGTGCACGTTGCGCGATCTCGTGCCCGGCGGCGCCTCGTTCGCCGAGGAGACGGACGTGTCGGTGGCGCGGCTCAAGGCGTCGGTGGCCATGGTCGGGGCGATCGAGGCCGCGGTCCGGTTCTACGAGGAGCCGCCCGCGCAGGGCATGCTCGTCGAGACGGACGACGACGAGATCCGGCTGACCGCCGACGACTGGGCCGAGGCGTTCGCGGCTCCGGGGCCGGGCACGCCGCACAACGAGGGGCGGGAGGAGGCCTGGGCGGAACTGCTCACGATCCTCGAGGCGAAGTACGCGGGGGAGGAGCCGGCGGATCTCGTACGGAAGGCTTTGCTCGGCAATCGTGCCCTGGCGTCCGCGTTCCACCGGGCGTGGCCCGTGCTGGCGCCCGACGACATCGTCGCTGATCTGTGGTCGGTGCCGGCCTATCTGCGCAAATGTGCCCCCTGGCTGAGCGCCGCCGAGATCAAGAGCTTGCGGCGTACGGAACCACGCGCCTGGACGCAGGCCGACCTCCCGTTGCTGGACGCGGCGCGGCACCGCGTCGGCGATCCGGGAACGGCGCGGCTGCGGCGGCAGCGGGAGTCGGCGGTGGCCGCGCAACGGGCGGGCATGTCGCGCGTGCTGGACGACCTGGTCGCGTCGCGCGAGTACGACGACGGCGAGGGTCTGATGTGGATGCTGGTGCAGCAGGACCTGCGGGACGTGCTGGTCGACGACGCGGCCGTGCCCAGGGCCGACCCGGACCGACTGGCCGGGCCGTTCGCGCACATCGTGGTGGACGAGGCTCAGGAGCTGACCGACGCCGAGTGGCAGATGCTGCTGCTGCGGTGCCCGTCGCGCAGTTTCACGATCGTGGGGGACCGGGCGCAGGCGCGGCAGGGGTTCACCGAGTCGTGGGCGGAGCGGCTGGCCCGGGTGGGTCTGGACCGGGTCACCCTGACGTCGCTGACCATCAACTACCGTACGCCGTCGGAGATCATGGACGCGGCGGCGCCGGTGATCCGGGCGGTGCTGCCGGACGCCAACGTGCCGGTGTCCATCCGCAGCAGCGGGGTGCCGGTGCGTTACGGGTCCACTTCGGAGTCGGCTGCTGTCGTCGACGGCTGGCTGGCGGCGCACGCGGAAGGAATCGCCTGCGTGATCGGGGATCCGTCGTTCCCGGCGGCGCCGCGGGTGCGATCGCTGACTCCCCAGTTGGCCAAAGGTCTCGAGTTCGACCTCGTCGTCCTGGTGGATCCGCAGCGTTTCGGGGCGGTCGACCGCTATGTCGCCATGACCCGGGCGACCCGGCAACTGATCATTCTCACGTCAGCCACGGAGATGGCGCAGGACGGCCAGGACCCGGCGGTTGTCGCTGTCGGATGACGGCAGGCCGAGCTTCGCGAAGATGTTCGCCACGTGCTTCTCGACGACCCCGGGGGTGATGACCAGGGCGGCGGCGATTCCGGCGTTGGACCGTCCCTCGGCCATCAGGGAGAGCACCTCACGCTCGCGCGGGGTCAGCCCGGCCGTCGTCTGACCGGCGCGCATCAGGTGGCGGACCACCTCGGGATCCAGGGCGGTGCCGCCGGAAGCGACCCGGGTCAGCGCGTCCACGAAGTCGGCGACGTCGGCCACCCGCTCCTTCAGCAGGTAGCCGACGCCGCTCGGCCGGTCGGCGAGCAGGCGGCCGGCGTAGCGGGTCTCCACGTATTGTGAGAACACCAGCACGCCGACCCCGGGATGGTCGCGCCGGATGTCGATGGCGGCGCGCAGGCCCTCGTCGGTGTGCGTCGGCGGCATCCGGATGTCGACGATGGCCACGTCGGGTGCTGTCTCCTGAACGGCCGCCCGCAGTGCTTCGGCGTCGGCCACCGCGGCCGGCACCTCGAATCCGCGGTCGGTGAGCAGCCGGACCAGACCCTCGCGCATCATCGCGGCGTCCTCCGCGATCACCACCCGCATGCTGTCGCCTTCCCTCATACGTACGTGGGCAGTTCGATCCCGATCCGGGTCGGGCCGCCGGCCGGGCTGTGCACGCGCATCCGGCCGTCCACCACGGCGATGCGGCGGGCCAGGCCGGACAGCCCGGGACCGTCCGGGTCGGCCCCGCCGACGCCGTCGTCCTCGACGTTCAGCGTCAGGTGGCCCCCGACGCTTGGCGTCCTTCTCCCGGTGACGGACAGGCCGATCCGGGTCGCCCGGCTGTGCTTGGCCGCGTTGGCGAGCAGTTCGGAGGCGCAGAAGTAGGCGATGGTCTCGATCGCGGCCGCCGGGCGGCCGGGCAGGTCGACGATGACCGTGACGGGTATGGCGCTGCTCGTGGCGAGGGTGGCCAGTGCGTCGCCGAGGCCGTTGTCGAGCACCGGCGGATGGATGCCGCGCACCAGTTCGCGCAGCTCGGCCAGGGCGTCCTTGGCGCCCTGGTGGGACAGCGCCAGCAGTTCCCGGGCCTGTTCGGGGTCGTCGTCGAGCTTCTCCCTGGCCATGCCCAGGTTCAGGGCGAGCGTGGCCAGCCGGACCTGCGCGCCGTCGTGGAGGTCGCGTTCCAGCCGGCGCATCATCGTGGCCGCGTCGTCGATCGCCTGGGCCCGGCTGGCCTGCAGCTCGCGCACCCGCTCGGCGAGCCGGGGCGGACCCAGCAGCCGGCGCATCGCGGCCACGTCGGGCGTCGTGCCGGCCCGCATCAACCACGGGGCGACCAGCAGCATGGCCAGACCGGCGGCGGCGATGATCAACGTGCCGCCGAACGTCCGCGTGCCCAGCGTGCCGAACGGCGTGAGCGCGCGCACCGGGTCGAGGGTCGTGCCGGGCGGATGGTTGCGGAACAGCGGCCACCACACCGGATAGCTGAGGTTGACCACGCCGAACACGTAGCAGAAGGCGCCGTAGCCCTGGGGGATCGCCAGGGGCACCTTGAGCAAGCCGTACCCGAGGGCCCGCCAGCCCGGCCCGTCGGCGATCCGCCGGCCGCGCCGGGGCGGCGGGGCGTCCACCTGCTCGTCGAGCAGCCGGCGCGCGAGCGTGCGGTGCACGGCGCCCAGCGCACGCCCGGCCGGTGTGGCCAGCACGACCAGGAGCGCGATGGTGAGCGGGAAGAGGACCAGGAACACCGGGGCGACGACCGGCGCCGACTGGCCCGACATGGCTCCGGTGGCCCAGAGGATGAGGGCGGCCGCACCCGGCACGATCGCCGGGACGGCCAGGATCGCGACCGCGCTGACCACGCCGGCGACACAGAACACCGTCCGGCGCAGGGCCAGGGTGGTGAACGGGGCGCGCAGCGCGGTCATCGGCCCATTGTCGTCGGTCACGCGTCGCGCCGCGTGTCGCGTGTCGGGCTGCCTGGCGTCGGTCACGCGTCGCGCTGCCGTAGGAGCACGCCGCCGACGAGGATCGCCACCGCCGCGTACCCGCCCATCAGAAGCACGCTGACCGCGCCGGAGAACAACCCGGCGCCCGGCGTGATCACCGCGACCGAGTTGAGCAGCATCAGCAGCGGGACGAAGCGGCCGATCGCGACGCCGCCCTCGCCGAACAGGCCGGCCACGATCGTCGGGACGAACATCAGGGCGAACAGGACGCCGATCGCGGCGCCCGAGTGCCGCAGGATCGTGCCCAGGCCGATGCCGATCAGCGCCGTGGCGCTCAGGTAGAGGCCGGTCAGCAGGACCGCCCGCAGGACAGGCGGATCCCCGAGGGAAGCGGCTGGAATGGCCGTGCCCCGGATGGTGAGCTGCCCGCCCAGATAGCCGGTGAAGCTCGCGACCAGGCCGACGGTCGTCGTCGCGAGGCCGCACACGGCGGCCTTCGCGGCGAGAACGACCCGGCGACGCGGCACGGCAGCGAACGTCGAGCGGATCATTCCGGTGCTGTGCTCGCCGGTCATCATCAGCGCGCCGAGCGCCCCGAGCAGCAGCTGGGCAAGGATCGCCCCGCTGAGGCTGTTGTTGAGGATCTGCGCGGTGGTGGCGACCGGGGTGTGCGACCGGTAGCCGAGACCCACACCGATCCCGGACGCGGCCATCGAGGCCACCGCCGCGATCGCCAGCCACCACGCCGACCGGACGCTGCGCAGCTTGATCCATTCCATCCGCGCCGCCTGACGGAATCCGTAGCGGCCTCTGCTCCTCCCGTCTTCGCGGTAGTCGGTCGCCTTCGTGGTGATGCCGTTCATGATGCTGTCCCTCCGCGATAGTCGGTGGTCTGCGAGGTGAGCCGGAAGAACGCGTCCTCCAGGCTGTCGTCAGTGGCCGCGAGCGCGGCAACGGTGGTCTCGGCCAGCAGGCGGCCCTGGCCGATGACGACTAGCCGGTCCGCGGTCAGCGCCATCTCGGCGATCAGGTGGCTGGACACGAACACCGTCCGGCCCTCGGCGGCGAGCCCGCGCAGCAGATCGCGAATCCAGCGGATGCCCTCCGGATCGAGCCCGTTGACGGGCTCATCGAGCAGGAGGATGCCCGGGTCACCGAGCAGAGCCACGGCGACGCCGAGCCGCTGCCGCATGCCGAGCGAATAGGTGCCGGCTCGTCGGGCGGCTACATCGGACAGCCCGGCAATGCCCAGCACCAGTTCGACCCGGGAACTTGAGATGTCGTTGCCGGCCGCCAGAGCGGCCAGGTGCGCCCGGGCACTGCGTCCAGGATGGAACGCGCCGGCGTCGAGGAGCGCGCCGACCGTCCTCAGCGGCCAGGTGAGCTCCGGGTACCGGACGCCGTCGATCAGGGCCTGGCCGTGGTCCGGCGCATCCAGGCCGAGGATCATCCGCATCGTCGTCGACTTGCCGGATCCGTTAGGGCCCAGGAAGCCGGTCACCACACCCGGCTGGACCTGGAAGCTCAGCTCGTCCACGGCGACCCGGCCGCCATATCGTTTGGTCAGTTCCCGTAGTTCGATCACACAGACGACGCTAGGCAGCGCCGTAGCTGGTCAGAAGCCGGAAACCCCCCGACCCGGCCCGGGGGTTTTCACCCCCGCCGCCGCCGGAAGGCGCGTCAGGTTGCCGCCGGGGACGGCTCGGTGCAGCGGGTGAAGTCGATGCCGTAGTCGGCGACGGACGGGCCCTGACAGGTCTGCCGGGTGACCTGCTTCGGGCCGAAGCCGTCCCGGCGGGAGTCGGTGACGACCTCGGTGCGGCCGTCCGCGCCCGCGGTGTAAGTGACCGGGATCGGAGCGCCCTCGACAGTGGGGCGGGTGACCTTCAGCCGGGCCGGGTGGCCGGCCTGGGCGGCGTCGACGAAGCAGCGGGCGGGGTTGTCGGGCAGCGTGTCGCCCTGGTCCAGCACGAAGGTGCCGCAATCGATCGCCGCGGGCACGCCCTGGCCGGGGCTGAGGGTGGTGCTGGGGCCGCCGGATCCGCGCGCGGGCGGCCGCGGGCCGAGGCTCGGGTCGACGAACGGCGCCGACGGGGAGACGTACGCCGGCAACGTCGCGGTGGCCGGACCCACCCGGTTCGGCGGGTCGCTCGGCCCACCACAGGCGGCGAGCGCGCCGACGGTCAGCAGGAACGGCGTCACCAGGACGGCGGGTTGTTTCATCGAACACCCTCTCGGCTCGTGGAGTCGGGCACTTGGACGAACCGTCCGCGCGATCGGTTGCCTCGCCCCGGGCCGTGTCCGTGGGGCTTGGTCCGCTCGTCGCCGTCGAGGCCGGCCGGGCGATCACGGTCTTGGAAATGTCTTCGTCACACCGTTGACATCTGTGCGGGGCGGAGCCTAGCGTCCTGTCAAAGTCCCGCGTCGAAGCGCTTCGACGATTTCGCTCTGGCACCTGTGGGCGCATCGTCGAAGCGCTTCGACGGAGCCCCTCCCGGAGGACGAAAAGACATGATTCGATCGCGAGCCGGTCTCTCGGCCGGTGCCCTCTTGCTTGCCACCTCGCTCGCCCTTGCCGCCTGTGGCGGCTCGGGGGACTCGTCGTCCGACGAGGGGAGCGACGCCAAAGTCTTGAACCTTTGGCACTACGAAGGCCCGAACAGCGCCATGGGTGTCGCCTGGAACAAGGCCATCGAGGAGTTCAAGACCTCGCACCCGGGCGTCGAGGTGAAGTTCGAGGAGAAGAGCTTCGAGCAGATCCAGCAGAACGCCCAGATGATCCTGAACTCCGACAGCGCGCCGGACATCATGGAGTACAACAAGGGCAACGCCACCGCGGGGCTGCTGTCGAAGCAGGGCCTGCTCACCGACCTCACCGAGGAGTCGGGCAAGCGCGGGTGGGACAAGGCCCTCAACTCGAGCCTGCAGACGACCACGAAGTACGACGACGACGGCATCATGGGCTCGGGCAAGACCTACGGCGTGCCCAACTACGCCGAGTACGTCGAGGTCTACTACAACAAGGACCTGTTCAAGAAGTACAACCTGCAGGTGCCGACCACGCTCGACGAGTTCACCAAGGTGATGGACACGTTCGTGCAGAACAAGGTCACCCCGCTCGCGGTCGGTGGCGCCGAGTACCCGGCTCAGCAGATTCTCTACTCGCTGGCGCTGTCCAAGGCCGACCGGGCCTGGGTCGACGACTACCAGCTCTACAAGAACAAGGTCGACTTCAAGGGTCCGCAGCTCAAGTACGGCGCGGACACCTTCAAGCAGTGGGTCGACAAGGGGTACATCGCCAAGAACTCGGCCGGCATCAAGGCCGAGGACATGGGCGTCTCGTTCACCCAGGGCAAGTTCCCGATCATGATCTCGGGCTCGTGGTGGTACGGCCGGTTCGTCAACGAGATCAAGGGCTTCGAGTGGGGCACGTTCCTGTTCCCCGGCAACAAGCTCCACCCGGGCTCCAGCGGCAACCTCTGGGTGGTGCCGGAGAAGAGCAAGGCCAAGGCGCTGGCGTACGACTTCATCGACATCACCATGAAGCCGGAGATCCAGGCGCTGCTCGGCAACAACGGCGGCGTGCCGGTCGCGGCCGACGCCTCGGCGATCACCGACCCCAAGAACAAGGAGCTCATCGAGAACTTCAACAAGGTCTCGAGTGCGGACGGCCTCGCGTTCTACCCGGACTGGCCGGCCCCCGGCTACTACGACGTCCTCGTCGCCGGCGTGCAGGGCCTGATCAACGGCTCCAAGACGCCCGACCAGGTGCTCGACGAGATCGCCAAGCCGTACAACGAGAACCTCGCCGACCTCGGCAAGTGATCAGGGCACGGGCGGGTCTTTCACAAGAAGGCCCGCCCGTGTGCCGAGAGAGGGCAAACATGAGGCGCAAGGGGTACTGGCCCTTCCTGATCCCGGGCGTGCTGGCCAGCCTGCTGGTGATCGTCGTGCCGCTGGTGATGACCGTCTACACGAGCTTCACCAAGTGGAACGGGGTCGGCGAGCAGCGCTGGATCGGGTTCGACAACTACACGCGGCTGTTCGAGGACTCGCTGTTCTGGGGCTCGTTCAGCAACATTCTGCTGCTCATCCTGGCCATGGCCGTGGTGCCGACGCTGCTGGGGCTGTTCCTGGCCGCGGTGCTGTTCGACTACGTGGCCAAGAAGTTCAGCAACCGCTGGGCGTCGCTGTTCCGGTCCGGGTTCTATCTGCCGCAGATCATCCCGGTCGCGGTCACCGGCATCGTCTGGGGCTGGATCCTGCACCCCGAGTACGGCGCGCTCAACAAGATCCTCGAGTCGATCGGCCTGGGCTCGCTGGCCCACAACTGGCTCGGCGAGCCGGGCTCGGCGCTGTACAGCGTCATGGGCATCATGATCTGGGTTCAGCTGGGCTACCCGATCGTCATGTTCATGGCCGGGTTGCAGCGGGTCGACCCGGAGCTGTACGAGGCGGCCGACCTGGACGGCGCGTCCTGGTGGCAGCGCTTCCGGAAGATCACCGTTTATCTGATCCGGCCCGAGTTCTACGTCGTGCTGGTGACGACCACGATCGCCGCGCTCAAGATCTTCGGGCCGATCTTCGTGCTGACCGGCGGCGGGCCGAGCAACGCCACGCTCGTGCCGAGCTACTTCGCGTACAAGAACTTCTTCGAGAAGGCCCAGGTCGGGTACGGCTCGGCGATCTCCACGGTGCTGACCGTGCTGATCATCGCGCTGTCCATCGTGTTCCTTCGCCTGCAGAACCGCGCGGAGCGTAAAGCATGACTCTCACCGCAAATCGGGCACCGGCCAAGACCGACCCGGCAACACCGGCGGCGAAGCGGGCAAACCCCCTTCGGTTCGTCATCCTGGCGGCCCTGCTCGCGCTGTTGCTGATCGTCGTGGCGCCGCTGCTCATCATCACCATCAACGCGGTGAAGAGCCCGGCCGACTACGCCACCGGCGGGCCGCTGTCGTTGCCACCGCACCTCTACTGGGACGGCATCGTCGACTTCTGGAACCGGGTCGACTTCGGTCAGAAGCTCTGGAACAGCTTCATCACCAGCTTCACGGTGGCGGTGCTCGGCGTCCTGCTGTCGGTCCTCAACGCGTACGCGCTGGGCATCGGCAAGGTGAAGGGCCGGCTCTGGTTCCTGGTGTTCTTCCTGGTCGCGAACCTGCTGCCGCAGGAGGTGCTGGTGTACCCGCTGTACTTCCTGTCCAAGGAGGCGCAGCTCTACGACAGCCTGATCTCGATCGTCATCATCTTCACGGTCATCCAGGCCGCCTTCGGCACCTACCTGCTGACCTCGGTCTACCAGGAGTTCCCGACCGAGCTGCTGGACGCCGCGGACGTCGACGGGGCCGGGAAGCTGCGCACCCTGTGGAGCGTCGTCGTGCCGGTCAGCCGGCCCACGCTCGGCGTGCTGTTCACGTTCTTCTTCATCTGGACGTGGAACGAGTTCTTCCTGCCGCTGGTCTTCCTGGTCTCGAACGAGAACCAGACCGTGCCGGTGGCTCTCGGTGTGCTGCAGGGCGACCGCCTGATGGACGTGACCATGACCAGCTCGTCCGGCCTGATCGGCATCCTGCCGGCCCTGCTCTTCTTCCTGATCTTCCAGCGCACGCTCACCCGCGGCATCACTGCCGGCGCCATCAAGTAGCCAGCCGAAGGCTCCTGAGAAAGTAAAGGACCTCCATGAAGTTCACCGACGGGTACTGGCTCAAGCGCGAGGGCCTCACGGTCCTGCACCCGGCCCAGCTGCGGGACAGCCAGGCCGACGAGAAGGCGCTGACCGTCTGGGCCTCGACCAAGCCGGTACGCAGCAGGTCGGACACCCTCGACACCCCGCTGATCACCATCCGGGTCGAGGCGCCGATGCCGGACGTCATCCGGGTGACTCTCGGGCACTTCCTCGGGAGCGTGCCGAAGGGGCCCACCTTCGAGATCGCGACCGAGGACCACGAGGTCACGGTGTCGGGTGTCTCCTTGACGTCGGGCAACCTGACCGCGCGTTTTGACGCCGGCGAGAGGTGGGGCCTCGACTTCGTCGCCGAGGGCAAGCGGCTCACCGGCACGGGCTGGCGCGGCATGGGCATCGTCGACAGCGCCGACGGCGAGCACTACGTGCACGAGCAGCTCGATCTGGGCGTGGGCGAGGCCGTCTACGGGCTCGGGGAGCGCTTCGGCCCGTACGTGAAGAACGGCCAGAGCATCGACATCTGGAACGAGGACGGCGGCACCAGCAGCGAACTGGCGTACAAGAATGTGCCGTTCTATCTGACCAACCGCGGGTACGGCGTCCTGGTGGACCACCCGGGCAAGGTGTCGTTCGAGGTGGCCAGCGAGATGGTGTCGCGCACCCAGTTCAGCGTGGCCGGGCAGTCCCTGTCCTACCTGATCGTCTACGGCCCCACCCCGGCCGACATCCTGCGCAAGTACACCGCGCTGACCGGTCGCCCGGCCCTGCCGCCGGCCTGGTCCTTCGGGCTCTGGCTGACGACGAGCTTCACCACGCCGTACGACGAGGAGACGGTGACCTCGTTCGTCGACGGGATGGCCGAGCGGGACCTGCCGCTGAGCGTCTTCCACTTCGACACGTTCTGGATGCGCGAGTTCCACTGGTGCGACTTCGAGTGGGACCCGGCGATCTTCCCCGACCCGCCGGGCATGCTGAAACGGCTGCACGACCGCGGCCTGCGGACCTCTCTGTGGATCAACCCGTACATCGCGCAGCGCTCGGCGATGTTCTCGGAGGGGCTCGAGAACGGGTACCTGCTGCGGAAGGCCGACGGCGACGTCTGGCAGTGGGACAAGTGGCAGGCCGGCATGGCCCTGGTCGACTTCACCAACCCGGCCGCGCGCGAGTGGTACGCCGCGAAGCTCGCCGCCCTGGTCGAGATGGGCGTCGACGCCTTCAAGTCGGACTTCGGCGAGCGGGTGCCGACCGATGTGGTGTGGCACGACGGCTCCGATCCCGAGCGGATGCACAACTACTACACGCAGCTCTACAACCAGGTCGTCTTCGACGTCCTCGCTTCCTTGAGAGGTGCGGGCGAGGCGGTCTTGTTCGCGCGGTCGGCCACCGTCGGCGGCCAGCAGTTCCCGGTGCACTGGGGTGGCGACAACTCCGCGACGTACGAGTCGATGGCCGAGAGCCTGCGCGGCGGTCTGTCCCTGATGAGCTCGGGCTTCGGCTTCTGGAGCCACGACATCGGCGGCTTCGAGGGACGGCCCGACCCGGCCGTCTTCAAGCGGTGGATCGCCTTCGGGCTGCTGTCGTCGCACAGCCGCCTGCACGGCAACCACTCCTACCGGGTGCCGTGGCTGTTCGACGACGAGTCGGTCGAGGTGCTGCGCTTCTTCACGCACCTGAAGCACAGCCTCATGCCGTACCTCTGGGAAGCCGCGCGGCAGGCCCATGAGCAGGGCCTGCCGGTGATGCGCCCGATGGTGCTGGGCTTCCCGGACGACCCGGCGGTGACCTACGTCGACCGGCAGTACCTGCTCGGCGGCGACCTGCTGGTGGCGCCGGTGTTCAGCGAGGGCGGCGAGGTCAGCTACTACGTGCCGGCCGGGCGGTGGACGAGCTTCCTGACCGGCGAGGTCGTCGAGGGGCCGGGCTGGGTGCACGAGACGCACGGCTTCGGCAGCGTGCCGTTGCTGGTGCGGCCGGGTGCGGTCATCCCGATCGGCAACCGGACCGACCGGCCCGACTACGACTACGCCGACGGCGTGACGCTGCGGGTGTTCGAGCCGGCCGAGGGCAGCACGTCCGTGCGGGTCGGCGAGAGCACGTTCACGGTGACGCGGGACGACACGGCGATCCGGGTCGAGCGCTCGGGTCCTTCGCTGCCCTGGCGCGTGGAAATCGCCGGGGGCGCGTCGGCCGACCTCGGCGCCGGCGAAGCGAGCTGGGTGGCCGGCTAGAACGGGCAAGGTGGGGCTCGCCACCCTGGTCAGCGGGCCCCACCACCCGTCGTGCGGCATAGGATCTCCAGATGAACCCGGCACTGGACCTGTTCGTCCCAGGTGTCGTCTTCCTCGACATCGTCTTCACCGGGCTCGAGGGTGTTCCCGAGCCCGGCACCGAGGTGTGGGCCTCCGGCATGGGCTCCTGCCCGGGCGGCATCGCCAACCTCGCGGTCGCCGCGTCCCGCCTCGGCCTGCGCACCGGGCTGGGCACGGCGCTGGCGACCGACGCGTACGGCGATTTCTGCGCCGACATCCTGTGCGGGCAGGAGAACATCGACCTGGGCGCGTCCCGCCGTATCGACGGACACTCGCCGGTCACCGTCTCGCTCGCGTACGACCGGGACCGCAGCATGATCACGCACGGGCACCCGTTGCCGCTCAACGCCGACGGGCTGGTCGGCGAGCTCCCGGCCGCCCGGGCCGCCTCGGTCTCGCTCACCAGGGACCGGCTGCCCTGGGTGCGCCGGGCCCGGGAGGCGGGGACGCTGGTCTTCGCCGACGTGGGCTGGGACGCCAGCGCCGAATGGCCGGCCGAGGTGCTCGACATGCTCGAGGACTGCCACGCCTTCGTGCCCAACGCGGTCGAGGCCATGCAGTACACCCGGGCCGCCACCCCGTCAGCGGCGCTGGAGAAGCTGGCCGGACTGGCTCCGGTCGTCGTCGTGACCTGCGGCGGCGACGGGGTGCTGGCCCACGACGCCCGCACCGGCGAGACCGTGCACGTGCCGGCCGTACCGGTGCCGGCCCTCGACCCGACCGGCGCCGGCGACGTCTTCACGGCCGGCTTCATCCTGGGCAGCCTGCGCGACTGGCCGCTGGCCCAGAGCCTGGCGTTCGCCAACCTGATCGCCGCGCTGTCGGTGCAGCACTTCGGGGGATCGCTGTCCGCGCCCGGCTGGGGCGACATCGCGGACTGGTGGCGCGGCGCCCGGTCGTCGTCGCCGGCCGGGCGGTACGCCTTCCTCGACGACGTCATTCCCCGCGGCGAGCAGCGCACGGTGCGCCGCGCGACCGCCACGATCGCCCGGCTGTCGGACGCCCATGCCCGGTAAGCGACTGGTCATCCTGGGCGGTGGCGGATTCCGGGTGCCCCTCGTCTACGGCGCGCTGCTCAGCGGCGACTCCCCGATCTCCGAGGTCGTGCTGCACGACGTCGACGGCTCGCGGCTGACCGCGATCGGGCGGGTGTTGCGCGACCAGGCCGGCGGAACCGGGGGCGCGCCGGCGGTCGAGGCCACGACCGACCTGACCGAGGCGCTGACCGGGGCCGACTTCGTCTTCAGCGCGATCCGGGTGCACGGGCTCGAGGGGCGCGTGATCGACGAGCGGGTGGCCCTCGGCGAGGGCGTGCTGGGGCAGGAGACGGTGGGGGCCGGCGGCATCGCGTACGGGCTGCGGACGGTGCCGGTCGCGCGGGCCATCGCCCGGCGGATCAGCCTGGTCGCGCCGGACGCCTGGGTCATCAACTTCACCAACCCGGCCGGGCTGGTGACCGAGGCGATGGCGGAGTTCCTGGGCGACCGGGTGATCGGCATCTGTGACTCGCCGTCCGCGCTGGCCAGGCGGGTGGTGCGCGCACTTGGGCTGACGCGGGCAACGGCGACTGTCGAGTACGCCGGCCTGAACCACTTGGGCTGGCTGACCGCCGTACGGGAAGGGAAGCGTGACCTGCTCCCGCAGCTGCTGGCCTCGCCCGCCCTCGAATCCTTCGAAGAAGGACGGCTGTTCGGAGCATCACGGCTCCGGTCGCTCGGGGCCGTGCCGAACGAGTACCTGCACTACTACTACGACAACGAGGCAGTCGTGCGCGCTTCGCTGGCGGCCGGGGAAACCCGCGGCGAGTTCCTGCTTCGCCAGCAGCGTGACTGCTACAAGACGCTGACCACGACCGAGGGCGACGCGTACGAGGCCTGGGACGCGGTGCGGCGTCAGCGCGACGCGACATACATGGCGATGGAGGGCCTCGGCGAGCGCGACGACGCCGAGGGCGGCGGCTACGAGGACGTCGCCCTGGCGCTGATGCTGGCCATCGCCCAGGACGCGCGGCAGGAGCTGATCCTGAACGTCCGCAACCGGGGCACGCTGACCGACCTGGACGACGACGCCGTGGTCGAGGTGCCGTGCGTGGTCGACGGGTCCGGGGCGAGGCCGCTGCCGTCGGGCGGGTTGCCCTCGCACGGCGTCGAGCTGGTGCGGCGCATCAAGGCCACCGACCGGGCCGTGCTGACCGCGGCCGAGACGGAATCACGGGTGCTGGCCGTGCGGGCGATGGCCGCCCACCCCCTGGTCGATTCGGTGCCCGTGGCGCGCCGGCTCATCGCCGCCTACCAGGAAAAGCTGCCGGAGCTGCGCTACCTGAGCTGAGCGTCACCACTGGCGGTGACGTCAGACCCCAGCTATGGCGTCGGTCCCGTCCTCGATCCGGCCGGGCCGATCCGGGTGAACGGAATGTGCATCAGCGGTGAATGTCCGGGTATAGCTGGTCCCCATGCGGGACGACGAACACGCGCTCGAAATTCGGCTGGCCGGGGCGGCGGCCGGGACGGTCGTTCTGCTCCTGCCGTTCGCGGTGATCACGGCCATGGTTGTGGGCGGGGTCGACTGGCTGCACGGGCTCGACGAGGACGTCAGCGTGGCCGTGCACGGCTTCGCGTCGGGGCATCCGGGGCTGGTCGACTTCATGTGGGCCTGGTGCCTCGTCTTCGCCCCGTGGACGTGGCGGGTCGCGGCCCTCGGGCTGGTCATCTGGCTGGTCCGGCGGGGCGCCCGCTCGACGGCCTGGTGGGTGGGCATCACGATGGCGGCCGGCGGGCTGCTGGGCGTGCTGCTGAAACTGGTCTTCGAACGGGATCGGCCGTCGTTCCTCGACCCGGTGGCCACGGCGGTCGGGTATTCGTTCCCGTCCGGTCACGCGCTGAACAACGCGCTCGGCGCCGCGGTCGTGCTGGCCGTGCTGCTGCCGATGACCCGCCACCGCCCGCGCCTCCGCCGGTGGTTGATCGCCGGCGGCCTGGTCGTCCCGGCCATGACCGGCCTGTTCCGGATCGGGCTGGGTGTGCACTGGCTCAGCGACGTGCTCGCCGGCTGGCTGCTCGGCCTGATCGTGGTGGCCGCGACGATGGCCGCGTTCGCCGCCCGCCGGCGACGGCGGGCGGTTCCGGTCGGCGCGGGCACGGCCCGGGAGTAGCGACGAGCGTGACTGGGTAGACAGCGCGGTCATGCCTCCGCTGATCGCGCAAATCGCCAAGCGTCTGCTGCTGCCGGTGACCGTCCTCTTCGGAGTGATGGTCGGTCTCGGCCTGCTGGTGACCCGGGTGGTCGACCACTCCTGGCCGCTCACCGTCGAGGACGACGTCAACCGTTCCTTCGAGGCCCATCGGGACGGCCCGCTCAACGTGATCAGCGAGATCGTCAGCCTGATCGGCAGCACCCCGGTCATCATCGCCGTCACCGGCGTGGCCGCCGCCATCCTGTACCTCAAGTTCAACCGCTGGCGCGAGCCGCTCTACCTCTGCCTCGGCGTGACCGCGCAGGCCCTGGTCTTCTTCTTCACCACGCTGGTGATCGACCGCGAGCGCCCCACCGTGCGCCGCATGGACGACTCCCCGCCCACGTCCAGCTTCCCGTCCGGGCACACCTCGGCCGCGGTCGCCCTCTACGTCGGCCTCGCCCTGCTGCTGTTCACCCTGCTGCGCCACACCTGGGCCAAGCGTCTGGCCTGGCTGCTGATCCTGATCCCGATCGGCGTCGCGACGGCCCGCCTCTACCGCGGCATGCACCACCCCACGGACGTGCTCGCCTCGTTCCTCAACGGCGTCACCTGCGTCGTCATCATGTTCCGCGAGGTGCTGAACCGAGCCGTCAAGTGGGCGGTACCCAGCCGCTTCCGCCCCGGCGTGCGCCGCGTGGCCCACTGATCAGATCAGGGCTTCGAGCGTCGCCTTGGCTCCCCGGGTGTGGAGGCTGTCGAGCACCTCGGTGTACGCCTCGACGAAGCGGGCGTTGTCGGCCAGGTCGCCGAAGAGCTCGCGGTTCTGGATGAACGCGGTGGGGTTGTCGCGCTGGGTCAGGGCGATCGCGTTCAGCTCGTCGCGGAGGCGGTCGACGATGTCGATCGGGCCCCCCTGCTCGTCGGTGCCCTCGTCGTAGCGGGCCCACGAGGCCACGACCGCGGTGGCCAGCTTGATCTCGCCGCCGGAGTCCAGGTTGTGGCGGATCACGGGGAGCAGCCACTTGGGGATGCGGTCGGAACTCTCCGCGCACAGCCGGGCCACCGTGTCCTTGACCTGGGCGTTGGAGAAGCGCTCGATCAGCTGGTGCTGGTATTCGTCCAGGTTGATGCCGGGGACGGGCTCGAGGGTGGGCTCGGCCTCGCGCTTCATGTACGTGAGCAGGAACTTCGCGAAGGCGGGGTCCCGGGCCACGTCGTGCACCAGGCGGTAGCCGGACAGGTAGCCGAAGTAGCACAGGGCCTGGTGTGAGGCGTTGAGCAGGCGCAACTTCATCAGTTCGTACGGCTCGACGTCGGGCACCACCTGCACGCCGGCCTCTTCCCAGGCCGGGCGGCCGGCGCCGAAGCTGTCCTCCAGCGTCCACTGGGTGAACGGCTCGCACACCACCGGCCAGCCGTCGTCGACGCCGAAGTGCTTGCGGACCTCGTCGCGGTCCTCGTCGGTCGTCACCGGGGTGATGCGGTCGACCATGCTGTTCGGGAAACGCACGTTCTCGTCCACGTACGTGGCCAGGGCCGGATCCCGCAGGGCGGCGAACGCGACGAAGCTGCGCCGGGCCGCGTCCCCGTTGCCCTGGATGTTGTCGCAGCTCATGATCGTGAAGGCGGGCAGGTCGCGCTCGCGGCGGCGCTCGATCGCGGCCGTGATGAGGCCGAACGTCGTACGCGGCCGGTTCGGCAACGCCAGGTCGTGCTGGACGTCCTTGTTGTCGGCCATGAACTCGCCGGTGACCGCGTTGAAGTTGTAGCCGCCCTCGGTGACCGTGAGCGACACGATCCGGACCTCGGGGGAGGCCATCTTCTCGATCACGGCCTCCGGGTCGTCCGGCGCGAACAGGTACTCCCGGATCGAGCCGACGACGCGGGCCTCGAGCGTGCCGTCGGGCGCCTTGACCACCAGCGTGTAGAGGCCGTCCTGGGCGTCGAGCACCTGCTGCATGCGCCGGTCGGCCGGCATCACCCCGACCCCGCAGATCGCCCAGTCGAGGGCCTTGCCGTCGTTCATCAGGCGGTCGAGGTACATCGCCTGGTGGGCGCGGTGGAAGCCGCCCACCCCGAAGTGCACGATGCCGGTGCGCAGGGCGCCGCGATCGTACGTGGGGACGGCCAGATCGGCGGGCAGTCGGGACAGGTTCTCGGCGTTGAGGGGCAGCATGGCGGCTCTTCCTCCCGGCAGTGGAACGGGGATAACCCACAGCATCGCATTGGTTCGTCGAGGTCACCGGCGACCGAGCTCAGGGATCTTCTGCACGTCGCGGTCACGTCGGCAGCGGCCGCGGACGGCCGTTCGCGTGCCACACCGGATCCGCGATGACCGACCTTGCCGTCTCCATGCCCGTTTTCCGTGCGCCGAACCGGCGACGGGCTTGTTAGCGTGCGCTCATGACGGGGCGGGACGGGTGGGGGAAACGGGTCGGCGGCATCGGTTTCGCCGCAGCGGTGGGGGCGCTGGCCGGTGCCGCGCTGGCGGGGCGGCGCGGTGCTCCCGTGGGCGCGGCGGCGCTCGCCGTGACCGAGGCGGTCGCCCGGGCGCGGCAACGACCGGGCGAGATCCCGGCGTGGTGGTCGCGGGTGGTGATGAGCGGGGCCGTGGCGGCGATCGGCGGCCGGCTGATGAGGGCCCGGCCGGTGACGGTGGGCGTGGCCGCGGGCGCGGTGGCCGGCGCTCTCGGGCTGCGGCCGCAGAAGGTGCTGCTGGGCCCGGTGGTCGGCGCCGCGGTCGGAGCGGCTTGGGGCCGCGACACCCCGCCGGCCGTGGTGGCGGCGAGCGCGGTGGTCGGCTTCCGGGCGCTGTCGGCCGTGCTGTTCCGCGATCCGCAGGTGGATCTGCTGGCCGAGCGCGTCCCGGCGGCGGACCTGCCGTTCGTCGTGCCGCTCGAGGCCCGTACGAACTATGTCGGCACCGGATACGTCCGGGAACTGGCCGAGGTGCTGGGCGGCCGGTACGAGGCGGACGCCCCCGACGTGGGGATCGTGGCCTCGCTCGACGACCTCGCCGGCCCCCGGTTCGACCCCGCCGGCGTCGACCCGCTGGTGCGCGAGTTCTACGAGCACACCACCCGCTTCCGGCTCGACATCCGGCCCGAGTGGCGGCACTGGGTGCGCCCCGGCTACCTGCTCTACCGCACCTTCGTGGCGCGGCCGCTGGGCCAGGCCAACGTGCCGATGAACCAGCGCGAGACCCTGCGCGGCGTGCGCAGCCGCATCGACACGATCACCCCCGACGGCGCCGGCCTGATCGGGGTGCGCGGCTGGATCCGCTCGTACGCCGACACCGACGAGCCGATCTACGTGGGCATCTACACCACCTACCGGCACGAGGGGCGCGGCTATGTGAGCGTCGGTTTCCCGGTGCCCCAGGCCAGCTTCACGGCCACGCTGGCGCCGCTGCCTCGCACGGGCGGCGGCCTGGTGCTGACCAGTCGCAGCGAGCTGGCCCATCCCGGCCATTATCTGACGTACATCGACCCGGAGACGCGCGACCTGACGACGCTGGCGGTGCACGGCTTCACCGAACAACTGGACGTCTTCACCGAGAACGGCGGGCTGCGCGCCGAACACGCGTTCTCGCTCTACGGGTGGCCGTTCCTGGTGCTGCACTACACGATCAACCGCAAGTAAACGTCAAGGCCGATGTCGTAACGGGGTGGGTGGTGCGGACCGCTGCCCACGCCGAGGGCAAGCTTTTTGGGGTCAAGAGCGGGATGTCGTGGCGGGGTGGATGGTACGGACCGCTGCTCACGCCGAGGGCCGCGGCGGGGCGAGCTGGCCGCTGGCGCGTCCAGAACGCTCACCCCACCACGGCGACGTGCGTGAGTGGTCACGCACAAACCCGGCGGCTTTGATCCGCGACGATGATGTTGTCGACGAGCGCACGGAAGTGCTCGGGCAGGTATCCGATCCGCGGGCGCGCCTCGACTACGACGACGACCGGGCGTGCGGCGTCATACCACCGCAACCGGTGTGGGCGGTGAGGCGGTCGACCTGATCGTCGACCGGCCGTCCTCGTCCCGGCGCCGGCCACCGAGGCCGGGAACGCCCTGGCCCGAGCGGTCAGGCCGGGCCCAGCGCGATCCAGTAACGCTTCACCGTGTCGGGGCCGGTGGTGCGGGTGTCCTCGTAGACGCCGCCGTTCTTCTCGATCGTGCGGGCCGACGCGACGTTCGACGGGACGCAGGTGACCAGCACCCGGTCGAGGCCGAGCGTGCGCGCCGTTTCCAAGGTGCGGCCGAGCGCCCAGCCGGCGAGACCCTGGCGGCGGGCCGAGGGGCGCACGCCGTAGCCGATGTGGCCGCCCACGTTGAGCAGGAAGTCGTTGAGCGTGTGGCGCAGGGCGACGGCGCCCAGATACTCGTCGTCCTCGACGATCCAGCGGTACGTGCAGTGCACCAGACCCTCGTCGAGCGGGGTCGACGGATCTGCCTCGTCGCGCAGCCGGGCCACCCACTCGGCGAACCCTTCCGCCGAGTCGACGTCGTCGGTCGCCCGTACGCTGTGGCCGTCCATGTGCGCGCCGGGCGGCCACTCGTCACGGGCCTCTTTCCACGAGGCGTGGAGCCGGGTGGTGGGCGCGATCAGTTCGGGCATGAGCCGAATCTACAGACGCGCCGGCGCCGGGATCGGCGGGACACCCTCGTCCTGCTGGTGCCAGACGTGCGGCGGGTCATCGGCGATCGCGAGGCCGGTCTCTTCGAGCAGGTCCGGCGGAGTGCGGCCAGCGGCGTCTCGCCGTGCTCGACGCCGCCGCCCGGCGCCGCCCACACGGCGATCGGCTCGGATTCGCTGATCACGTGCCGGCCCAGCAGGATGCGGTCGGCGGTGTCGGGGATGAGCGCACGAACCGAGCGGCGCACACGCAGTGGTGGCATCGGGACAGGCGCCTACGCTCGGGGCCGTGGACGTGGTGATGGACGACGGGGTGCGGCTGCGCACATGGACCGGGAGCGGAACGGGCCGGCCGGTGGTCCTGATCAACGGCGGGCCGGGACTGCCCGACTATCTGGCGCCGGTGGCCGGGCTCGTCGAGCACCTGGGCGTGGTTCACCGCTACGACCAGCGGGGCACGGGGGGCTCGCGGTGGGACGGGGAGCACACGCTCGGGCGGCACGTCCGTGACCTGAGCCTGCTGCTCGATGCCTGGGGGCACCGCACGGCTGTGCTGGTCGGGCACTCGTACGGAACCGAACTGGCTTGTCGTTTCCTGCTGGCGCACCCGGAGCGTGTGGCGGGGCTGGTGCTGATCGCCGGGCCGTTCGTGGAGCCGTGGCGGGAAGCGGACCGGGCGGCCCAGCGCGAGCGGCGCACCGGCGCGCAGCAGGCCCGGCTGGAGGAGCTCGACGGCATCGCCGGGCGCACCGAGGCTGAGGAGGTCGAGTACCTCACCCTGGCCTGGTTCACCGACCACGCCGACCGGACGCGGGCCTGGGACTGGGCGCACGCCTCGGCGCTCGGCGTGCGGCCGGTCAACTACACGATGAACCGGCAGCTCAACGCGGCCGGCCGGGCCGACCCGCTGGAGTCGCATCTGGACGAGCTCCGCGAGCGGCTGCCGCCCGGCACGGTGATCATCGGCGGCGCGGGGGACAGCCGGCCGGCCGAGGCTCTGCGGCGGCTCGGCGACCGGCTCGGTTGTGCGGTCGTCATCGTGCCGGGCGCGGGGCACAGCCCGTGGCTGGAGGATCCGTCAGGGTTCGGCCGCCAGCTTGAGCAGGCTCTGGATCTGGGACAGGCGGCGGCTCGCGACGTTCGCCCCGAGGGCCCGGGCGTCGGGATGGGCGCCGCCGGCTGACTCCATGCGCGCGGTCTCGACGCAGTTGCCCAGGTGGCCCAGGAGCAGGGTCACCGCCGTACGGTCGAAGGCCTTGCCCCGGGTGTCGCTCAGCTCGCCGATGTCGGACGGGCGCAGGTTGTGCAGGTCGCCGTGGCCCGCGTGGGCCCCGGCCGACGGGTCGGCCTCGAGCGGTTGCTTCCAGTCCTGCAGCCGGCCCCGCATCGTTGCCGATTCCTCGCGCCACTGGGCGCGCAGCTCGGTGGCCAGGCTGCGCAGGCGCGGATCGGCGGCTCTCTGCTCGGCCAGCGCCGCCACCTGGTCGCCCTCGTCGATCTGGGTCAGGCCCATCTGCAGGAACATCACGTCGGTGTCGTTGAAGGGCGGTGCACCGGCCTCCGGCTGCGCATCGCAGCCGGAGACCAGCAGGAGGGCCAGCGCGGCCGCGACTAGCTCGCGGACCACAGGGCGGGGACGTTCGGCGGCTCCCAGCCGGTGAGCGCGGTGTGCGCCTGGCGACAGGTGTACGAGCGGCCGTTGTAGGTGACGACGTTGCCGGGCTGGTAGGCCGTGCCGGCGCGCCACGTGCCGCTGGCCGGCGGCGGGGTGGTGGGCGGCGGGGTCGTCGGGGGCGGGTTGGTGGGCGGGGGAGTGGTGGGCGGCGGGTTGCCACCGCCACCGCCGATGTTCAGGTCGACGCAGGCGTAGAACGCCATGGCCGTGTCGGCGACGTTCCACCGGGCGAGCACGGTCTGCCGGCCGCTGAAGCCGCCCATGCTGACCGTGTGCGACTTGGTGGCGCCGGGCTGCGCGCCCCCGTCGTTGAACGAGGCGAGCCGCGTGTTGCCGATGAAGTACTCCCACGTGGCGGTCGAGTGCCGGGCCGTGAGCACCCAGTTGAAGGTGACCGACTGCCCGGCCGAGGCGGCCGGCCAGTTGCGGCTGTTGTCGTTGAGCACAGCGAACCGGCTGCCGCTGCCGTTGCATTGCATGGAGCCCTTGGCCGCCTCGACGCTTTGCGGCTCGTAGACGATGTCGCCGCAGTTGGCGACGGCGCCGCTGGCGCAGTTGGCCTGGCGGCTGGGCGGGGACGAGATGTAGCCGTGAGCCGAAGCCGGGGCGACTCCGATGGTGAGGGCGGCCGCGGTCGCGGCGACGGTCAGCGCGGGAAGGGTGAACCTGCGTCTCATGAAGGGGACTCCTTGGCTTCATGGGGGGATGACGAGGTGACTGCGTATCGACAAACATAAGTTAAACCTTGTTAACAGTAAAGAGCGCGCCCGCATTTGTTAACTGCGGGCGCCGCGGGCCGATAGGTGGGCCCATGCGCGACATTCACAACGTGCTCGACCAGCGGGCGGTGACCACGCTCTTCCAGCCGCTGGCCGAGATCTCCACCGGACGGGTGCTGGGTTACGAGGCCCTGAGCCGTGGCCCGGCCGACAGCCCGTGGGAGCAGCCGGGCGCCCTGTTCGCCGCTGCCCACGAAGCCGGCCGCGAGAGCGAGCTCGACTGGATCTGCCGTGCCCGCGCCTACGAGGGCGCACTGACCGCAGACCTGGATCCCGCGCTCACTCTCTTCGTCAACATGGAGCCGTCGGCCGCGGGCACCCCCTGCCCGCTCGATCTGGCCCCGATCATCGAGCTGGCTCGCCACCGCCTTCGGGTGGTCACCGAGATGACCGAGCGGGCCATCGCCGTCGACCCGTCCGGCCTGCTCAGCGCGATGGCGGCCGCCCGCGCGGCGGGCTGGGGTGTCGCCCTCGACGACGTCGGCGCCGACCCGATGTCGCTCGCGCTCATGCCGTTCCTGCACCCCGACGTGGTCAAGCTGGACATGGGCCTGCTGCGGGCGCCCGGCGACCCGCACACCGCCCGCGTGGTCGCCGCGGTCGCCGCCTACGCCGAGGCGAGCGGCGCGGTCGTGCTGGCCGAGGGCATCGAGACCCCGGAGCACCTGGCGATCGCCCGCACGATGGGCGCCACCGTCGGTCAGGGCTGGCACTTCGGCCGCCCCGCCCCCCTTCCGGTCGTCGCCGGCGTGACCGCCACGCTGCCGTTCATCCCACCGCCGCGACCGGAGGACCGCACGCCGTTCGCCATCGTGGCCGCCTGCCGCCCCGTCACGCGCGCCACCAAGGCGCAGCTCATGCCGATGAGCCGGCATCTCGAGGCGCTGGCCCTCGACGGCGGCGAGCCGCCCGTCCTGCTCGCGTGCTTCCAGGACGCCCGGCACTTCACGTCGGCCACCGCCCGCCGCTTCGCCGTCATCGCCGCGCACAGCCCGCTGGTGGCCGCGCTCGGCACCGGGCTCACCGACGAGCCGATCCCCGGGGTGCGCGGCGCCTGCCTCGGGGACGACGACGCGCTGCGCGGCGAGTGGAACGTCATCGTGGTCGGCCCGCATCGGGCGGCCGCGCTGGTCGCCCGCGATCTGGGCGACACCGGCCCGGACCGTGAGCGCCGCTTCGAGTTCGCCCTGACCCACGACCGTGCCCTGGTCATCGAGGCGGCGCGCTCCCTGCTCGGCCGGCTCGCTCCGGCCCGCTCGCCGGAGCTGCAGCCGGCCTAGGATCGGCCGGCATCGCCTTGCCCCAACGCACCAGGGCCGCCGAGACCACGGCGATGGCGATGGCGACCGAGCAGATCAGCAGGCTCAGGTCGGAGTCGGCGGTGTCGACCGGCTCGTGCGGCAGCGTAGTTCAGGCCCGCCGCTCCAGGAACTCGTAGACGTCCTGGGCGTCGACGCCGGGGAACGTGCCCGGGGGCAGCGCGGCCAGCAGGTGGGAGTGGACGCGGGCGCTGGGCCAGGCCTGGCCGGCCCAGCGGTCGACCAGGGCGGCCGGTGGGCGGCGGCAGCAGGCGGGGTCGGGGCAGCGGGACACCGTACGCCGGGACGTGTCTCCGCCCCGGAACCAGCGCGCGTGCTCGTACGGGGTGCCGACCGTGACCGAGAATTCGCCGGAGCGGGTCGACTCGATGTGGACGGTGCACCAGTACGTGCCCGACGACGTGTCGGTGAACTGGTAGAACGACGAGTACGGGTCGTCCGAGCCGAAGATCGTGCGGGACGCCCACTTGCGGCAGATCGGCTGGCCCTCGATGGCGCCGGTGACGTCGGACGGGAAGCGGACGCCGTCGTTCTCGTACGCCTTGTAGACGATCCCGTTCTCGTGCACCCGGGTGAAGTGCACCGGGATGCCGAAGTGGTGGGTCGCCAGGTTGGTGAAGCGGTGCGCCGCGGTCTCGTAGGAGACGCCGAACGCGTCCCGGAAGTCGTCGATGGCCAGGGCCCGGTCGGCCTTGGCCTCCTTGAGGAACTGGACGGCGAAGGTCTCCGGCATCAGCAGCGCCGCCGCGAAGTAGTTCGCCTCGACCCGCTGCCGCAGGAAGTCGCCGTAGTCGGCCGGCTCCGGATGGCCGAGCACGAAGTGGCCCAGCGTCTGCAGCACCACAGCCCGCGGGTCGTGTCCCTTGCCGCTGGCCACCTGGGGCAGATAGATCTTCCGGTTCACCAGATCGGTCACCGAACGTGTCGAACCGGGCAGGTCGCTCACGTAGTGCAACGTGAAGCCCAGTTGCGCGGCGATGTCGAGGATCCCGCGCTGGGACAGCGGGCCCGTCGCGTGCTTCACCGAGCGTGACACGTCGGCGGCCGCCCGCTCGATCTCGGCGAAGTAGTTGTCGCGCTCGCGCATGTCGATCCGCAGCTGGGCGTTGGCCCGGCGGGCGACCTCGGGGGTCGCGCTCTGCTCGGTCAGCAGCCGGTTGAGCTCGCGATGCAGGCCGACCAGCGACTCGAGCGCGTCGGCGGGCAGTCGGCGCCCGCCCTTCACGGCCGGTAGACCGAGGGCCTCGTACGCCGGTGATTCCTGAAACCGGGTCAGGTCGATCTCGAGGCCGGCGCGGCGCGACGGCGCCTCGGGCCGCAGCAGGTCCTGCAGCGGGACGCCGAGCGCCCCGGCGATCGCCTCGAGCACCGACAGCCGGGGCTCGCGTTTGCCGTTCTCGATGAGCGACAGCTGCGACGGCGCCCGGCCCACCGCCTCGCTGAGCTGCTCCAACGTCATGCCCTTCGATTTGCGTTGGTGGCGCAGCCGCTGGCCCAGGGTGACGAGATCGGTCATGGGTTTTGACGCTAGCAGAAATTCTTCAATTCTTCTGCTCACAAATGTCTTCAGAGGGCCTGGCGGGAAGCGCGAAAGTGAAGTTCTTCCACCTGGCAATGGCAAGCGGAGGGACTGAGAGAACATGACTGATCAGCTGACCGAAGTTCGGGGCGGTACCGCGGCGGACCTCACTCGGGCGTGGGCCGGCGATCCCCGGTGGCTCGGCATCAAGCGCAGCTACACGGCGCACGACGTGGTCAAGCTGCGCGGCACGGTCCAGGAGCGGCACACCCTGGCCGAGCGCGGCGCGGAGCGGCTGTGGCAACTGCTGCACAGCGAGGACTACATCAACGCGCTGGGCGCGCTGACCGGCGGCCAGGCCGTCCAGATGGTGCGGGCCGGGCTCAAGGCGATCTACCTCAGCGGCTGGCAGGTCGCGGCCGACGCCAACCTGGCCGGCGCGACCTATCCCGACCAGTCCCTCTACCCGGCCAACTCGGTGCCGGCGGTGGTCCGTCGGATCAACAACGCGCTGCTGCGGGCCGACCAGATCGACACGGCCGCGGGCAAGCACGACCGCGACTGGTTCGCCCCCATCGTGGCCGACGCGGAGGCCGGCTTCGGCGGCCCGCTCAACGCGTTCGAGCTGATGAAGGGCATGATCGCGGCCGGCGCGGCCGGCGTGCACTGGGAGGACCAGCTGGCCAGCGAGAAGAAGTGCGGCCATCTGGGCGGCAAGGTGCTCATCCCGACCGCGCAGCACATCCGCACGCTGAACGCGGCCCGCCTGGCGGCTGACGTGCTCGGCGTCCCCTCGCTGATCATCGCGCGCACCGACTCGCTGGCGGCCGACCTGCTGACCACCGATGTGGACGAGCGCGACCAGCCGTTCCTCACCGGCGAGCGTACGGCGGAAGGCTTCTTCCGGGTCCGCAGCGGGCCCGAGGCGGCCATCGCGCGCGGCGTCGCCTACGCCGACTACGCCGACCTGCTCTGGGTCGAGACCGGCAAGCCCGACCTGGAGTTCGCGAAGTCGTTCGCCGAGGCGGTGCACAAGGAGCACCCCGGCAAGATGCTCGCCTACAACTGCTCGCCCTCGTTCAACTGGAAGAAGAATCTGGACGACGCCGACATCGCGCGGTTCCAGAAGGAGCTGGGCGCGATGGGCTACAAGTTCCAGTTCGTCACCCTCGCCGGCTTCCACGCGCTCAACCACTCGATGTTCGAGCTGGCGCGCGGTTACGCCACGGACGGCATGACGTCCTACGTGAAGTTGCAGGAGGCCGAGTTCGCGGCCGAGGCCGACGGCTACACCGCGACCAAGCACCAGGCGGAGGTCGGCACCGGGTACTTCGACGCGGTCTCGACCGCCCTGAATCCGGAGAGTTCGACGACTGCCCTCAAGGGCTCGACCGAAGCGGAGCAGTTCTGATGGGTACCGAGGAAATCACGATCACCGGGACGACCGAGGGCCGCTACGCCGAGGTGCTGACCCCCGAGGCCATCGCGTTCGTGGTCGCGCTCGACCGCGAGTTCGGCGCCCGCCGGGTCCAGCTGCTGGACCGCCGCCGCCGCCGGCGCACCACCCGCACCGACGACCTGGACTTCCTGCCCTCGACCGCGCACATCCGGGACGACGCGAGCTGGACCGTCGCGGCGCCGGCGCCCGACCTGCTCGACCGGCGCGTCGAGATCACCGGGCCGCCCGAGCGCAAGATGACGGTCAACGCGCTCAACTCGGGCGCCAAGGTGTGGATGGCCGACTTCGAGGACGCCACGTCACCCACCTGGGAGAACGTGGTGCTGGGCCAGCTCAACCTGAAGGACGCGCTGGACGGCCGGCTCGACTTCACCACGCCCGAGGGCAAGGAGTACCGGGTCAACGGCTGGATCCCGACCATCATGGTGCGCCCGCGGGGCTGGCACCTGCCCGAGAGCCACCTGCGCATCGGCGGGCGGCCGGTCTCGGCTTCGCTGTTCGACTTCGGCCTCTACATGTTCCACTGCGCGCAGCGCCAGCTCGAGCGCGGCAGCGGCCCGTACTTCTATCTGCCCAAGCTCGAGTCGCACCTCGAGGCCCGGCTGTGGAACGACGTCTTCCGGTTCGCCCAAGAAACATTGGGGATCGAGCGGGGGACCATCCGGGCCACCGTGCTCATCGAGACGATCACGGCCGCGTTCGAGATGGACGAGATCCTGTACGAGCTGCGCGAGCATTCGGCCGGCCTGAACGCGGGCCGCTGGGACTACCTGTTCAGCATGATCAAGAACCGCCCCGACGTGGTCCTGCCCGAGCGCTCCCAGGTCACGATGACGACCCCGTTCATGCGGGCCTACACCGAGCTCCTGGTGCGCACGTGCCACCGCCGCAACGCCCACGCCATCGGCGGCATGGCCGCGGTCGTTCCCAGCCGCGACCCGGTGGCCGCCAAGCGCGCGCTCAACCAGGTGCGCCAGGACAAGCGGCGCGAGGTCGGCGACGGCTTCGACGGCAGCTGGGTCGCCCACCCCGGCCTGGTCGACACCTGCCGCGAGGTCTTCGACCAGTGGCTCGGCGAGGAGCCGCACCAGATCGTCCGCAAGCGCGACGACGTGCGGGTCACCGCGACCGAGCTGCTCGACGTGCGCGCCCTCGGTGTCCAGGTCAGCGAGGTCGCGCTGCGCACCAACGTCAGCGTGGCGCTGCGCTACATCGCCGCCTGGCTGGGCGGCCGGGGCGCGGTGGCCCTGGGCGGCCTGATGGAGGACGCGGCCACCGCCGAGATCTGCCGCACCCAGCTCTGGCAGTGGATCCACTCCGCCACCCCGACCGACTACGGCGTCCCGGTCAGCGCAGCCCTGGTCGGCCGGATGCTCCGCGAGGAACTGGACGTGCTCAGCGAGACCGGCGCCCTCGACGAGGACGCGGCCCGCCGCTTCGGCCAGGCCCGCACCCTGCTGACGGTGCTGCTCTCGGAACGCACCTGCCCGGAGTTCCTGACCCTGCCGGCCTACCTGCGGCACCTGTCCAGCGCCGCCCCGACCCCGGAGCCCACGCAGGCGACGGTCGCCGTCTGACCGGCCATCAGCCAGGGCGCGGCTCCCGGGGTTTCCGGAAGCCGCGCCCCGCGCACGTCAGGCCCGAGCATGATCGGGCACCCTGAGGATCCGCAACTCGAAGTTGCTGGACAACCCGAGCGCCGGCTTCGAGACGGCCGGGCTGCCCGGCATCTTCTACCTCGGCCGGGGCAAACCGTCGATCACCCGCTCAACCCTCAGGAAGTAGCTACTACTATCTGCACGTGGACGATCCGGGCGACGATTCCGAGTGGCCGTTCGAGAGCTCGGAGACAAGCTCCTCGACCCGCCGTGGCTGGCCGTGGGTGATCGGCCTGATCCTGGTCGTCATGCTCGTCTGCGGCGCCGGCGTCCTCGCGCTGAACGCCTGGGTCGGCCGCGAGCTCGACAAGTCCGCCGCCCTCTGACGCTCAGCCGAGCAGGCGGCGTTCCCAGGCCCAGGCGGCGATCTCGACGCGGTTGCGGGCGTTGAGTTTGGTCATCACGCTGCCGACGTGGGTCTTGACCGTGCCGATGGAGATGAACAGCTGGGCCGCGATCTCGGCGTTGGTCAGGCCCTTGGCGGCCAGGCGGACGACGTCGAGCTCGCGGGGCGAGAGGCCGCCGTCGTCGCCGCTGGGGGCGGGTGGGGAGAGGTGTTCGAGCAGGCGGACGGTGATGGACGGGCTGATCAGGGCGTCGCCCGAGACGGCGGCGCGTACTGCTTCGACCAGCAGGGCCGGGCCCGAGTCCTTCAGCAGGAAGCCGGCGGCGCCGTTGCGCAGCGCCTGGTGGACGTACTCGTCGAGGTCGAAGGTGGTCACCACGACCACCTTGACCGGGTCCGTCACGCCGGGGCCGGACAGCAGGCGCAGGGCTTCCAGGCCGTCCATCTTGGGCATGCGGATGTCGAGCAGGGCCACGTCGGGCTTGAGCTTGCGCGCCATGGCCACCGCCTCGACGCCGTCGGCGGCCTCGCCGACGACCTCCATGTCGGGCTGGGCGCCGATGATCATGCCGAAGCCGGTGCGGACCATGGCCTGGTCGTCGGCGATCAGTACGCGGATCATGGGTCCGTCCTGGGATCGATCGGGAACGCGGCGTCGACCACCCAGCCGCCCTCGATGCCCGGCATGGCCGTGATGCGGCCGCCGACCGCGCGGACCCGTTCGGTCAGGCCCACGAGACCGTACCCTGCCCGTTCCCGCGGTGTGCCCGTGCGGGCCGGAATCACGCCGTCGTTGGCCACGCGCACCAGCAGCCACTCGGGGGTGCGGCGGATCCAGATGTCGGCCGCGGTCGCCTCGGGGGCGTGCTGGCGCACGTTGGTCAGCGCCTCCATCACCACGCGGTAGGCCGAGGTGGAGATCTCGACGGGCAGCCCGTCGAGCCAGCCGTCGAGGTGCATCCGGGCCGTGGCGCCGCCGGCCGAGTTGAACTGGTCGAGCAGCGTGCCCAGGTCGTTCACGCCGGCCACGGGCGCCAGCGGGGCGTCCGGCTTCGAGTCGGGGTCGCGCAGCACGCCGACCATCCGCCGCATCGAGGTCATCGTCTCGGCGCCGGCCTGCTCGATCTGGTCGAGCGCCTGGAGCACCCGCTTCGGGTCCTGCTCGGCGATGAACTTGGCCCCCTGGGCCTGCACGACGATGCCGGTGACGTGGTGGGCGATGAAGTCGTGCAGGTCGCGGGCGAACTCGGCGCGCTGCTCGGCCCGTACGGCGTCGACCGCCCGCTGCCGCGAGCCCTCGATGATCCGCAGGTAGATGCCGAGGCCGATGGCCGCCGCGGCGGCGAGCGCCTGGATCAGGCCGAAGATGACGTAGAGCGCCGTCTGACCGCTGCGCAGCGGCATGAAGCTGACCGCCGCCCCCACCACGAACAGCGCCGTGACCGCCAGCCCGGGCGGGGAGTGCCGGGCCAGGACGTAACAGACGCCGAGCAGGGCCGCCGACTCGGCGAGACCCCAGCTCGCCGTCCCGTACGAGGTGTCCGCCGAGGCGCCGGTGGTCAGCGTCGTCAGCAGCGAGGCGGCGCCCAGCACGATCGCCGCCTTGGGCAGCCGGGTCGAGCCGGTGCGGTGCACGGGCAGCCACACCGCGGCCGCCGCCAGGGCGAGTCCGACCTGGATCAGACCCAGCACCTCGGAGCCGTTGAAGATGCCCTGGACGACGTCGAACAGGCCGAGCAGCGCCATCCCGAAGAGCGCGAGGAACTGCGCCAGGCGGCGAAGGATCGTCCGGTTGGGGTTGGTCTGCATCGTCGTCCAGCGTATGCGCTGGTCCGGGGGCTCCCATCGGCCGAAAGACAGATCCGCCCCGGATTGGGGGCCTGGCCTGCGGCTGATGTGCCGGCCGATCGGCTCCCCACATGATGTGCCGCGTCGAGAACGTCATTGAGCGGAGAAATCATGCAGACGCAGAGCGTGGACACGTTGGCCGCGGTCGCCGCCGTCGACCTGGTCAAGGTCTACGGCAGTGGGGACACGGCGGTCCGGGCGCTGGACGGTGTCACCGTCGGCTTCGCCCGTGCCCAGTTCACCGCCATCATGGGACCGTCCGGGTCCGGCAAGTCCACCCTGATGCACTGCCTGGCCGGCCTGGACACCGCCACCTCGGGGCAGGCGCTGCTCGGCGGCACCGACCTGACCAAGCAGCCCGACAGGGTGCTGACCAAGGTGCGCCGGGAGCGCATCGGCTTCGTCTTCCAGGCCTTCAACCTGCTGCCGCAGCTGACCGCGGCGCAGAACATCATGCTGCCGCTCGAGCTCTCCGGCCGCCGACCCGACCCGCACCTCTACGGCCACCTGACCGAGTCGCTGGGGATCACGAGCCGCCTCGACCACCGGCCGGGCGAGCTCTCCGGCGGCCAGCAGCAGCGCGTGGCCATCGCCCGGGCGCTGATGTCGCGGCCCGAGGTGGTGTTCGCCGACGAGCCGACCGGCAACCTGGACTCGCGATCGGGGGCCGAGGTGCTGTTGTTCCTGCGCAATTCCGTACGCGAGCTGGGCCAGACGATCGTGATGGTGACCCACGACCCGGGCGCCGCCGCGTACGCCGACCGCGTCGTGCTGCTGGCCGACGGCCGGGTCGCCGGCGAGATCGACCACCCCGACATCACCTCGGTGTCGGACGCCCTGCAGAGCCTGGCGGTCGCGCGATGAGCGTGCTCCGCACCCAGTTGCGCGGTGTGGCCCGCCGCCCGTCGCGCCTGCTGCTCACCGGCCTCGCCGTGCTGGTGGTCTCGTTCGTCGTCTACGCCACGGTGCTCGCCCAGCAGATGACCGAGCGCAACGTGCTCAACGGCCTCAGCGGCACCCCCGAGGCGGTCGACGTGGTCGTGCGCAACGGCACGATCGACGCCAAGCTGCTGGCCGCCGTGCAGAAGGCGGCCGGCGTCGAGGAGGCGGTCGGCCGGATCGACTACGGCGGCCAGGTCGGCGGCGAGTATCTGCAGCTGCTGGCCGACCCGGGCGCCGGGCCGCTCGCGCTGACCACGGTCAGCCAGGGCCGGTTCCCGTCGGCGCCGGGCGAGGTCGCGGTCAGCCCGCGCACGGTCGAGCGGATGGGTCTCGAGCTGGGCAGCACGGTCGACGTCCAGATCCGCTACGACGAGCAGGGCGACCCCCTGCCCAAGTCGAAGCTCACGGTGGTCGGGGTGGTCGCGGCCCGCGACGATTTCGGTTTCCAGGCGTACGCCCCCACGGCCGACCTGGTGAAGCTGACCGGCGCGCCGTTCCTGAGCCAGATCGACGTCCGCGTGGCCCCCGGCGCGGATCAGGCCGCCGTCCAGAGCCGGATCAACGACGTCTTCGCCGGGGTGCCAGCCGACTCGCGGCCGCAGGCCAGTGACGGCGCCACGGTGCGGCACGAGGAGGCCGAGGCCAAGGTCTCGGACGTCAACGCGATCTTCGCCGTGATCGCGATGTTCGTCGCCATCGCCGTGGTCGCGGCGGGCCTGGTCGCCACGTCGACGTTCCGCATCGTGTTCGCCCAGCGGATGCGCCAGCTGGCCCTGCTGCGGGCGGTCGGCGCCGGTCGCCGCTCGATCACCGGGGCGCTGGCCGCCGAGGGCGCGCTGACCGGCCTGGCCACCGGCACGGTGGGCGTGCTGATCGCGCTCGGCGTGGGCCATCTCGTGCCGACCGCGGCCGGGTGGTTCGGCAAGCAGATCGCTTCACCCGGCGTACCGGTGCCGGCCGCGCTCGGCACGATCGCGCTGGCCGTCGGCATCACCGTGCTGGCCGTGCTCGCCCCGGCCGCGTCGGCCTCGCGGGTCTCGCCGCTGGAGGCGCTGCGCGGTTCCGGCACGACCGGGGCGCGGCGCGACATCGGCAGGCTGCGCTGGGCCATCGGCCTGCTGCTGACCGTGGGCGCGGTGCTGCTCGCCGGCTACGTGGTCACGAACCTGCCCGGCCGCGACCCGAAGAACTACGACGCCCAGCCCATGCTGTTCGCCATCGTCGCGTCCGGCGCGTTCGCCTTCTTCGCCCTGGTGGCGCTGGGCCCGGTGCTGGTGCGGCCGGTGCTGGCCGTGCTGGGCTGGCCGATCCGGCGCTCGGGCCCGGTCGGCCGGCTGGCTGCCGGGGGAGTGGGCTCGGCGCCGCGCCGGGCCGCCGCGGTCTCGGTGGTGGTGGCGCTCGGCGTCACGCTGATCGCCGGCGCCCTGGTCGGCGGCGCGTCGTTCCGGGTGCTGGTCGACCGGGAGACGGCCGTGTCCTCGCCGTCGGACTACGAGCTGACCGGCGTGGACCAGGACCCGGTGCCGGCCACCCTGGTCGAGCAGCTGCGGAAGAATGACAAGATCAGCAACGTCAGCCCGTACCGGCGGCTGGACGCCAAGATCGGCGGGCAGCTCGAGCTGCCGGTCACCGACCTGGTGATGAGCGGGTTGCCGCAGCTGAAGAAGCTGGCCGCGGCGTCCGGGTCGCTGGCCGCGGCCGGTCCCGGCAAGGTGGTGCTGTCCGGCTTCGCAGCCGACGTCACCGGGGCCAGGGTCGGTGACCAGGTGGACTTCGTGGCGGCCAAGCGCTCGGCCAAGCTGACGGTGGCCGCTGTGCTGCCCGAAGACGCGCCGCTGCACGCCTCGGCGGTGCTCGACCCGGCCGACCTGACCAGGCTGGGCGCGCCGGCGACGTACTCCGGGGTGCTGGCCGACGCGGCGGCGAGCGGCGAGCGGGCCCGCACCGACGGCAACCGGGCGATCCAGGACGTGCAGGCCGCGGCCGGCGGCAAGTGGCGCATCGACGTGCTGGCCGACCAGCGTGACCAGATCAACGACAACGTCACCGCGCTGCTGGTGATCGTGATCGGCCTGATCGGCCTCACGGTCATCATCGCGGTGGTCGGCGTCGGCACCACGACCGCGCTGTCGGTGGTCGAGCGGGTCCGCGAGTCCGGGGTGCTGCGCACGGTCGGCCTCTCCAAGGGTGGTCTGCGGACCATGCTGACGGCCGAATCGGCACTGTACGGGGTGATCGGCGCCGCCCTCGGGCTGGCGCTCGGGGTTCCGTACGCCTGGCTGGCCGTGAAGGCGCTGGGCGTCAACGCGCCCCTGACCGTGCCGGTCGCCCAGCTCGCGGTGGTCTTCGCCGTCCTGGTCGCGCTGACCGCGCTGGCCGGCGTGCTGCCCGCCCGCCGCGCCGCCAGGGTGAGCCCCGTCGCCGCGCTCGCCGCGGAGTAATCGGGGGGCGGAAGGCCGGCCGGATGCGCTATAGAGCAGGGCATGGACGAGTTCTGGCCCCTGTTCGGCCTCCGGCTGGCCTTCCGCGACGTGGTGCTGCGCCCGATGACCGAGGCCGACCTGCCCCACCTGGCGGCGGTCCTGCCCGGCGACGTCGGGCACGACCCGCGACTGGCGTTGTTCGCGTCGCAGAGCTTCGCCGAGAACGAGCGGCGACTGTTCTGCCAGGGCTACTGGCGGGCGCTGGGCACCTGGTCGCCGGAGTCGTGGGTGCTGCACTTCGCGGTCTCGCACGGCGGCGGCCTGGTCGGTGTGCAGACCCTCGAGGGCGACAACTTCCCGGCGCTGAGGACGGTCGACTCGGCGTCGTGGCTGGTGCCCGGGGCGCGCGGGCGGGGGCTCGGGGTGGCCATGCGCACGGCGGTGCTCCAGTTCGCGTTCGGCGAGCTCGGCGCCGTCGCGGCGGTCACGTCGGCCACCACCACCAACGCCGCCTCGGCGGGTGTGTCGCGCCGGGTCGGCTACACCGAGAACGGGGTCAGCCGGATCGTCGACACCGGAGGCGACGTCGCCGAGCTTCGGCATTTCCGGCTCACCGCCGACCGCTGGCCCGGCGCTGACGTGACGGTGACGGGGTTCCCGCCCTGCCGGCCCTGGTTCGGGGCAGTGGATTGATCAGTCGTTCGGTACCCTCACGCCCGGCTTTTGTCGAGATCAACGGGGGTCAGCGTGAGGCGTCGACTGGGGATAGGCATCGGGATAGCGGCCGCGGTGCTCGCGGCGGGCGGCGGGGTCGCCGTCCTGGCCTGGCCCGACGACGCGGTGCCGGTGGCACTGCCGGAATCGGTGGCCTCGGCGCCCGCCGCGGTGGGCGCGAAGCCGGTTGTGGCCAAGCCCTCGGGCATCCGCATCGACCAGGTCGACCTCGGTTCGCTGGGCCGTAAGTTCTCGCTGCCGCAGCGGTCCACCGAGCGGTTCAGCATGGTCAGCGTCAGCTGGAACAGCCCCGAGGACGCGCCGGACGGCACGGTGCAGGTGCGTACCCGCAGCGTCCGCACCGGCGAGTGGACCGGCTGGAAGTCGCTGTCGATCGCCGAGGACGCGCCCGACCTGGCGGGCGAGCGGGCCCGGGCGCGCGGACGCACCACCCCGCTCTGGGCCGGCCCGTCGGACGGCGTGGCGGCCCGGCTCGTCGGCGCTGCCGCCAAGCCGCTCCCGGCCGGGCTGCTGCTGAAGCTCGTTGATCCGAACGCGCCCGAGTCCGGTGGCCGCGGTGGCGGCGAGCCGGTCCCGGCGCCGCCCGCATCGGCCGGGCCGACGCCGGTCGCGACCACCGCGCCGGCCGTCCAGGCCACCACCACGCCTCCGCCGCCCACGGCTACCACGCCCCCGAAGACCACCACGCCCCCGAAGACCACCACGGCCACGCCGCCGGCTTCGGCGAGCACGCCGTCGCCGACGTCGGCGACGAAGCCGCCGATGCCGGCCTACGTCTCCCGGACCGGCTGGAAGGCGAACGAGGCGCTGGTGAAGGCGCCGTCCACCGTGGCCCCGGAGGGCGTGAAGCTGGTGTGGGTGCACCACACCGGCACCGAGTTCCCGAAGAGCTGCGCCGACGCCCCCGACTTCGTCCGCGCCATCATGGCCACCGACATCTCCGAGGGCTTCGACGACGTCGGCTACAACTTCCTCGTCGACAACTGCGGAACGATCTACGAGGGCCGCAAGGGCGGCGTCACCAAGGCCGTGGTGGGCGCGCACGTGGCCGGCTTCAACACCGCGACCACCGGGATCGCGCTGATCGGCGACTACACCACCGTGCGGCCGAGCAACGCCGCCCTCACCTCGATCGCGAAGCTCGCGGCGTCCCGTCTCGGCGCGTACGGCAACGACCCGACCAGCACCACGACGCTGGTCGCCGGCATCGACGGTATGAAGTGGCCGAAGGGCACGACGGTGCCCTTCCCGCGCATCGCCGGTCACCGCGACGGCGCCGAGACGGAGTGCCCGGGCGACCTGTTCCACCCGCTGCTCGGCCAGGTCCGGGGCCGGGCGGCGCTGCCCGGACTGGCCATCACCGGGATCAGCGGCGGCGAACCGGCCACCGGCGCCTACTACGTTCGCGACAAGGGCCGGGTGAGCTGGACCGTCGGTGGCGACCCGGCCCGGATCAGCCGGTTCGACGTGCTCGTCGACAGCAAGGTGGTCGCGACCTCCACCACCAGTTCGGCGACCGTCACCGTGTCACCCGGCTCGCACAACGCGGCGGTTCGCGTGGTGCACGACACCGGCGCCACCGACATCACGCCGGTCACCAAGGTCATCGGCGACGTGACCAAGCCGACCTTCCCGACCGCGCCCTGGGTCGCCCTGAAGACCGGCACGTACTCGGCCACCTCGGTGCCGGTCGCGGTGAACTTCAAGGCGGCCGACAACAACGGCAGGATCGCCCGTCAGATGTCCTTGTCGCCGAATCAGGTCATGATGCTCGGCACCTCGACGCTGTGGAACGCGACGGTGAAGCCGAACGTGGCCGTGAAGTACACCGTGCAGGCCTCGGACATGGCCTACAACGAGGGCGTCTCGACCGTCTCGCGGACGATCGTCCAGATGCCCGAGACGTCGGCCAAGCGCACCGGCACGTGGACCACCCGGTCCGCCGCCACGACCTATCTGGGTGGCAGAGCGCTGGCTGCCACGGCCAAGAACGCCAAGCTGGCGTACGTCTTCAACGGGCGCTCGGCCGCGCTGACCTTCACCCGGACGACGGCGACCGGTCAGGCCGCCATCTACGTCGACGGCGTCAAGGTGACCACGGTGGACACGAGGGCGTCGGCCACCTCCCACCGCCAGACGATCTGGGTCAAGGCGCTCACCGCCGGCGCCCACACCGTCTCGGTCGTCGTCGTGGGCACCAAGGGCCGCCCGACCGTCATCTCGGACGGCCTCACGTACGTCAAGTAGTGCTCAGCCGGTCCGGCGGGCCTGGGCCCGCCGGTCGGGTCCGCCGGACGGCGGGGCCGGGGGCAGCGTGAACCAGAAGGTCGCGCCGCGCCCGTCCTCGCCCTGGGCCCAGATCTCGCCGCCGTGGCGCTCGACTGCCCGGTGCACCGTGGTCAGGCCGATGCCGGTGCCGGGGAAGTCCTCGGCGCTGTGCAGGCGGGCGAACGGCCGGAACAGCTCGCCGGCCTTGCCCGCGGGGAAGCCCGCGCCGTTGTCGCGCACGAAGAACCCCTCGGCCGTCTCGCCCACCTCGATCGCGGGGCGCTCGACCTTGCGCGTGAACTTCACGGCGTTGTTGATCAGGTTCTCCAGGATCACCCGGACCAGGCCCTCGTCGGCGTCCGCGCCCATGCCGTCGCGGACGGTGAAGGCGACCTTGTGCTCCGGGTCGCGCGCCTCGACCTCGCCGATCACCTGCCACGTCGTAGCGGTCAGGTCGAACTCGGACCGGCGCAGGTCGCCGCGGCTGGCCCGGGCCAGGATCAGCAGCGACTCGACCAGGTCGGCCATCCGGTGCGCGGCCGCCTGGATGCGGCTCAGCCGGCGCCGCATCTCGGTGCTGAGCGGGTCGTCCTCGTCGTCCAGCATGTGCTCGGCGAAGCTGCTGATCACCTGGAGCGGTCCCCGCAGGTCGTGCGAGACCGAGCCCGAGAACGCCTCCAGCTCGCGGTTGCGCCATTCCAGCTCCTCGACCAGGGCTGCGCGGGTCTCGGCCAGCTGCCGGGCCGATCGTTCCTCGGCGGCGTCCAGCTCGCGGCGCATCAGCTCCTCGCGGATGCGGCGGCTCTCGTCGTGCGACTGCTTGCGCCGGATCTGCGTACGCACATGGGCACGCAGCGCCTCGGCGCCGGAATCCGCCCGTACGTAATCGTCGGCCCCCGCCTCCAGGCAGGCCAGCATGTCGTCGTCGGTGGTCCCGGTCATCACCACCGGGGTCTCGCCGATCACCGGCACTTCCTTGATCCGCCGGCACGCCTCCCGGCCCAGATCGCCCGAGAGGCCGAGACCCAGCACGATGCAGTCCACCGGCTGGGCGGCGAGCAGGTCGAGCGCGTCGTCGGTGGCGGCCACCGGGATCACGTTGTAGCCCTCGTCACGCAGCGCCGCTGCCAGGTCGGCCAGCCGCTGCCGGTCCGGGGTCAGCGCGAGCACCTTGCTCGGCCCGTGCAGGCTGCCGGTCCGGTCGATCGGGAGCTGCTCGGAGCTCTGCCGCAGCACGGCGTTCAGCTTGGCCGGCACGATCGCCAGGTTCTGCTGCTTGCGCACGAACGCGTCGGCGCCGGCGTCGAGCATCTGAAGCTCGGTGGCGTAGTCGTCGGCGGCGGTCATCAGGATGCACGGGATGTCGCGCAGCGCCGGGTCGAGCCGGATGCGGCGGATCACGGTGGCGCCGTCGATGCCGGGCATCACGCCGTCGACGATGACCGCCTGCGGCCGCCGGTCGGCCGCCACGCGCAGGCCGTCCTCGCCGCTGGGGGCGGTCAGCACGGCGTAGCCTTCGCTCTCGAGCAGCTCCCGCAGCTGCTCGCGGAAGGTCATGCTGTCGTCCACGATGAGAACGGTGGTGCGGTCGTCGGCGCGGGCCGGGCCCTCGCGCAGCAGCTGGCGCACCCGGGCCACGACGTATCCTGCATCGTACGGTTTTCCGACGTACTCGTCGGCGCCGATGCGTAGCCCCGCGAGCCGGTCGGCGACCTCGTCC
Source organism: Paractinoplanes hotanensis (assembly GCF_023717965.1). NCBI lineage: Bacteria > Bacillati > Actinomycetota > Actinomycetes > Micromonosporales > Micromonosporaceae > Paractinoplanes > Paractinoplanes hotanensis. The sequence goes on along the minus strand of NZ_JAMQOL010000011.1, from coordinate 21,968 downwards.
TCGCTGCTCAGCAGCACGGTCACCACCTGGGCCCGGCTCGGCATGCCGCGCAGCTCGGTGAGCAGCTCCAGCCCGTCGGCGTCGGGCAGCAGCACGTCGAGCACGGCCACGTCGAAGTCGTCGCCGACGAAGGCCGCCCGCGCCTCGCTCCCGGTGGCGCACAAGATCGTGCGGAAGCCGTCCGCCTCGAAGGTCTCGTGCAGGTCCATCCGGACGGTGAGGCTGTCGTCCACGATCAGCACGCGGGGAATCATCGCCGGCTCCCCGCGGGCTGGAGCTCGACGATCCGGGCTGCCATCCGGGCCGGCGACAGCACGTAGGCGGCCGCGCCGAGCAGGGCGGCCTCGCGGGGCATCCCGTACACGACGCAGCTCGCCTCGTCCTGGGCGAAGGTGACCGCGCCCCGGGCCCGCATGGTCAGCAGTCCCTCGGCGCCGTCCCGACCCATGCCGGTGAGCAGGCAGCCGGCCGCGGTCGCGCCGTACTCGGCGGCCACCGACTCGAAGAGCACGTCGACCGAGGGACGGCAGGAGTGCCGGGGCGGACCGTCGGTGACCCGGAGCATCCCGCCGCGCACCAGCAGGTGCCGGTCGGGCGGGGCGAGCACCACCCGGCCGGTCAGCGCGGCCACCGGCGTGCGGTCCCGGGCGTAGCTGACGTCGCGGCCGGTCTGCCCGGCCAGCCAGTCCGAGAACGCGACGGCGAACGGCTCGCTGGCCGCGATGTGCTGCACACAGAGCACCGGCGGCAGGAAGCCGGCCGGCAGCGCGCGCAGCAGTTCGGTCAGCGCGCCCGGGCCGCCGGTCGAGGCGCCCAGGGCGACCACGCGCAGGGCGTCGGACAGCGACGCCGCGGACGGCGTGGCGACCGGCGGAGCGGTCGGCGTCTCGGCGCCGGGGCGGCCGCGACCGTCCAGCCGGGCCCGGGGGTGGGTGATCACCCGGATGCGCGAGACGAGGCGGACGGCCGCGCACAGCCGCCGCCCCCAGTTGGCGTCCGTGGCGTCGCCGCGCGGCTTCTCGAGCACGTCGACCGCCCCCGCGGCCAGCGCGTTGTACGTGCTGAACAGCTCCTTGCGGTCGGCCGACGAGACGACCAGGATCGGCGTCGGGTGCTCGGCCATGATGTGCTCGGTGGCGGCCAGGCCGCTCATCGTCGGCAGCATCATGTCCATGGTCACCACGTCGGGCCGCAGGCGCGCGACCATCGCGACCGCGTCGCCCCCGTCGGTCGCCTCGCCCACCACCCGCAGCTCGGGGTCGGCGGCGAGCGACTCGCGCAGGTGGTGGCGCATGGTCGCGGAGTCCTCCACGAGCAGGACACGGATCATCAGAGGATCAGCCTCCGGATGTGCGTGAGCAGCTCCTCCTGGTTGAACTCGCCCTTGACCACGTACGCCGAGGCGCCCGCCTCGATGCCGCGGCGCTTGTCCTCGGCGCTGGCTCGCGAACTCACCAGGATCGCCGGCACGTGGGCGAGCTGCGGGTCGGCCCGGGTCCGGGCGACGAACGTGAAGCCGTCGATGCCGGGCATGTCGATGTCGGTCAGGTAGAGGCCGTACCGGCGGCTGCGGGCCCGTTCCAGGCCCTCCTCGCCCGAGGCGGCCAGGTCGACCTCGTAGCCGGCCGACTCGAGGATGCTGCGCTCGAGCATGCGGGTGGTCAGCGAGTCGTCGACGACCAGGATCGGCATCCTGGGCCTGGCCGCCGCCGAGGCGTCGCCGCGCGCGGTGGTGCTCTCCTGCCGGGCCTCGGCCACCAGCCCGTGCGCGTCCAGCACGAGCCGGGGGTTGCCGTCCAGGTCGATCGAGACGCTGCCGATCACCGGGGCGGCCGGAGCCAGATCCGGCAGCGGGCGGGCGACCAGCGTGGAGATGCCGGCCAGCCGGTCGACGCCGATCGCCACGGTGTCGCGGTCGGCGGTCAGCACCACCGCGACCCCGGAGCGGGGCTCCTCCCCGGCCGGCACCCGCAGCGCCTGGGCCAGCGGCAGGAACGGCAGCACCTCGCGCTCGTGGGCGAGCCGGGCGGTGGCGGTCGCGGTGGCCACCTCGTCGGGGCTCAGCCGCACACACCGGCGCACCGCGTCCAGCGGCATCGTGGTGGTGGCGCCGGCGGCCTCGACGATCAGCCCGTTCATGCTGAGCAGGGTGAGGGGCACGATCAGGCGTACGGTGGCGCCCTGGCCCGGCCGGTTGGCGATGGACACCTCGCCGCCCAGTTGCAGGGCCACGTCCCGGACGACGTCCATGCCGATGCCGCGGCCGGCCACCTCGGTGACACCGGGCGCGGTGCTGATCCCGCCGTGCAGCACCAGGTCGATCAGTCCCTGCGGGCCCGGATCCAGGCCGGGGGCGAGCAGGCCGCGCTCCTCGGCGGTGCGGCGCAGGGCGGCCAGGTCGAAACCGCGGCCGTCGTCGGTGCAGCGGAACTCGGCGTACCGGCCGCGCCGCTCGACGTGCACGGCGACCGTGCCCTCGACGGGCTTGCCGGCCGCGACCCGCTGCTCCTCGGCCTCGATGCCGTGCACGACCGCGTTGCGCACGACGTGCAGGTAGGCGCCGCTGATCAGGTTGAGCAGGTTCGGGCCCATCCGGACGTCGGCCCCGCTGGCCTGGAACCGCACCGGCTTGCCCTCGGCGTCGGCCGCGTCCCGCACGGCCCGGCGCAGCGCCGTGAAGATCGATCCGGCCGGCACCAGGCGCAGCCCCTCGGCCCGGCCGCGCACCTCGTCGAGCTCGCGTTCGACCTGGTCCACGGCGTCGGTGAGCCGGCGGCCGAGCACGCCCAGCTCACCCGCCAGCCGTCGCACGGAGGTGCGGGCGGAGGCGTCCGAGACGGTGGTGCGCCCGACCCGCATGCGCTCGCCGAGCGTCTCGACCTTGCGGTGGAGGCGGTTAAGCGTCCGGCCGCCGTCGCGCAGCGGGGCGATGCGGGAGCTGGCCTCGCCGATGGCGTCGAGCAGGTCGTCGAGGTCGGCCGTGGCGGCCCGCTCGGGCCGGTCCGAGGCCGCGTCGGCCCCCCGGGCCAGCTCCGCGTCGACGTGGGCCTGATCGACCTCGGCCTGCGTGGTGGGCGCGTTCAGCGGAACCGTGCGGATCGGCTCCTCCGGTTCGGCGGGCGCCGGCTCGGCCGCCGGTGGCGCGGGCGCCGACAGGGCCGTCACGAATCCGGAGATCTCGTCGTTCAGGCGCAGCAGCTCGCGCATCTGGTCGGCCGGGAGCGCCGGGATGCTCTCGTCCCGGTGCGGGACCAGCACCTCCTCAAACTCGTGGGCCCGGTCCGCGATCTCCTGCTGCTTGACGACCCGGGCCGCGCCCTTGAGCGTGTGTGCGAACCGCAGCAGCCGGGCCACCACGTCGGCCTCGGGCTGCTGGTCCAGGTCGAGCACGCCGGCGCTGATCTGGTCGATCAGCTCCTTCGCCTCGATCCGGAAGTAGCGCAGCGGATCCCGCGTCATGACCGACTGCACCGAGTGGCACACCGCGTGCGCCTCCGACGGCCTCGCAGACGAGGGCGAGGGGGGCATGGCACTGCAAGCTCGGCCCCCATGTCAGTGTCGCCCGGTGCCGACCAGGTCCAGCAGCTCGCTGGAGAGCGTGCTGAGGTGGGCCGCGGTCTGCTTGGTCTGCACGGCGCTGGCCTCGGTCTCGCGGGTGACCCGGGCGGTGTCCGAGGCCGCGATGTTCACCTGCTCGACGGCGGTGGTCTGCTGCTTGGTGGAGAGCTCGATCTCGCGGGTCGCGTCGCTGGTGGTCGAGACCAGCCCGGCGATCCGGCGGAACGAGCTGGTGGCGTCGTCGAACTGCCGCGACCCGGAGTCGACCGCCTTGGCGCCGATCTCGGTGGCCATCACGGTCGTGTTCACCGCCCCGCGGACGTCCTCGATGAGCGCCCGGATCTCCTTGGCCGACCCGGCCGTCCGGTCGGCCAGCTTGCGGATCTCCTCGGCGACCACCGCGAACCGCCGGCCCCACTCGCCGGCGCCGCTGGCCTCGATGGTCGCGTTGATGGCCAGGATGTTGGTCTGCTCGGCCAGCTCGGACACCAGGTCGGCGACCCCGCCGATCTGCTGCGACTTCTCGCCCAGCGCGAGCATGTGCTGCACGATCTGGTCGACCTGGGTGCGGATGGCGGCGATCGACGTCCGGGTCTGCTCCACGGTGGCGTCGCCGGTGCGGGCGGCCTCCGCCGTCTCCTCAGCGATCTTGGAGACCCGCTGGGCGCTGTCCGCGATCTGCCGCGAGGTGATCAGCAGCTCGCTGATCGTCGTGGTGATCTCGTTCATCGCGCTGGCCTGGTCCCGGCCGCCGGAAGCCTGTTGCGCGGCGGCCGCCTCGAGCTCGGCCGAGGAGCTCTGGATGTGGCCGACCGCGGCCCCCACCTCCCGGCGCAGGTCGCGGCTCAGCTTCCAGGCCACCGCGGCGGACCCGAGGATGAGCACCGCGCCGATCACGATGATGAACGCGCTCGCCATGGTGGCGCGGCTCGACGACTCGTCCCGGCGGCTGTCCACCACGATCGACTGCCGATCGATGAGCCCGGCGAGCGCCTGCTGCACGGCGATCCGGGCCGCCTTGAGCTCCTGGTTGCCGGCGAGCTGGGTGACGTTGCGCAGGTCGCTGAGCCGCGAGCGCTGCTCCATCACCGGCGCCAGCAGGGCGGCGTGCTTCTCCTCGGCTGCGGCGACCGCGTCCAGCAGCTCGTGCGACGGCGTGTCGGTCATCGACTCGCGCAGTTCGGCGGCCTCGGCGAGGAACTCCGTCCGATCCTGCTCGGTGGCGCGCAGATACTCGTCGGAGGCGGTGAGCAGGTAGGCGCGGTAGTCGGCGATCCGCGACTCCATGTGGCTGTTGAGCTCCTCGGAGCCGACCAGGTTCACCCGCGCCGACGTGATCACGTTGTCCTTGCTGTTCATCACGTAGCGCAGGGTCAGCACCGAGGTCGCCGTCATCAGCAGCGTGAGCGCCAAGGTCAGCCCGAAGCCGGCGGCGAGCTTCGTGCCGAAAGTGCGTTCGGCCATCATGGTGCGTTCTCCTCGTCGGTGGCTTGCGCGTGTCCGGCCAGCGCGTGCACCAGGGCCCGCGCGGCCGGGATGTCGATGATCGGGCGGCTGCCGCCGGGCAGGTCGACGAGCCCGCGCAGGGTGCCGCCGCGGCCGTGGCCGCCGTCCTCGCCGTCCTGACCCGTCTCGCGGATGATGTCCGAGACGGCCGCCCGCACGTGCCCGTCCAGCTCGTGGAAGGCCAGCCCGAGCGGCGGCGTGCCGGCCGCCAGGACCAGCCAGCGCGGCACCTCGGCGACCGGATGGTCGAGCAGCGCGGCGAGGTCGTAGACGGGCACCACCGCGCCGGCGAATCCGGCCAGGCCGAGCAGGGCGGGCACCGGCCCGGGCAGGGGCGTCACCGGGCGGTCGGGGTGCACGCCGGAACTCTGCGAGAGCTTGATCGCGTACGGGCGCCCGCCGGCCCGGATGGTCAGGAGCTCCAGATGCTCCTCGTCGTGGCTGCGGGCGGGCTCGGCGAAGGACCGGTCGAAGTCGTCGCGCAGCCGGTCGACGCGCCGGGAGACCGCGCCGGAGCGGACGGTCACGGGCGTACCCCGCACGCGTCGAGTTCGGAGCGGCACACCACGGTCAGCGCGAGGCGACCGAAACCCCCGCCGAACAGGGTGATGCGATCGTCGTCCTCCCGCGCCAGCAGCTCCAGCGCGCGCTCCAGCTCACCGGCCGCGACGCGGTCGTCGCCCTGCCGCCGCGCGAGCTGCCCCAGCCGCATCCGGGGCAGGGCGAACCCCGGGTCCAGGTACGCGGCCAGGCGGTACTGCCCGATGGCCTCAGCCACCGCCGAGCCGTCCTCCAGGCAGAGCCCGAGCAACTGGTGCGCGTCCGCGTTGAGGCCGTTCTCCTCGCTCAGCCGGCGGGCCAGTTCGATCGCCTCGTCGAGCCGGCCCGACTGGGCGAGCAGAACGCCGTGCAGCAGTTCGTCGCGGGCGCGCGACGGGCCGGTCCGGGGCGCGGCCATCAGCTCCAGGGCGGCGTTGAAACGCTCCTGCCGCAGCAGGTCCAGGCTCCGCTCGTAGACGTTCTCGTCCGGCGGCGGCACGGGGGTTCCCGGCACCCGGGCCGCCGGGGACGACGGCTCACCCGGGGCCGCCGGCGACGAGATCCGCTGGGCCGGGGGCGGGCCACCCGCGCGGCGGTAGTAGAACGTCTTGTGGGTGTGCCGCAGTTCCAGCCCGGCCGGGTCGCGGCCGAGCGAGTCGGTGTGCCCGAGGAACAGATAGCCGCCGGGCGCGAGCGCGTTGGTCATCCGCTCGACCAGCGCCGAGGTCACCGCCGGGGTCAGGTACATCAGCAGGTTGCGGCAGAAGATGACGTCGTACTGGCCGTGGTTCCAGACGCCGTCCCCGGGCTCGGCCACGTTCGTCCGCTGGAAACGCACCAGCCGGCGGATCTCGTCGACCACCCGGAAACCACTGTCGTCGGGACGGAACCAGCGCCGGCGCACCGCGTCCGGCGTCTCCCGCAGCGACCACGCGGAGTACCAGGCCGCCTCCGCCTTGCGCAGCACCGCCGGATTGGCGTCGATGCCGGTCACGTCGATGATCCAGTCGGGGTCGGACCGCACCTGCCGCCCGCTGATGGCCAGCGAGTACGCCTCCTCGCCGGACGAACAGGCCACCGAGAGCATCCGCAGGATCCGCTGCGACGAGCGCGCGTCGGCCCGCTCGGGCAGGGCGTCCTCGCGCAGCGCCGTGAACTGCTCGCCGTGCCGGAAGAAGTAGGTCTCGGTGATGCTGAGCCGCTCGACGAGCACCGACAGCTCGGCGTCCCAGGGCCGCGAGGCCAGCCGGGCCAGGTAGGCGCTGACGCTCATCCCGTGGTCGGCGGCCCGGTCCCGCAGCAGACCGGCCAGCGGTGGGGCGTCGTTGTCGGCGAAGGTCCAGCCCAGCAGCCGGGCCAGCAGCTCGCGGAAGCGGGCGATGTGCGCCGAGTCGCTCACGAGGGCTCACCCGCGTTCACGGCAGCCGCTTCCCACACCTCGTCGGGCACCGCGCGCAGGCTCTGCAGCAGCAGGAGCGGCTCGGCGCCGAGGGTGCCGACGCCCGCGACCATGCGGGTGCTGCCGCCGCCGAGCAGCGCCGGGTGGCCACCGGTGGGCTCGGCCTCGACGACCCGGATGCCGAGGATCTCGCCGGTCGCGAGCGCGATGGTGCCGCGCTCGGTGCGGACGGCCAGGTAGCGCTCGGCGTCGGCCGGCCCACCCCCGAGCAGCCGCGACACGTCGATGACCGGGGTGGGCACGCCGCGCAGCACGGTGATGCCGCGCACGAAGGGCGGGGTGCCGGCCAGAGCGCGAGCCTCCAGCGGCCGCATGGTCTCCACGACCTCGTCCAGCTGCACCGCGCACAGCAGCGGCCCGGCCCGGAAGACGAGCGCAACCAATCCGGCCCTCGCGCTCTCGTCGGCGGGCGCGGGCACTTGTCCGTACTGCCGCATTCGCTCAGATTAGCGAGACTTCATCCCGCTTTTCCGAGATTCCTTCACACCGCTCATCTCGGGTCGTCCCGCTGTTCGAGCGGCGGGGACCGGAACCAGTCGACTGGCTCGACCGGCTCGACCGGGCCGGTCGGATGGGGCCGGCGGCCGGCCACGGGGAGGCCCGGGTCGTGCCGCTCGGCGCCGGGCAGCGGTTCGTCATCGGTCGGCGGGACGCCGTCGGAGGGCAGGTGGCCGGCCTCGGGCAGGTGGCTGGTCTCGGACAGGTGGCCGGCCTCGGGGGTCGTGGTCCGGGGGAGGGGCGGCCAGTTGGCGGGGGCCCGGCTCATCGCGGCCGCGGCCGAGAAGCGGGCCATCGGGGCGCCGGTCGGCTGCGCCGAGAGGGCCGGCTCCGGCTCGGGCGCCGGTTCGGGCTCGGGCGACGGAGGCCGGGGTGCGGCCGAGGCGGTGTCGGGCCACAGGCGTGGCCGGCGGCGGGCGGCCACGTCCTCGGCCCAGCCGAAGGCGATCATCGCGCCGAGCGTGAGCACGAGCGCCACGACCAGGTCGGTGGCCGGGCCGATGCGGTCGGCCAGGTCGTCGAGCGCGACGAAGGCCAGCACCGGCCACACCGCGGCGATCGCGGTGTTGTGCCACAGATAGATGGTCACGGCCCGGGCGTTGATCACCGAGACGGCGTGGTCGAGCGGGCGGATCCGGGCCAGCCAGCCCATCGGCGGCTGCCAGCGCAGCACGACCAGCACGAACGCCAGCGACCAGAGCGCCTGCGACTCGGGGACGTCGTTCAGGTCGTACGTGCCGTAGTCGTACGCGAACCAGGCCGCCCCCGCCGCGAGCGCCAGCGCGACCGGGAAGGCCAGCCACGGCCGCAGCCCGCGCAGCCGGCCGTCGTGATGGGCGAAGCCGGCGATCCAGCACGCGCCGTACGCCACGAAATCCCACAGCGCGGCGTCTGCCGTCTCCGGCAGCTCGAAGCCGGTCACGCCGAGCCCGGCCATGATCACCAGCGGCAGCGCGACAGTGGCCCAGCCGATCCGCTTCCACAGGGCGAACAGCAACGGCGAGAGCAGGACGAACCAGACGTACGCCCGGAGGTACCAGAGCGGTTCCCAGACGTCCACGGCCCGATCGCTGCCGGGCGGATCGCCGAGGGGCAGGATCCAGAACGCCAGCCGGGCCGGGCTGAACGGATGCTCGCCGTCGTCCTCGGCCGCCCAGCCGGTGACCAGCATGACCGGCACCGCGATCAGGCCCAGCAACCACAGGGGCGGGAGCAGGCGCCGCAGGCGGGAGCTGACCACCTGGGCGGCGTCCCGCCTGGTCAGCGAGGCGGCGGTCAGCGAACCGGCCAGCGCGAACATGACACCCATCGCGGGGAGCACGACGGACAGCCAGGGCCAGCCGAACAGGTGGTAGACGATCACCCGGACAATTGCGGCGGCACGGAGCAGATCCAGGTATCGATTGCGCACCGCGACGAGGTTGCCAGTCCGCTGCCCGGCGCTGCGACCTCCGCACGGACGGGAACAACAGCACCGCAGGCTTACCCCGTACGCATGAACTGTCCGTTTTGTCGGTGCGTTTGTGCGACGGCCGTGCTGCCCGGAGAAACGGCAAAACTCCTGCTGACGGCACCCGTGGCAGCGACGCCGGCCGGTGCCTGCCCGGTGACGGCCGCGCGGGCGCAAGTGACCGTGCCCGGTTTGTGACGTTGACCTCCGGTGGAGGTGACCCGGAGCGGCCGGGTGGCCCTGGAGGATGGGGATTACGGGGTATGCGGAAACCAGTCGTGGTGGTCAGTGCGGCGGCGGCGCTTCTGCTCGGGGGCGGCTTCGTGGCGACCTCGGCGGCCGCCGACGAGAGGCCGGAAACGCCGGGCTGGAGCAGCTTCTGGTGGCCGAGCCTGTTCGGCGGCGGTGACGACGGAAGTAGCTTCTCCGGCGGCGACAACTTCGCGGGTGACGGCTCCGGCGACTCCGGCGACGGCGAGCCGTCCGCCGGTCGGGGGCCGGCACTCGACGACTCCCGCTCCCGGCCCGGTTCCTCCGCCCAGGGCGACGACCACGTGCGCCGGCAGCAGGACCGGGTCGCTCTGCCTCCGGCTCAGCCCCAGAATTCCGTACGAAATAATGCCCAGGCACCCACTCAGCCCAAGCATCAGACCCTCGCGGCCCAGCCGAAGCAGCAGCACCGCGAGCAGCCCAGGGTCGTGCGGGAACAGCCGCGCCAGGTGCAGCGGCCCGCCGCCGACGTGATGGCCGGCGCCCGCCAGGCCGTCACCGCGTCCGACGTCTCGGCCAGCCCGTCCGCGCCCGTGCAGCAGCGCGTCCTCCGCCTGATCAACCAGAACCGGCGGCACGGCGGCTGCGATCCGTTCACTCTGGACCGCCGGCTGATCGAGGCGGCCAACGACCACGCGGCCGACATGGCTCGCCGCGACTACTTCGCACACGAGTCGCCCAGCGGTGACAGCGCGGGCGACCGGGTGAGCGAGCGGGGATACAGGTGGAAGCGTTACGGCGAGAACATCGCCCGCGGCGCCGACAGCGCGTACGAGGTGGTCAACGGCTGGATGAACAGCCCCACCCACCGCGAGAACATCCTGGACTGCCGGCTGCGCGAGATGGGTGTCGGCCTGGCCATCGCGCGCGACCGCACCCCGTACTGGGTGCAGGATTTCGCGACCCCGGAATCCTGACGAACTTCTCTCAAGCGGCGTGCGCGCGGACCGATGTGACCTACCGGTTTCGCGCCACGCTCCTTCCCGTGGAGTCGTGAGCGGCACTGCTGTGCTTCTATGTGCGCACACGTTTCTGGGGAGGAACCACAGTGGGATCGAGACGGGTTGCGGCCGGCGTCGCGTTGGCGGCGATGGTCGGCGGCGGTCTCGGCGCGGTGGCGCTGTCACCGGCCGGGGCGAGCGCCGCCGTGGCTACGACAGTGGTGACCAAAGCCGCCGCGGCGGGCTGTTCGACCGGCAAGTACCAGAAGCAGGTCGAGACGCTGATCAACAAGATCGGCATGTTCGGCAAGACCAAGGTCGACGGCAAGCAGTCCGCCGCCGACTGCAAGATCATCAAGAAGTTCCAGACGCGGTACGGCATCCAGCCGGCCGCTGGTCTGGCCGGCCCCACGACGTGGGACGTGGCCAAGCGCCTCGCGGCCACCAAGGTCGCGGCGTGCAAGCCGAAGAAGTCGGGCTACACGTTCTGCGTCAACCTGACGCAGCAGACGTCGTGGATCATGAAGAACGGCAAGCAGTTCGCCGCTCCGACCGTGGTCCGCACGGGCATGAAGAACTACCGCACGCCCTCCGGCACCTACAAGATCAACAAGCGCACGAAGAAGGAATGGTCCGACCCGTACGAGGTGTGGCTGCCCTACTGGCAGCGCTTCCAGGGCGGTAAGGGCTTCCACCAGACGACCTACATCCACGACAAGTGGCGCGGGTCCCACGGCTGCGTGAACCTTCTGCCGAACGACGCTCGCACGTACTGGAACGTCGGCAAGATCGGTATGACGGTCAAGCTGATCGGGCGTCGTCCCGGCACCTGATCGCTTCACCACTGAACGAAGGCGGGCCGCTCTTGTTGGGGCGTCTGTCTACGGGTCGGTGAGTTGTGTACGACGAAGGCGGGCCGCTCTTGTTCGGGCGTCCGTCTTCGGGTCGGTGAGTTGTGTACGACGAAGGCGGGCCGCCGCGGGGGGTCCGCCTTCGTTCTTTTCTTGTCGGTGGGCCGACATAGAGTGGCGTGCGTGTCCGAACACCGCCGCCCTTTTGTTCTTGCCGTCGCCGGGGTCCTGCTGGCCTCGTCGACCGCCGCGTCCTGCGGCGACGAGCCGACCGACGTGCGCCTGGGCGAGGCCGCGCGCGGCACGGTGGCCGAGATCGTCGAGGCGCCCGGCTCGGTGACCGCCCGGGCCGCGGCCACGGTCAGCGCGCCCGCCGCCGGCACCCTCGACGACCTGCGGGTCGAGCCGGGCCGCCGGGTCACCAAGGGTCAGGTCCTAGCGGTCATCGACGCTCCCGAGCTCGAGGCCCGGCGCCGTTCCGCCGAGCGGGCGCTCGACGAGGCGTCCCGCGGTGGGGGCGGCTTCTCTTCCTCGAGCGGCTTCTTCGCCGTACGGCGCAAGACCGACAAGCAGGCGGCCGACGCGTTCGAGCAGGCCCGCGCGGCCGCCGCCAAGATCGCCGACCCGGCCCTGCGCGAGGTGCTGCTCAAACAGGTCGACGCGGCCAACCAGCAATACTCGGCGGCCTCGTCCGCGGCGGCCGCGGCCCTGCGCTCGGTCGAGCGGGGCGTGGCGTCGCTGGGCGAGGCGGTCAGTTCGCTGTCGGCGGCCCAGCGGCTGCAGGCCCAGCAGGCGTACGAGCTGGCCGACGCGGCAGTCGAGGCGCTGACCCTGCGGGCGCCGGTGGCGGGGGTCGTGCAGTTCGGCGGCACGGCCGGGGCGAGTCCGTCGTCGCTGGGCGACCTGCTGTCCTCCGGCGGCGCCGCTCCGGCCGCGGCCGGTGGTGGCAGTGGGCTGCCCGGCGTCGACACGGCCGTGCCCCGGGGCGCCTACGTCGCGGCCGGCACCCCGCTGTTCACCGTGGTCGACGTGAGCCGCCTCGGGCTGCTGGCCGAGGTCGACGAGACCGACGTGCTGCTGGTCAAGCCCGGGGTCAAGGCCACCGTCGAGCTCGACGCGGCCACCGGTTCGGCCTACGAGGCGAGCGTCCGCTCGATCGACCTGCTCCCGACCACGTCGGCGCGCGGCGGGGTTTCGTACAAGGTACGCCTCGACCTCACCCCGGGCGAGGACGCGCCGTCGCCCCGGCCCGGCATGAGCGCGGTGATCCGGCTGCAGGTGCGCGAGGCCGACGACGCCGTCACCGTGCCCGCCTCGGCCATCATCAACGTCGACGGGCGCGACACGGTGTGGGCCGTCCGCGGCGACAGCTACGAGCGGGTGCCGGTGACCCTCGGCGTGCAGGGTGAGGACGTCGTCCAGGTCACCGGCGGCCTCGACGCCGGCCAGCGCATCGCGGTCTCGGGCGCCGACGAGATCCAGCCGGGCGACCGACCCTCATGACGGCGGCCATCGTCGCGACCGGCGTCAGCCGCACCTACGACCTCGACGGCGTCTCCGTGCCCGCGCTGCGGGGCGTGTCGCTGACCATCGAGCCGGGCGACTACCTGGCCATCGTCGGCACCTCCGGCTCGGGCAAGTCGACGTTGATGCACCTGCTCGGCGGCCTCGACCGCCCCACCGGCGGCACCCTGCTGATCGGCGGGCGGGACGTCTCCGGGCTCACCCCCGGCGAGATGGCCAAGCTGCGCAACGAGACCATCGGGTTCGTCTTCCAGTCGTTCCATCTGCTCGCCCGCACCACGGCCCGCGACAACGTCGCCCTGCCGCTGGTCTATCGCGGCATCGGCCGGCGCGAGCGGCGGGCCCGGGCCACCGAGATGCTCGGCCGCGTCGGGCTGTCGCACCGCGTCGACCACCGCCCCAATCAGATGTCCGGCGGCGAGCAGCAGCGCGTGGCGATCGCCCGGGCCCTGGTCACCGGCCCGTCGGTGCTGCTGGCCGACGAGCCCACCGGCAACCTCGACTCGGCCACCGGCCAGTCGGTGCTCGCCCTGCTCGAATCGCTCAACGCCGAGGGCGTCGCCGTCGTGCTCGTCACCCACGACCGCGAGGTGGCCGCCCGCGCCGAGCACCAGATCGTCATGCGCGACGGCCTGATCGTCTCGGCGGCCGACGCGTGAGGGTGGCCGAGGCATGGCGGGTCGCGCTCGATGCGCTGCGGGCCAACCGGCTGCGCAGCATTCTCACCATGCTCGGGGTGGTCATCGGCGTGGCCGCGGTGGTGGCCCTGGTCGGCATCGGCACCGGCACCAAGGGCCAGATCGAACAGCAGGTCGAGGGGCTCGGCTCCAACCTGCTGCTGGTCGTGCCGGGCCGGCTCGAAGCCGGGTCGGCCCCCGCAGCCTCGACGATGACGCTGGACGACGTCGAGGCCGTGGCCCGCGTGGTCGGCGACCGCGACCGGGTCGCCGCCACGATCGCGTCGGGCGAGACCGTGCGCGCCGGCTCCCGGTCGGCCTTCGCCAGCATGCAGGGCGTCCTCGACAACACCCCGACCGTCTTCGTGCGCCGGCTCGACCGGGGTTCCTACCTCACGCGTACGGATGTGACGACCGGCCGCCGGGTGGCGGTGCTCGGCGCCGGCACGGCCACCACCCTGTTCGGCGACCGCGACCCGATCGGCCGGCAGATCACCATCGGCGGCGTCCGGTTCCGGGTCATCGGCACTTTCGAACGGCTCGGCCAGAGCCTCGGCGTCGACCGCGACAGCGAGGTCCACGTGCCCGTCACCGCGGCCCAGCGGCTGCTCGGCACCGAGCGCATCGACGGCCTGGCCATCCGGGCCCCCGACCGCGAACGCATCAACCAGCTCAGCACGGCCGTCGTCGACACCCTGACCGAGCGCCACCCGGACAGCGACTTCAGCGCCGTTACCCAGGAACAGATCCTCGGCGTGCTGGGCGACATCCTCGGCGTGCTGACCGGGGTGCTGGCTGCCATCGCGGGCATCAGCCTGCTCGTCGGCGGCGTCGGGGTCTCCAACATCATGCTGGTCTCGGTCCGCGAACGGACCAAGGAGATCGGGCTGCGCAAGGCCGTCGGCGCCCGCCCGCGCGACATCGGCGTGCAGTTCCTGCTCGAGGCGGTGCTGCTGACCACGATCGGCGGCGTGCTCGGCATGGCCCTCGGCGTCACCGCGGCGCTGCTGGTCGACGCGCTGTCCCCGGTCCCGGCCGCGATCACGTGGTGGTCGCTGGCCCTGGCCTTCGGCGTCTCGGCGATCGTCGGCATCGTCTTCGGCGTGGTTCCCGCCCAGCGCGCCGGCCGCCTCGACCCCGTCGTCGCCCTGCGCACCGAATGAGCCGTTCCCCCTTGTCTTCCGGCTCCGCCTTGTCTTCCGGCTCCCCGGCTTCGGGCCTCGGCCGCCGGTGAGCCGCCGCTTCCAGGCCCCCGCGCTCCTGATGGCTCTCACGGCCATCGCGTCGGTGCAGGTGGGCAGCGCGATCGCCACCGGCCTCTTCGACGAGCTGGGCGCTTCCGGCGTGACCCTCCTGCGCCTGGCGTTCGCGGCGATCATCCTGGCCGCCTTCACCCGGCCGCGCCTGAGAACCTGGTCGCCGGCGGCGTGGCGAGCCGCCGGACTGCTCGGCGTCGCGATGGCCGGCATGAACCTGATCTTCTACCTGTCCCTGTCCATGGTCCCGTTGGGCATCGCGGTCACCGTCGAGTTCCTGGGCCCGCTGCTCCTCGCGGTCGTACAGACCCGGCGCGTGCTCGACCTGCTGTGGGCCGCGCTGGCTGCCGCCGGCGTGCTGCTGCTCGGCCTCGACAGCGGTGGCTCGGCCCCCGTCGCCGGCCTCGTGCTCGCCTTCGTGGCCGGCCTGTTCTGGGCCTCGTACATCGTGCTCAGCGCCCGCCTGGGCGGCCTGGTTCCCGGCACGGGCGGCCTGGCCGTGTCACTGGCGGTGGCGGCGGTCCTGGTGCTGCCCTTCGGCGCCGCCGGAGCAGCCGAAGTGACCAACCACCCCTCGCTCCTGCTCGGTGTGGTCGCCGTGGCCGTACTGTCGTCGGTCCTTTCGTACGGCCTGGAACTGAACGCTCTGCGCCGCATCCCCACTCGGGTTTTCGGCATCCTGATGAGCCTCGAACCCGCAGCCGCCGCCGTGGCCGGCCTGATCATCCTCCGGCAACGCCT
Organism: Paractinoplanes hotanensis; assembly: GCF_023717965.1. NCBI lineage: Bacteria > Bacillati > Actinomycetota > Actinomycetes > Micromonosporales > Micromonosporaceae > Paractinoplanes > Paractinoplanes hotanensis. Next base: position 6,697 of record NZ_JAMQOL010000011.1, on the reverse strand, counting down.
GGGCCCGGCCGAAGTCGTCGCCCTCACCCTGGTGACCGTGGCCAGCGCCGGCGTCACCCTGGCCCCTCGTGACCGAATCCCGGCCTGATCCCTCGTGACCGAACCCCGGCCTGACCCCTCGTGACCGAACCCCGGCCTGACGGCGAAGTGTCCGGCCCGGCGGCCAACGGCTCATGATTTCCTCCGGGTGGCCGATTGTTCGGGTGACGAGGGGGAGGGCGGACGGTGCGTTACCAGCTCCGCGACGAGCAGGGGGCAACCCACAGCGTCGCGTATCTGATGCTGGCCGCGGTACCCGTCGTCTTCCTGACCGGCATCGTGCTGCCGGCGGAACACCCGGTCGGTTGGGTCGTCGCCACCTTGTTGACCTGCGGTTTCATGGCCGTAGCGGGTTCGGCGGCGCGGTGGCGGCCCGGCTGGATCCCGCGCGTCTGGTGGCTGATCGCGCCGTTCGCGGCCATCGCGATCATCGCCGGGATGAACTTCGCGTCGCACGACGCCAGCGCGGGCGCTCAGCTCTTCTATCTGTGGCCCGTGCTGTACGCGGCCAATTTCCTCAGCAACCGCATGGTGGGCCTGGTGCTGGTGCTGATTTCGGCCGGTCACGCCGCGGTGGCGTTCTCGACGCTGACCCCGGCCAAGGCGCTCTCCGACTGGATCTCGGTGACGGTCGCGCTCAGCCTCACCGCGTTCGTCGTGGGCTCGCTGCGCAACCGCAACGACCGGCTGCGTCAGGTGCTCGAGTCGCAGGCGCTGGCCGATCCGCTCACAGGAGTGGCCAACCGGCGGTCCTTCGACCTCGAGCTGGCCCGCGCGGTGACGTGGGCGCGGCGCGGCGGCGAATCGCTGGCGTTGATGACGGTGGACATCGACTACTTCAAAAAGATCAACGACACGTACGGCCATGGGGTGGGTGACCAGGCCCTCCAGGTCGTCGCCAACTCGCTGCGGGTGGTCGCGCGCCGCGAGGACGACCTGGTGGCGCGGCTCGGCGGCGACGAGTTCGTGGTGCTGCTGCGCACCGACCGTGCCGGCGCGGGGAAGGCGGCCGACGAGGTGCGTACGGTGCTGGCCGCGGTTGACGGCCTGCCGTGCGGCCCGCCCGAGCTGAGCATCGGCGTCGCCGTGCTCCCCGACCACGCCGGCACCCCGAGCGACCTGCAGGCGGCGTCGGACGCCGCCCTCTACGAGGCCAAACAGGGCGGCCGGGGCCGTACGGCGATGGCCCGCCCACCGGCACCCCGGCAGGGCGCGGGCCGGCACAACGAGATCAGCGCGGCGGGATGACCGGCTGCTCGGCCGTCGACTCGTCGAGGGCGTTCCGGAGTCCGAGGATATCCTCCCGCGTGCGCGGGTAGGGCCCCCAGCCGTCCCGCAGAACGTGGATGTAGACCGCCTCCAGGCAGACGCCGACACGCGCCGCGAGGTCGGTGTCCTCGGGCCGGCCGAGACGCACGGCCCGCGCGAAGTGGTCGAGGGCCTCCATGTGCCGCCCCTGATCGAAGCAGGACCGTCCGGCGTTCTCGTGCACCACGCTGCGCAGCGTCTCGGGCACCTCGGAGCCGGTGGCCTTCGCGAAGAGCCGGTCGGCCTCCTTGAAGTCCCCGCGCAACCGCAGGATGTGCGCCAGCTCGGCCTGCGCGATCACCTCGGACTGCATGTCGCGGGCCGACTCGGCGTGGGCGAGGGCCAGCCTGCTGGCGGCGGCCGCCATGCCGAGCTCACCCAGCAGCCGGTACACCTCGGCCCGCACGCTGAGCAGCCCCGCCTTGGCGACGTTGTCGACCTCGTCGGCCAGCGGCCCGTCCAGGCGTTCCCCGAGTTCCCGCAGCGCTTCGCGGTCGTCGACAACCTCCCGCAGGGTCCCGCCGTCGAGCCGCCACCGGATGGCTTCGAGGTCCGCGGCCGACAGAGCGGGCCGCTCCTTGACCGGCTCGACCTCCCGTTCCCGCGGCATCCGCGGAGCAGCCATCCGCTCGTCGATCGTCGCCCGCACCGAAGCCGCGTCCACCGGCTCCGCACCAACCGGCGCCTCGTCCTTGACCGCAGGCTGCTCCCCGGTGATCGTCACACCCTGGAACAGCGCCGACAGGTCCAGGTCGATGACCCGCCCGTCGCCCTGCGCGGACAGCGCCTCCGGCTGCTGCCCCTCCGGCGTGCGCTGTTGCTCGGGCTGCGTGCCCACCGGACCGGCCTGGCTGGTGGCCGGCGGCTGCCCGTGCTGACCGGTTCCCGCATCCTGCTGGTCGGCTCCGGCCGATAGCTCGGCCGGCCCGTCCCCGTTCTGCGAGAGCTCTCCGGCCGGGTCTTCCCCTTCACCCGCCGGCCGGCTGAACCACATCCCACCGAACGAGGTCTCCGCAACCCGCTGCGGCGCGTCCGGCCCCGACACCGCAAGCCGCCCGATCGGCCGCAGGTTGTGCAACGTGCCGTCCGGATCCATGTACGGCGCCGCGTGGGCGCCCAGCCGCGCCGGATCCGCATCGCCGCCCGGCGACCGGTCACCGGCCCCCGTGTGATCGGACTCGGCGCCCGGTGCCGCCCGGCCATCGTCATCGGCCGGCGCCGCACCGCCACCGTTCGACAGCCCCGGCGCGGCGAGCGGCCCCTCAGCTGGAGTCCGCTGAGCCGGCACGTCCGGCCCGCGCTGCTCGGTGTCCGCACCGTCGACGCGCGCACCCACCCCGACGCCCGGAGACGCCGCCCGCGGCCGCAGAGGAAAGCCGATCTGCGACGAGGTCCCAGACCCACCCGATTCCGCCGGCGCACCAGGGGCCACATCGTACTGGCCTGCCCCTGCCTGCCACGCCTCCGGCCGACGCGCCTCGTCCTCCCGCAGCGGCTGGGTAGGCATCTCACGCTGCGGCTGCCGGGGAACAGCCGGGCTGGGCGGCACCACACCACCACGGGGCGAGCTGACCGGCGCAGACGCCAGCGACGTAGGCCGCCCACCCTCACCTGCCCACGGCGACTCGGCCCCCGAACCGCCGGCCCGTTCCGCACCGTCCCGCCCGGCAGCGGCCGTCCCAGACTCGTGCTGACCGGGCGTGTGCTGACCGTGCTGCGCTGACCCGTGCTGCTCCGACGCGGGCCCACGCTCACCGGCTGTCTGCCGGCCCGCCGCTTGCGGCTCTGATGCGTCCTGGCTGGGCATCGTTTGGGCCGACGAGCGCTGTCCCGGTGTCGGTTGCTCCGCCGCGTGCTGGCTGGCGGCCGGGTAGCCGGGCGTGTGCTGGCTCGGTGCCACCTGACCAGCCGCGTGTTGCTCCGGCGCGGGCTCCTGCTGTTCAGGCGTCTGTTGACGCGCGGCGCGCTGCACCGGCGTGTGCTGACCCGGCACAGGCAGGTGTTCGCTGGGCAGCGCCTGACCCGACGGGTGCTGACCCGGTGCCGGCTGATCCGCCACGTGCTGGTGGGAAGTCGGGTAGCCCGGCGTCTGCTGCGCAGGTCGGTGTTGCTCGGGTGCTTGCTCCTGCTGACCGGGAGCCTGCTGACGCGCGGTTTGCTGCGGCGGCGTGTGCTGGTCGGGCGTGTGCTGGTCGGGCGTGTGGTGGCCTGGTGTGTATTGGCTGGGTAGCGGTTGGCCCGGCGTGTGCTGGCCCTGCGTCTGCCGGCTCGGCGCCAGCTGACCCGCCGCCTGCTGGCTGGAAGATTGGTAGCCAGCCGTGGGCGGCGTGGGCTGGTGCTCCTGCGGCGCGGGCCAGTGCTGACCGGGAATGTGCTGGCGGGCGGCTTGCTGGTCGGCCGTGTGCTGGCCGAGTTCGTGCTGACCTGGAAATTGCTGGCGCTGGGCTTGCTGCCCTTGCGTGTGCTGACGACCGGGCACAAGTTCACCGGGCGTGTGCGGGCCGGGCGTGTGCTGGCGCGCGGCTTGCTGGCCGGGGTCGTTCTGATCGGGCGTGCGCTGACCCGGCCCGTGCTGGCCGGGCACAAGTTGACCTGGCGTGTGCTGGCTGTGCACAGGCTGACCCGGTGTGTGCTGGCCCGGCGTGTTGCGCGCAGATCCTTGGAGGTCGGGCGCGGGGGCGCGCTCGTGCGACGCGTGTTGGCCGGGGGCGGCCTGTGCGGGTGTGCGCGGCCCAGGCTGGTGCTGGTCAGGCGTGGCCTGCGTGCGCGCGTGCTGCGCCGCTTCGCGATAGCCGGGTGCTTGCTGGTCCGGCGTGGGCCGGCCGGGCATCGACTGGTCCGGCGCGTAAGGATTTGGTGTGTGGCGGCCTGGTGTTTGCGGGCCGGAGATCTGGTGGCCGGGCGCGGCCGGCATGGGCTGACCCGGCGCTTGCTGGTTCGGCGCGTGTTGTGCTGCTTCGCGGGAGCCGCCGGCTTGCTGGCCGGGTGCCGGCTGGCCAGGCGCGTACTGGCCAGGCGCGTTGCGGCCGGACATGGGCTGACCGGGCGTGTCCTGGCTGGGCACGTACGGCGTGGGGGAGTGCTGTCCCTGTCCGTCCTGGTCGGCGGCGGAGTGCGGGGACGCTGGGGTCTGCTGGGTGGGGACCTGCTGGTCCCCGACGGAGTGGCCTGCCCCCGGCTGGCCTCGGTCCGGCTGAGCGGGGGAGGGCTGACCGTGCGGGTGCTTGTCCGCGTCGTGGGCGGAGCCACCGAAGAGCTTGTCCACGGCGCGGCGGAAGAAGTCGCCTGTCTTGTGGTGGCCGGGGGCGTGGTCGGCGGCGGCCTGCTCCTCGGGTCGCGGCGCCCACTCGGAAGGCTGCCGCCCGGGGCCGGAATCTCCGGTCGGCTGGGGGCGGGACGCCGCCGGGTCTCCGTAGGGCGGAACGTGGTCAGGCGGGGACGTGGGCGCCGGTTGCGGGTTTGCCGGCGGGCCGTACTGCCTGAGCGGTAGCGAGGCATCGGGAGCCGCCTGCTGCGGAGCGCCGGGCTGCCGGGTCGCGGGCGGAGCGTCGGTGTGGGCCGCCTGGCTCTGCGGTGCGTCGCCGTGCTGGGCGCTGCTCGGAGCGTCGGTGCGCGGGCCACGGCTCTGCGGGTTGCCGGGCGCGACCGGGACGTTGATGCGCGGCATGCCGGGCGCGATCGGAGAAGCGTCGCGCGGATCCGGCCCCTGCGGCGTGACCGGCGCGTTGCTGCGAGATTCGGGGCCGTGCGGGGCCGAGACGGGCGTGCCGGGCAGGCTCGCTGCGGGTGCTTGCGGCGCGGCCGGGGACATCGGCCGATAAAGCTGCTGCTCCGCGGCCGCGGGCGGCACCGTGCCAGCCTGCGGCTGCGGCTGGCCGGGAGCACCGGGCGACACCGGGCGGCCGAGGCCACCGCTCGGCAATGCGGCCGGGGGCGCCTCGTCGGCCACCATCGACCACGGGTCGTCACCCTCGGCCAGGAAGACGTGTGCGGTGCGCGGGCTCCGCCGGGAGCGCGGCATCTGGAGCCGCGGGTCGGTCGTCATGAGCGACGGGTCGACGGGATTCTGCGGCTGAACCCCGGGCTGCTCGGGAGCCTGTGGCGCCCACCCACCGGACGCGTTCGGCGGCACAGGCCGACGCGCGGCGCCCTGGGCCGACCCGTCCGGCGCTTGCGGTGGTACGGGCCCGCGGTCGGCGGGGTGGGTCGGTTCGTTGGGCACGTGCGGTGGCAAGGGTCCGCGCGTGGCGGGGCGAGCCGGTCCGTTGGGCGCCTGCGTTGGCAGGGGCCCACGCGCGGCGCTCTGGGCCGACCCGTCAGGCGCTTGCGGTGGCACGGGTCCGCGCGCGTCGGGGTGGGTCGGTCCGCTGGGCGCTTGCGGTGGTACGGGTCCGCGCGTGGCGGGGTGAGCCGGTCCGTTGGGCGCCTGCGTCGGCAGGGGCCCACGCGCGGCGCTCTGGGCCGACCCGTCAGGCACTTGCGGTGGTACGGGTCCGCGGGTCACGGGCTGGGCCGGCCCGTTCGGCGCCTGTGCGGGCTGGGGTTCGTGCTGGCCGGGTGTGACGGGTCCGCGCTCGGCGAGCTGGGCCGGTCCGTCCGGCGCCTGCGACGGCCCGGTTTCGCGACGGCCGGGTGCGACCGCGCCGCGCGCCGCAGCCTGGCCGGGCAGGTCACGAGTGGTCGTGCCGGGTTCGGCGTTCCGGGGGGAACGCTCCGGGTCGGCCGGAATCCGGTTGTCGGCGCCAGCCGGCGCGGGACCAGCGGCCGCCGGGATCAGGCCCGGAGGCTGCGGCGGCACGGAGGGCCGGGCCGGAGCGGGCCGCGGCACGCTCGGCGCCGCGACGCGGGCCGGCGGAGCGGCCGGGGGAGGACCGGCCTGGGCCGGAACGACAGTCGGCGGTGCGGCCGGAGCCGGGGTGGCGGGCGCCGGCGGCGGGCTGACCACCCGCGCGGCCGGTGTCGGCGCATGCGTTCCCACGACGCGCGGTGCAGTCGGCGGGTCGGCCTTGACCACACGGGGGACGGGCGGCGGCTCCTCCTTGCCGACCACCCGAGGCTCGGCGGGCGGTGCGGCCTTGCTGATCACGCGCGGCCCGTCGGCGCCGTCCCGGCCGTCAGGCTCGGGCTCAGCCGTACGAGGCTCAGCGACCGGCGCCGAAGCCGAGGCGACCGGCGCCGAGGCAGCGGCCACCGTGTCGTGCTCGGCCGTGCCCTCGCCGACCCAGGCCGGCGAGACCTTCGCCCGCCCGGCCGTCCGCGGGGTCTGTTCGACCCAGCTCTGACCGTCAGCCGGACGGCCGTCGTTCGGGCGCTCGTCCGCAGCCCAGCCTTGGCCGCCGGCTGGGCGGCC
>NZ_JAMQOL010000109.1:0-4519 GCF_023717965.1 Paractinoplanes hotanensis | reverse complement strand
CGTCCGCCCCGTCCGCGAACGCCTTGCAACGACCGTCCGCGGCAAGCCCGCGCTGCCGGGAGAACCCGACGAACGTGGCCGGGGTCGCCATGACCGTGACGCCACCGGCCAGGGCCGCGTCACACTCGCCGTTGCGGAGCGCCTGGGCGGCCAGGTGAAGCGCGACCAGCGACGACGAGCAGGCCGTGTCGACGGTGACGGCCGGGCCTTCCAGGCCGTACGTGTAGGCGACCCGCCCCGAGGCGACGCTGCCGCTGACCCCGAGGAAGCCCTCGGTGTTGTCGGTCGAGCCGTCGAGCACCAGGCCGTAGTCGTTGTACATCACGCCGACGAAGACGCCCGTACGCGAACCGCGCTGCCCGAGCGGGTCGACACCGGCCCGTTCGAAGGCCTCCCAGCTCGTTTCGAGCAGCAGCCGGTGTTGCGGGTCCATCGCGAGGGCCTCGCGGGGGGCGATGCCGAACAGGCCGGGGTCGAAGTCGGCGGCGCCGGACAGGAAGCCACCGTGCCGGGTGTAGGAGGTGCCGGGGTGGGCGGGGTCGGGGTCGTAGAGCGCGTCGAGGTCCCAGCCACGGTCGGCCGGGAACGGGCCCACGCCTTCGCGGCCGGCGGCGACGAGGTTCCACAGGTCATCGGGTGAGGTCACGCCGCCCGGGTACCGACAGGCCATCCCGACGATGGCGATCGGTTCGTCGGCCTTCAGGGGGCTGCTTGTCGTGGCGGTCCCGGTCGTGCCGGCCAGGTACGTGGCCAGCGCCGCAGAGTTGGGATAGTCGAAGACCAGGGTGGACGGCAACCGCTGCCCGGTCACGGCGGCGAGGCGGTTGCGCAGCTCGACGGCGGTGAGCGAGTCGAAGCCGAGCTCGGTGAAGGCACGGGCGGCCGGAATCCGCTCGCCGGAGCCGTGGCCGAGCACCTCGGCGACCTGGGCGCGGACCAGGGCCAGCAGGGCGGTCCCGCGTTCGGCGGCGGGAAGGGCGGCGAGGCGCTGGCCGAGATTGGTTCCGGCCTTTTTGTGGAGAAGCTCGGGCTTCTGGAAAAGCTCGGGCAACGAGGGCGCGTTGTGGTCGAGGAGCAGTGGCGCGACGGCGGGCAGGCCGGTCGCCAGAGCAGCGTCGAAGGCGGCCAGACCCTGCTCGGGGCTGAGCGGGAGGACGCCGCCGCGGCGCATCTTCGCGCGGGCGGACTCGGTGAGCGCCTTGCCCATGCCGGCGTCCCACAGGCCGTACGCAAGGCTGGTCGCCGGAATGCCCTGGCTCCTCAACTCGGCGGCGTACGAGTCGAGGAAGGCGTTGGCGGCGGCGTAGTTGGCCTGGCCGGGGTTGCCGAACAGGCCCGCCGCTGAGGAGAGCAGCACGAAGGCGCTCAGGTGCTTGTCGCGGGTGGCGGCGGCCAGGTTGCGGGCGGCGTCGACCTTGGCGCGGAACACGGTGCGCAGCCGCGCCGGCGACAGATCCCGGAGGAGGCCGTCATCGAGGGCGCCCGCAGCGTGGATGACGGCGGTGACCGGCTCGTCTTGAAGCGCCCGTACCACAGCCACGGCGTCGGACAGGTCGCAGGTGAAGGCCTTGACGGACGCGCCCTCGATCTCGAGCGTGCCGCCCGAGCGAGACAGCAGAAGCAGATTCCGTACGCCGTGAGTCTCGACCAGATGGCGCGCGATCAGGCCACCCAACGTGCCGGTCGCCCCGGTGACGACCACGGTGCCATCACCGAAGTCGGGGGTGCCGGTCGACTGCACCCGGGTCAGGCGCGGGACCAGCACTTTCCCGTCGCGGACCTTGACCTGTGGCAGCTCGTAGATCAGTGGATCTTCCGGGGTCGGCCACCCACCCCCCGCCCGCCCAGGGGAGAGAACAGTATCGGATTCGAAATCGTCGAGCAGAAAGTACTTACCGGGCTGTTCGGACTGCGCCGACCGGACCAGACCCCACAGAGCGGCACCATCCGGATCGGCCAGAGACGCGCGGACAACAAGGCGGTCGCCCTCGAATTTCTGCAGCAGGGCGAGCAAAGCGGCGCAACGGTCGAACGCCGGGCCAGGCGCGCTGGCGTCGACCAAGACTGTGCCGATGGCCGCAGCTTCGTCGCCGAGGGCGATGACCGCATCGGGACCGGTGCCGGCGATCTCGCACGGCTCCCACGCCATCGCGTAGAGGAGACGGTCTCCGGCCGAGTGCGTAGCGGTCGCGGGCCGCAGGACCAGCTGGGCCACCTCGGCCACGGGAAGACCGGATGCGTCAGCCAGCGTGAGCCGGACTGAGCTGGACGCCTCGCCAGGGGTGAGCCGCACTCGCATCGAGACGCCCGCGGCGCGTTCCCACCGCACTCCGGCGAACGCGAACGGCAGCTGCGCGCTGCCGCCGGTGACGAGTCCGCCGGCCGCGGCCGCGTGCAGGGCCGCGTCGAACATGGCCGGGTGCAGGGCGAAGCCGGCCGGGTCCTGTTCGGTGGTGAGCTCGGCGAAGACCTCGTCGCCGCGCTTCCAGGCACGGCGGAGGCCGCGGAACGCCGGGCCGTACTCCAGCCCGGCTTCGGCGAACGCCGGGTAGAGGTCGTCCAGGTCAAGCTCGGCGGCGTCGGACGGGGGCCAGACGACCAGATCGGCGCCGTCGCCGGCCGCGGCGGCGGCGAGCAGGCCGGTGGCGTGCGTGCTGGTCGTGCCCTCGCTGTGCGAGTAGATCGTCAGGGAGCGGCGGCCGCCTTCGTCGGGCGCCTCGACCAGGACGCGAACGCGGGCGGGCAGTTCGAGCGGCTCGCGCAGCACCAATTCGTCGATGGTGGGCACGCCGGCGCGGGCGCCCGCCGCGAGAGCGAGTTCGACCAGCGCGGTGCCGGGCACGATCGGGGTGCCGTGCACCCGGTGGTCGGCCAACCAGGAGTGGGCGGTGGTCGTCAGGGTTCCGGTGAGCAGCAGGGCGCCGGACTCGGGCAGTTCCACGGCCGCGGCGAGCAGCGGGTGGCCGGTGGAGTCGAGTCCGGCCGCGGTGACGTCGCCGGCGGGTGGGGTGGGCTGCAGCCAGAAGCGCTGACGCTGGAACGGGTACGTGGGCAGGTCGGCCCGCGGCCCGTCGCCGAGCACGGCCGGCCAGTCGACGTCCTGGCCACGTACCCACAACTCGGAGACCGCCGTGAGCAGGGTCGTGACCTCGTCTCGCTCACGGCGCAGGGCGGCCACCGCATCGGGAATCGTCGTGGCCAGCACAGTGTCCGGGCCAAGCTCGAGCACCCGGCCCGCGTCAAGGTCGACGTCGGCCCACCGCACCGTGGCGCGCACCTGCGCCACCCAGTACTCGGGATCGGTCCAGTCGGCCCCGCCGCCCGTCACCGACGACACGATCGAGATCGTCGGCTCGGCGAACGTCAACGTCTCGACGACCCTGCGGAAGTCGTCGAGCATCGGCTCCATCAACCGCGAGTGGAACGCATGGCTCGTCCGCAGCCGTGTTGACTTCCAACCGTGCTCGGCGACCCGATCCAGCTCAGCAGCCGGCCCAGCGACGACAACCGCTTCCGGACCGTTGACCGCGGCAATGTCCGAATCGGGGAAAGCGGAGTGGATATCTGCTTCGGAGGCGCGCACCGCCAGCATCGCGCCCCCGGCAGGCAGCGCCTGCATCAGGCGTGCCCGCGCCGAGATCAGCTTGGCGGCGTCCGCCAACGACAGGACCCCGGCCGCGTACGCCGCAGTGACCTCACCGATCGAATGGCCCGCCACGACATCGGGTGTCATGCCCCACGCGCGGACGAGAGCAAGCAACGCCACCTCGACGGCGAAGATCGCTGGCTGCGCCCACCCAGTCTGATCGACGTCCAGATCGGGAATGTCCAACAGTCCGACCACCTCGTCGTACGCCTTCGCGTAGACCGGGAACGCCTCGTGCAGACCGCGGCCCATGTCGAGCCGCTGCGAGCCCTGGCCGGTGAACACGAACGCCAAGCGGCCCGGAGCGGCCTGCCCGGCCAGCGGGTGGTGCTCATCGGCGACGGCGGCCAGCCCGGCGTCGAGAGCAGTCCGGTCGGCGGCGAGCACGACGGCCCGGTGGCGCAGCGCGGCCCGCGTGGTCAGCGTGCGAGCGATCGCGTCGAGGGGGAGGTCCGACGGCATTCCTTCGGCGGCCGTCCGGAGAGCGTCCGGCTCGGCGCCGGAAAGCACGACCGGCACCAACCGCGACGCCCCGAGGTGCGGGACGGGCGCGGCCGGCTCCGGGGCCTCCAGAATCACGTGGGCGTTGGTGCCGCTGATGCCGAACGACGAGACAGCGGCCCGTCGTTTCTCCGAGGCGGGCCAGTCCTGGGCATCCGTGAGCAGCTCGACCGCGCCGGACTGCCAGTCGACGTGCTTCGACGGCGCGTCCACGTGCAGGGTCTTCGGCAGCACCCCGTGCCGCATCGCCTGCACCATCTTGATGACACCGGCGACACCCGCGGCGGCCTGAGTGTGGCCCAGGTTCGACTTCACCGATCCCAGCCACAACGGCGTCTCCCGCTCCTGCCCGTACGTGGCCAGCAGCGCCTG
>NZ_JAMQOL010000108.1:0-2724 GCF_023717965.1 Paractinoplanes hotanensis | reverse complement strand
GTTGTTCGTTTGCTGTGAATCACACAGTGGACGCGTTGAGCAAAAAGTTTAAGGTGGTTAAGCCCTCGGCCTATTAGTACCGGTCGACTGAACCAGTTACCTGGCTTACATCTCCGGCCTATCAACCCAATAGTCTGTTGGGAGCCTTACCCACTCAAGGTGGTGGGATACCTCATCTCGAAGCGAGCTTCCCGCTTAGATGCTTTCAGCGGTTATCCCTTCCGAACGTAGCCAACCAGCCGTGCCCCTGGCGGGACAACTGGCACACCAGAGGTTCGTCCGTCCCGGTCCTCTCGTACTAGGGACAGCCCTTCTCAAGTATCCAACGCGCACGGCGGATAGGGACCGAACTGTCTCACGACGTTCTAAACCCAGCTCGCGTACCGCTTTAATGGGCGAACAGCCCAACCCTTGGGACCTGCTACAGCCCCAGGATGCGACGAGCCGACATCGAGGTGCCAAACCATCCCGTCGATATGGACTCTTGGGGAAGATCAGCCTGTTATCCCCGGGGTACCTTTTATCCGTTGAGCGACACCGCTTCCACACGCAAGTGCCGGATCACTAGTCCCGACTTTCGTCCCTGCTCGACCCGTCAGTCTCACAGTCAAGCTCCCTTGTGCACTTACACTCAACACCTGATTGCCAACCAGGCTGAGGGAACCTTTGGGCGCCTCCGTTACCCTTTAGGAGGCAACCGCCCCAGTTAAACTACCCACCAGACACTGTCCCTCGACCCGATCAGGGCCGCAAGTTAGATACCCAAACCCAACAGAGTGGTATTTCAAGATTGCCTCCACCCGAACTGGCGTCCGAGCTTCACCGGCTCCCACCTATCCTACACAATTAAATTCGGATACCAATGTCAAGCTATAGTAAAGGTCCCGGGGTCTTTCCGTCCTGCCGCGCGTAACGAGCATCTTTACTCGTACTGCAATTTCGCCGGGCCTGTGGTTGAGACAGTGGGGAAGTCGTTACGCCATTCGTGCAGGTCGGAACTTACCCGACAAGGAATTTCGCTACCTTAGGATGGTTATAGTTACCACCGCCGTTTACTGGCGCTTAAGTTCTCCGCCTCGCCCCGAAAGGCTAACAGGTCCCCTTAACGTTCCAGCACCGGGCAGGCGTCAGTCCATATACATCGTCTTACGACTTGGCATGGACCTGTGTTTTTAGTAAACAGTCGCTTCCCCCTGCTCTCTGCGGCCATACCACGCTCCCACCGCAAGGGTGTTCACGCGTCCGGCCCCCCTTCTCCCTAAGTTACGGGGGCAATTTGCCGAGTTCCTTAACCACAGTTCACCCGTCGCCTCGGTATTCTCTACCTGACCACCTGTGTCGGTTTAGGGTACGGGCCGCTCGGAACATCGCTAGAGGCTTTTCTCGGCAGCATAGGATCAATGACTTCACCTGAAACGGCTCGGCATCACGTCTCACCCATCATGCAGTGCGGATTTGCCTACACTGCGGGCTACACGCTTACCCCAGGACAACCACCGCCTGGGATCATCTACCTTCCTGCGTCACCCCATCACTAAACTACTACCCCACAAGGTCCCAGCTCGCCTGCCATAAACCCGAAGGTCGCCGGCACTAGAGGTGGTTAGTACATGAAGGTTCGTCTTGGGCGTTCCTTTGCGGGTACGGGAATATCAACCCGTTATCCATCGACTACGCCTCTCGGCCTCGCCTTAGGCCCCGACTCACCCAGGGCGGATTAGCCTGGCCCTGGAACCCTTGGTCATCCGGCGGAAGAGGTTCTCACTCTTCATTCGCTACTCATGCCTGCATTCTCACTCGTATGGCGTCCACGGCTAGATCACTCTGCCGCTTCACCCGCCATACGACGCTCCCCTACCCATCCACACACTTGGACCGACTCCCTCAAGAAGCCAGCCGAGTAAAATGTGAATGCCACAGCTTCGGCGGTGTGCTTGAGCCCCGCTACATTGTCGGCGCGGAACCACTTGACCAGTGAGCTATTACGCACTCTTTAAAGGATGGCTGCTTCTAAGCCAACCTCCTGGTTGTCAATGCGATCCCACATCCTTTTCCACTTAGCACACGCTTAGGGGCCTTAGCTGGTGATCTGGGCTGTTTCCCTCTCGACTACGAAGCTTATCCCCCGCAGTCTCACTGCCGCGCTCTCACTTACCGGCATTCGGAGTTTAGCTGATTTCGGTAAGCTTGTAGGCCCCCTAGACCATCCAGTGCTCTACCTCCGGCAAGAAACACACGACGCTGCACCTAAATGCATTTCGGGGAGAACCAGCTATCACGGAGTTTGATTGGCCTTTCACCCCTAACCACAGGTCATCCCCCAACTTTTCAACGTTGGTGGGTTCGGTCCTCCACGCAGTCTTACCCACGCTTCAACCTGCCCATGGCTAGATCACCCCGCTTCGGGTCTAGAACACGCGACTACAACGCCCTATTCAGACTCGCTTTCGCTACGGCTACCCCACACAGGTTAACCTCGCCACGTGCCACTAACTCGCAGGCTCATTCTTCAAAAGGCACGCCATCACCCCGGACCCCAAAGGACCCTAAGGCTCTGACGGATTGTAGGCGAACGGTTTCAGGTACTATTTCACTCCCCTCCCGGGGTACTTTTCACCATTCCCTCACGGTACTCGTCCGCTATCGGTCACCAGGAAGTATTCAGCCTTACCAGGTGGTCCTGGCAGATTCACAGCAGATTCTAGGAGTCCGCTGCTACTCGGG
>NZ_JAMQOL010000106.1:0-4820 GCF_023717965.1 Paractinoplanes hotanensis | reverse complement strand
TCGGTTGGTGAACTGATCATTGAGGCAACGCACAGGAACCACACCCGCAGCCGTCAACCTTGACTCTTTGGCAACGCGCTGACGCCCCACCGGGGCGGGTTGAGGATCTGGATGAGGTGTTCTCGCGGCTGGCCCGGGAGACCTCGGGAATTCAGGACGTGGAGACGCTGGTCGACCGGCTGCCGCAGGACCGCCGGTGAGCGGGCAGGGGCATCGGGCGGCGAGGCCGCCGGCGGACTACCGTGTCGAGCCAACCCTGGCCGCGCAGGGCCTGGTGGTGACCGTGGCCAACCACGAGGGGCACGCCAAGACGTTCGACTTCACCAACCTGCCGGTCCCCGAGCCGATGCAACGCTCCCTGGTCGCTCGCCGACGCCCACGATGCCACCGCCCGCACCGCCGAGGAGTTGGCGTGACCGAGCAGCACGACGACGAACGCGCCCGCATCCGCGCCGCCATGGACCGGCTCCTGGCCGGACAGGCCACCACCTCCAACGGCAGCCTCACCGTCGTCGCCCTGGCCCTCGAGGTCGGCGTCCACCGCATGGCCCTCATAAAGCGGCACGCTGACCTGAAGACCGAGTTCTACGCGCGGGTACGCACCGAAACCCAGCAGATCCCAGAAACCGAGAAACGACTCCAGGAAGCCGTCAAGAAGCTAACAAGGACCGTTGCGGACCAAGCCGCCGAGATCGACAAACTCCGGCAGCTCGTCACGAACCTGGCCCTCGCCAACACCGTTCTCCGCGCAACAGCCCACGCCTCGAAAACGCCCGGACCCACCCGCGACGCGACGCGCTCGGAACACTCCACTGACACGAACGGCACTGACGAGGTCCCCGACAACCTCATCCACCTCCCGCTACGGAGGTCGAAAAGCTGAGGTCTGTCGCGTTAACGAGATTCCGGGTCGAGGCTGAGTCCGGTTTGCTCCACAGAGGGCTGCCCCCGGCCAAGGTGGGAGCGCGCAGAGATCACCGACTACACGGGTCCAAATGGCCACGACGCGGCGCGCATGACGGGCGAAAACAAGTGTTGCCAGATCCTCGCGGGCTGACGTAACCTCACACCCGTGACCTGAAAGCCGTGAGTGGAAGACCGTGAAGTGAGAGTTTGGTGTTTCACGGCACGCGGGTCCGACCCGTTCGATCGAGGGAGACTGATATGAATGTCGTCGATGTGCGTTCTGACCTGCGCATGGTGCTCGACACCGGACCAGGACAGGCGTACCTACTGCGCCGCGGGTCAAAGGTGGTGCTGGTCGACACCGGCATTGCCGGCCAGGGCGACGCCATCGCCGCGGTGTTGCGCGACTGGGGGCTGGACCGCGAATCGCTGACCCACGTCGTTCTCACTCACTGGCACCCCGACCACGCCGGATCCGCCGCCGAACTGGCCACATGGCCGAACACGCAGATCTGGGCCCACCGCAGCGACGTCCCGATCATCCGCGGCGACAGTTCCGGCTCATTCCCCACCCTCACCCATACCGAAGAAGAGTTCTACGCCCACATCGCCGGCTCCATCCCCGATGCTCCACCGTCACGTGTCGACCGCGAACTCGACGACAATGAGGCACTCGACGTGATCGGCGCGCACGTGCTGTCGACTCCGGGCCACACCGACGGCAGCATCGCCCTGCACTTCCCGAACGAAGCCGTGCTCTTCACCGGTGATGTGGCTACCCGGCAGCAGGGCCAGGTCATGCTCGGACCGTTCAACCACGACCGGCCGAAGGCCCGCGATTCGTTTCGCCGTTTCGCCGACATTGACGTCGATGTCGTCTGCTTCGGTCACGGCGAACCTCTGCGCGGCGACAACACCGCTCAGCTGCGCGCAGCAGCTACCGCCGACGAAGTGCCCGACCCGCTCGGCTGACGTCGGGCCCGATAACCCGGTCGCCGATGTAAGCTCACGGCCGTGAGCACAGGGCAGACCGGGAGCAGGCGGCGCAATGCCCGAGGTGCGGGGCAGGCACTGCGTGGCGACATCGTCTCGGCCGCCCGGGAGATCCTCATCGAGGACGGATACGAAAGCGCGGTCACCCTGCGCGGGCTGGCGCGGCGCATCGGCATCGCCCCTCAATCGATCTATCTGCATTTCGCCGGGCCGGACGAGATCGTCCAGGCCGTCACCGTCGAGACCTTCGCCCAACTGGGACGCTTCATCGCGCAGGCAAAAGAAGGAATCGACGTTCCCCGGGACCGGCTCATCGCCGGCTGCCGCGCCTACATGGCGTTCGGTATCGCCAACCCCCACCTCTACGGGCTGCTCTTCAACCGCAATCGGCTACTCCGCGGAGAGGAGCCCAGCCCAGCCGGCGACGGACCGGACACCCGCACCCCTGATGCCGGACCGTTCGCCGCCCTCATGGACGGTGTCCGGCAATGTATCGCTGACGGGTCGTCCAGCGCGAAAGACGTCCTGTCCACCGCGACGCAGTTGTGGGCGGCCATGCATGGCTTCGTCATGTTGCGCGGCAACGGCTACCAGTTCCCCTGGCCCGACCTCACCCAGACCGAGGTAGACCTCATCACCTCGATCGCCCGACTACGCGAGCCCGACTGACCGCGTTGCCCGCAGAAATCGCTGCGACGAAACTTCCCAGTCGCCATCAAAACGAAATCTGTCTCGGTCTTTAGCGTTTACAGGTAGTGGGCCTCCATCCGTTTTGGGCAATGACGGATCGAATCATTGCCCCTTCTAATTCAGGGCATGCGTGCCGCCGTACTGCTACGCATTGATTGAGAGCTCAAGCTTCATCCAACATAAATAGAGAGAAGAACGAGTTGTGGACATATATCCCATTCGCGATGTGATCTCTACGTCCTACCTGACCGTGTCCGGCGATACGGCCATGCTGATCGACGCCGCGTCCGAGACAATTGTTCCTAAGGTTCTTGCGAAGCTTGCCGAATTGAAAGTCAAACTGCAATTGATCGCCCTGACCCACTATCACTACGACCATGTCGGGGCCGCTGACGCGCTGCGGCGGGACACCGGGGCACCGGTGGCGATCCACAAGCTGGATGCGGACAACTTGCGTCGAGGCGGCCGGCTCAGCGTCAAGCCCACCCGGCTCCGAGGAAAGATCCTTGCTCCGCTCGTGATGCACGGAGACCGAGCCCCCGTGACACCCGATATCGAGCTCGGCGACTCGGAAGACCTACAGCAGTACGGGGGATTCGGACGCTCCTTCTTAACTCCGGGGCATACGGCCGGCTCCCAGAGCGTGATCCTCCCTAACGGGACGATATTTGTTGGCGATGCGTTGACGGAAACCGTCCTGCCGCCTCATCACGCCTTGCCACCCATGTTCGCTGACGACAGCCACACGAGTATCCGCACCATCATCGCTATCGCCGACACCTCACAAGGCGACGTGCGAGTGGCCCACACCGGACGCCTCAAAGAATCCACGTTGCAGAACTTGGCCTCCCGTGCACGACAGGGAAAGCTCCACTATTAAATACAGACGGCAGTCCCCCTGGCCGCGCAGCGGTCGTGCCACCAGGAGATAAGAGCCGATGTGTGTGGGCTGACCGGAATCCGCCAAGATCGAACTATCGGTGTGGCGGGTCACGTCCACCGCGCCGACGCACTTGTCGGTTCGGACGTTTCCGGCGGATGGCGGCTCACATCACTGGCGATCGGGCTTCTTGTGTCCTGCACCCTCGGAGCCACGTGAGCCATGTACATTGCACGCCGAAAGTTACGGGCACTTCAGTCGCCCGGAACGTACGGCGGGGCGACACCCCATCCCCAGTGCAGGACAGGCGCTTGGTAATCGAGGTCTGCGCCCGGCGTTGAGTTGATCACCGCGAACCGGGTGCCCCACTCGACGTAACCCATGAACGCGGCCCGGAACTCCGGGTCGGACGGCAGCTTCGCGTCGTCGGCGGCCAAGCTCATCAGCGACGCGAAACGGAACCGCTGCTCAGGCGTGATGGCGAGGTTGGCGTGCCGGTTGATCATGTGGTGGTGACCGCCGAAGTTCTCGGTGTATCCATCCGCGCCACCGAACACCTCGATCCACCACGCAACGACGTGTTCGCGGTGCTCGGCCGACACCCCACCGGGGAACAACGGGGAAATCAGCTCGTCGTTCTCGACCCGGTCGTAGAACGCATTGATCAGCCGGGTGAAGGCGGCATCCCCGCCCGCCCAGTCGTGAAGGCTCGGGATCTCTGACATGTTCGACAGGCTAACCGACCGGCTCATCCACAGACGGTGCCCCGCGGCCGGTAGCTGGCGGCGTCGAGCTGGCCCAGTTCGTCGTCGACCTCATGGCTGGTGCGGTGTAAGCAGCCATGTCGAGGCCAGATGTTTCTGTGGATCAGCATCGCTCTTCAGTGGTTGGCAGCGGTTGGTTCGCGAAGTGCGGCCAGCACGACGCCGTCGATGATCGAGAGCATGAATTCCTCGTCGACGACCTGTTGCATGAAGAACGCTCGGTAGGCCGCCATCGACGGGATCACCCGTGCCAGAGCGTCGAGGTTGTGTGGCGGGGCGTATTCGCCCCGATCGACGGCCCGCTGGATCAGGAACCGGTAGGCGGCGGTTGACGGTTCGACGATGGCCTTGGTCACGGCGTCCACGGCCCTGGGAGTGCGGGTGATCATGGCCGAGACACTGCTCAGGATGCGCAGGCGCCGCTCGCTGCCGCCCATCCAGTTCGGGTCCAGCAGGGCCAGGAAGTCCGAGCGCAGTGTGCCGGTGTCCGGCAAGCCGTCGGGACCCAGGTCGGCCGAGTCGGTGCAGGCGATGGCGGCCAGGATCAGCTCGTCCTTGCCTTCCCAGCGGCGGTAGATGGTGTGCCT
>NZ_JAMQOL010000105.1:0-6215 GCF_023717965.1 Paractinoplanes hotanensis | reverse complement strand
ACATCGTCACCGCCGCGCTGCACCTCACCCATTTCGAATACAAATACCTAACCGGATCTTGCTGAGATCAGCTCAGTATTTTCCGATGGATCTCCGCTGGCCGTAGCCACCGTGCCGGCGAGGTTGCTCAGCGGTGCGCCGGTGGTCGGAGATATCAACATTTCCGGAGGGGCCGGCGCGAGCAGGTCCGACATGGGGAAGCCCCACATGGACCGGGCGACCCGTCGCTGGGACGGCCTTGGCTCTGTTCGCACATCGCCTGAGAGCCACCGGCGCAACGTCCGGACGCTGAGCGTGGCGTCTTCTCCGTTGTCGCGGGCGCACCGTTCGAACTGGGCGATGACCTCGCTGAGCGTGCGGTCGTCACGGCCGATAAGCACTGCCAGCAACGTCGAGCGTCGTTCCGGCATCCGGGCCTCCTAGCTGGATCTAGGACGACGGTAGGGCGGACTGGCGCCGGGGCGCCAGCCCACGTGCACCCCACGGGGAGAAACGGCTGTCCTATGTCCGCCTTATGTCCGCCCAACGGCAAGTAAGCGGCTCTGCTACGCGCTTCTGACGGCATTGTCCACAGGGCCAGACTCCCAATCACCAACTCGACGCACGGGGCCCGCCACGCTCTGTGGTTGGCGAAGGGAGACATGGTGGTCTTGATAGCGGCGATCGCGTCCTGCGCAGGGCTGCTGGTCGGCTTCCTCGGCGGCTTTCTCCTGGCGACTCGAACACGGCAGTGGTGCCCCGGCTGCGGTGCGACGATCGACATTGGGCACTGCCCTCATCGATTCATGCGTGCGGCTGGGCCAGCGGGCCGACCCGGAGTCACTTCGGGCGCCGCGGGGGCTCGGTTGTGACGAGTCTTGCTGATGAACTGTGGCTGGCAGCGCACGATGGCGTTAATGGCAAGGCTCGGCTGGGCCCGTGGGCGCTGGGGGTCGGGCTGGGAAGCGCGTTGCTCGCGGAGCTTGTCTACAACGGCTATCTCCAGTTGCGCGACGGCGACCTCTTCCGCACCAGGCACGGCCTGTCCGACGACCCGGCGTTGAGGCCCTTGCTGCGCAAGATGCAGACCGAGGAGCTGAGCTGGGCTCCGGCCGAGCTGCTAGTCCGCGCGCCTGCCCGTCTGCACGAGGGCTTCACCTGGCCAGCGGACGGGTCGCACGGCCGGCACGGGCACGCTTTAGCTCCGGACCGCTCAGCCCAGTTCCCGCCCTCACCAGTCAGCCCTGATGGAGGTTCAAAGCCGGAGGAGACCTGGAATCGGCGGCGTGGCCATCGGCACGCGGAGTGGTTGTCGTACCTGGCGTATCAACAGCGGGCTGAAACGCTCGTGGTTGACCGGCTTTCCCGGGTTGGGCTGGCCAGGGCGAAGCAGGAGCGTCGGCTGCTACGCGCGACGACAACGACATTTGTGCCGCATGACTCGGTGGCCTCCGGTACTCCGGCGAACAGGCTCAGTGTCGCGCTGCAAGGCAGAGAACGTCTCGGCCGGTCGCAGCTGTGTCTGGCCGGTCTGATTCTGGCCACCGGCCTGCACCATCACGCTTTCGCCACCTTGAACCCGGCCGACCGGTCGTATCTGGCGGACGAACTCCAACGCGGCCTGGACGAACCCAGCCGAGAGCTACTGCGTGCTGCGGACGCTGCCGTCGGTGAGGCCGCGATGCGCTGATCCCCTTTCTCGCACACCCCCGTTTTACGCGAGCACATCCATTCCCTGTCTTTGGCTGGAGGAACACCTACGTGTCCGCCTCACCATCTCTCACCTCGCCAGGCAGCGTGTCGCATGCCTTGGCCGCGAACCGGCTCGGCCCGTTCGCGATCGGCGCCGCCATCGCCTCGTCGGTGGCGCCGTTGACCGTGGTCACTTTGGTGGTCAGTACGGCGATCGCGGTCACCGGCCTGCTCGGCTTCCCGATCGCCGTGATCACGGTCGCCGCCATCTTGATGCTGTTTGTGGTCGGTTATCTGGCGATGGCCCGGCACATCCCCAACGCCGGAGCCTTCTACGCCTACGTCTCCCAAGGCCTCGGCCGCCCGTTCGGGGTCGGCACGTCCTGGTTCGCCCTGGCCACCTACACCAGCTTCCTGATGTGCTGCTTCGGCGGCTTCGGGGCACTGGTGGAACCGCTGGTATCGGACTGGATCGGCCTGGGCGTCCCCTGGTGGGTCCTCTCCTTCGCTGCCTGGATTGTGGCGGCCGTGCTCGGCGCGAACGAGATCAGCCTGTCGGAGAGAGTCCTGGTGGTGCTGGTCGTCACCGAAACCCTGCTGGTGCTGGTCTACAGCCTGGCCATCATGCTCACCGCCGGATTCACGTTCAACCTCAGCGCGTTGTCGCTGGACAACCTGTGGAGTCCGAGTGCGGGTGTCCTGGTCGTGATCGGGATGACCGCGTTCGCCGGGGTCGAACAGTCGGTTGTCTACATCGAGGAGTCGAAGAACCCGAAACGCACCATCCGGATCGCCACCTACGCCACCGTGTCCATCATCGCCGCGGTGTATGCGTACGCGTCGCTGGTGCAGATCTCGGCCGGCGGGCCGACCATCATCGAGCAAGCCACCGCCCAAGGCGGTGACCTGTTCTTCAACCAAGCCGCAGGCACACTCGGCCACACCGCGGTCATCATCGGACGGCTGTTTCTTGGCACGGGGCTGATCGCAGCGGCAATCGCCTTCCACAACGCCGCCACCCGGTACGCGTTCGCGCTGGGGCGCGAAGGAGTCCTACTTCGGGTGTTCGGACACTGCACACTCAAGGGCGCACCGCGGGTCGCGTCGCTGGCCCTGAGCGCGTTCGCCGCCGGCATGCTGAGCGTCTACGCGGTAGCCGGGTGGGACCCGCTGGTTCAGCTGTTCTACCTCGGCTCCACCACCGGCGGGTTCGCCGTCCTGATGCTCTACACCCTGACCAGCATCGCCGTCATCGCGTTCTTCGCCCGCGACGCGCGTGGTGAAGGCGTGTGGCAACGGCTGCTTGCCCCGTTGCTGTCCACGCTGATCCTGCTGTTCCTGGCCTACCTGGCCCTCGACAACCTGCACCTGCTGTTCGGCGTCGACCCCGGCACCGGCCCCGCCCGCTGGGTGCCGATCGTCCTGGTCGCCATCTTCGTCGGCGGGACGGTGTGGGGGCTGATCCTCAAACACACCCGCCCGGAGGTCTACCAGGGCATCGGGCGAGGCACCCGCAGCGCCACCGCTAGCGCGTCCGGCCTGCAGACCATCCTCTGACGAAAGGGAACCCCCGTTGAGCTCGCCTGCCAGCACCATCCCTGCCCTGCGTGTCGCCGGAGACGATGACATCGAACTGGTTGCCGACATCATCGCGGACGCGTTCGAAGACCTTGATGTGATCCGTTTCCTCGTCCCCGAGCAAGAGCACCGGTGGCAGGTCTCCCGCGCGTGGTACCGGCTTTACATCGCCCATGCGATCGGCGGGGCCGGACAGGTCCTCGTTACCGAAGATCACAGTGCGGCCGCGGTCTGGTTCGACCGCACCGGCACGGTCACCGAACCGGAGCGCTATGCCGAGCGGCTGGCCGAGCTGGCCGGTGACGCCCTGCCTCGGTTCCAGCATCTCGACGAGCAGATGGACGCCCACCATCCCAGGGATCCGCACTGGCATCTGCTGTTCCTCGCCGTGCGCCCGCCCATACAGAACCACGGCTTCGGCAGCCGCCTGCTCACCCAAACCCACACGCGACTCGACGCCGACGGCATCCCGGCCTACCTGGAAGCCACCAGCCCGCAGAACCAACACCTCTACCACCGTCACGGCTACACCGACATGAACCCACCGACGATCGACGTCGCGGACGACATCCCGCTCTACCGCATGTGGCGCCCCGCCGGCACCGACTGATACCCGCCACCTTCGACCCGGGAGGGACCATGACCAGCTTCGGACTCGGCGCCACCTCAGACGGGCAGTCATGCGCCCCGATTACGCGGACCGGTGCTGATCCGAGCGGGCACAGCTCGCCGGCCGCAGGCTCTACCAGACGTCCGTACGAGGGAGCCAGCGCGGCTGATAGGAATCGCGGCGACCGCCGATTCGCGGGCGCGGTGGCGTCCGGGGTGCTGAGTCCGGGGCTGGCCCGGCTGTTCGGCCGCACCGAAAAGGAGCGGTTGTACGGGATGGTGCTCGCCTTCCCCCAGACAGCGCATCGGGTCCTGACAGCCGATCGAGTCCCCGACGCGGCCCTTCGCCTCACGTTGCGCGCGGAGACGGCCATGCGCCTCGACCGGCCCCGGGAAGCGATGACCCTCGCCGGCACTGCCGTCGCCACAGCCGCCGGGCAGGAGGTGGAAAACCCGAAGCTACTGCTGGCCGCCGCGACCGTGCTGAGCGACGCGGCCGTGGTCGCCGGTGCCCCGGACGCCGTCAACTCCTGCGCCGACCTGATCCGGCTCGCCCAAGAGTTCGGCGACCGGCCCCGCACGATCATCGGCGGCTTCCTGCACGCAGTGGCCGTGTACCAGCAACACAGCTGCCGCGACGCGGTCGGCATGCTCGACCGGATCACCGCCGAGTCAGGTCGGGCGGCAGCGTTCGTCGCCGCACAGCGCACGCTCGAGGACTGCTGCGCCCGCCGCGCCCAGACGCATCTGCCCGGCCGCCGGCGGCCGTTGGTCACCGCGGGCGGACTGATCCAGCCCGCTTTGACGCCGATGTTCACCATCGACCGGCTGCTGCGCTGGCCGGGTATCCACGTCTGCACCAGTTTCCCGGCGGGGTGCACGCGATGACTGCTTCGTCGTCGCTGGGCTCTCGCCTCATCTGGCTTGCCGGCCCGCTCTTCTCCGCCACTCATGCCAGCCGGTTCCGCAGTGGCGTGCCTACGTCCCAACCCGGACTGGACGTTGGCACACCACTGACCCTGCCCGCCTCCCTGCGACAGTGCCGAGGGCTCCCGGTCCGGCCGTTCGTACGATCTTGGAAAGCAGAGTCACAATGAGCGACCCGCGCGGCCTTGACCCACAATGGCCGGACCCGGCCCGCCGCTACAACGATCTGCTGGGCGGTAAGGACAACTTCGCTGCTGATCGGGCCTCCTCTGCGGAGATCGCGAAAGTGTTCCCGACGGTTCGCGTCGCTGCCCGGGAGAACCGAAGCTTCCTACTCCGCGCTGTGCGTTACCTGGCGGCGGACAAAGGGATCCGGCAGTTCCTCGACATCGGTGCCGGGATGCCGATGAGCTCTGGCGTACATGAAATCGCCCAGCAGGTCGACCCGGCCGCGAGGGTGCTGTATGTCGATCACAGCGAACTGGTCGCCGCTCACATCCGCGCCCTGGCGGTCAGCACCGAGGAAGGCATAACCGCGTTCCTCGACGGGGATCTGCGCCAGCCGCAGCAGATCCTGACTAGCCCAGAGCTAACCAGCACCCTCGACATGAGCAGGCCCGTCGCGCTGATCCTTGCCGCGGTTCTGCATTTCTGCACCGACAAGGACGACCCGTATACCGCTGTCCGGGCCATGATCGAGGCGCTGCCCTCGGGTAGCTACGTGGTCTGCTCACACGCCACGTTCGACCCGGTCGACGATCGGGTCCGGCGCCGGCTGGCCAAGCTGGTCGACTCCGGCCTTCACGGCCCGTTCCAAGCCCGCAGCCGGGACGAGGTCGCGAAGTTCCTCGACGGCCTCGAGCTCGAACCACCCGGACTGGTCTCCACCATCGCCTGGCAACCCGAACACGATCCCCCGGCCATGGGTGAGGAACACGAAGCCGTCAGCTACGCCGCCGTCGGCAGAGTTCCATGACCATCTCCCAGCCGAGAGGAGCAGAGATTCTGCCGAAGTATCCGGTCGTCGCAGAGGATCGAGGTAAGAGATGTCCGTCATTGTCAGCCCTCAAGAAGCTGTCTTCCTTGCGGTTCGTCCTGGCTCGGCTGCGGGCATGCAGTTGCCCACAAACCGTTACGACGAGCTGGCCGAGGCAGCAGCAAATGGCGAGACGATCCCCGGATGGTTCGCTGACGCCGCTCGACGGGCCTGGCA
Organism: Paractinoplanes hotanensis; assembly: GCF_023717965.1. NCBI lineage: Bacteria > Bacillati > Actinomycetota > Actinomycetes > Micromonosporales > Micromonosporaceae > Paractinoplanes > Paractinoplanes hotanensis. Next base: position 217 of record NZ_JAMQOL010000105.1, on the reverse strand, counting down.
AGTCGACCTGCGCGGGCGGCCAGTAGCGAGCGCAGTAAAAGTGCGTCCGCGCCTGACTGGCCCGGTCGTCTACAGCCGAGCTTCTTGGGAGATCAATAAAGGCTGCAACTTCTCGTGCGAACACTGCTACCTCGAACAGCTGATGAGGCTCCGTGGAAATCCCCAGGTCTGCTCGGTGAAAGTCCCCACCTGGTTGGGTTGAGTTTATCGGTTGGTT
>NZ_JAMQOL010000104.1:0-6340 GCF_023717965.1 Paractinoplanes hotanensis | reverse complement strand
GGCATCATCCGGTACGCCGAGAAGAGTCTGGCTGAAACAGTGGCACAGGTGCGGGGCAAGGATGACCACCCTGTTCCGCTCACCACCCGGGTCCTGGAAGGCCCTGCGCAGGTCCTGCTGGATGCCGGCAAGGGTGCGGAACTGATGGTCCTCGGCAGCCACGGTCACGGCGCCTTCCTCGGTGACCGGCATGGCGATCACCATGACCGCCCGCAACGACCCGGACGCCTCCGCCGCCACAGTCGTCGCAGTCGTCGCAGCGGCGCTGATGATGGCACTGCTGGCCGCGATCACCTGATACCTCTACCGGCCGCTGTTTCGGCGGCGCGCGGCACGCTCCGGTGCTCCGGATCTGGATACGACCGCGCCCACCCACCTGGAGACGAGCACCGCATGACGCGCTCGACGGACACCGCGACCACTAACAGCCATGACCGTCGCGCCGAACCCGTAGCGCTCGACCGCCTCACCGTCGTGCCGATAAGCCATGGGCGCAGAACCGTTGGCGCGTACGTGATGACGCCCGAAGGAATTCGCTTCCAGTCGGCCGTGGATGTCACCCGCATCGTGGTGACCGCCCTGACCGCGGCGGCGCTCACCGGGGTCACCATCGCCATGGCTGTCGCGGTACGACGGCCCCCCGCGATCCGGTCGGTCGCGATGGGCCCCGGCGGCTGGATCAGCCTCAAAGGGATGCCGGTGCCGCCGATGCGCCGCGCCGCGCCGGCTCGTCCGTGGTGGGCGCGGGTGCTGCGGGCGCGCCGGCTCGTCGCCGAGCGCTGACGATGTCGCCGCCGAAACCCACTCACGCCCCACCCGCCGACGTGACGCTGTACTGGCTACCGCTCGGCGCCGGCGGCCACTGCATCCGCCTCAACGGGCGCATCTTCGAAGCCCTGCAAGCACGTCACCAGCATCGACCCGTACGCGACCTCTACCACTCAGCGCTCCAGGTACGGCTGGGCGCGCAACGCTTCGTCATCGAGATGACCCCGGTGCTGGGCGGCCCCGCCACGGATCACGGAGTCGTCCGCGAAGGCCCGGTCGGTTCCCGGCTTCTCGGACGTTTACCGCTGTTCCGGTACGAGGTGAGGATGTGGCGCGACGGCACTATCCTCGACCTGGCCGAGGCCGTCACCGGCCCGCACGTCGTCAGTGCCGACGCCACCCGGGCACGGGAGGTGTTGCGCCTGGTCCCGCTCGTTCCCGCGCTCGTCTGGGGCTGCGACGAAAGCCGTAACGGCGAGATGTGGAACTCCAACTCCCTGACCGCCTGGCTCCTCGCCGGCAGTGGTCACCGGATGGAGGCCGTCGGCCCGCCCGCCCACGGCCGCGCACCCGGATGGCACGCCGGCCTGGCGGTAGCCGCCCGGCGCAACGCTGCCGCCAGGTCGCCGGCGGGTGTTCCTGAGCCCAGCCGAACCACCCCGAGGCGAAGAACCCGACGATGGCGGCTGTCGCGGGGACATCACGAACCGCCTCCGTCAGCATGCCGCCGCCTGGCGGCATCCGGCGTCAGACGCGTACATCGAAGGGCTCGTCCGCGGCGCGGACCTCGGTGACCTGAACTCGCCCCGTCTTGTGGGCGGCAAGCGCGTCGGACCACATCTTCGCCCGCCGGACCGTTCGGGAGTTTCGGCGCAACCTCCCAGCCGGAGGCGAAGCGGATGCCGGCCAGCAGGTATCGCATGGCGGGAGGCCTGACGGATCAAGAATTTCGCCCCGGTTGCGGGCCGAAATCGACGGCGGCGGGTAGACAGCCACCGGGGTCCCGGGCGACAACCCTCACCGTACGCGCATCTACCGTGGCCGACGTCATCAGCCACGTGGTGGTGAGCCGACCAGGCGACGACGCTCCCAGCCAAGGACGACGCTCCCAGCCAAGACAGACAGGCGTAGGGTCGAGCTGCCCGCTCCGGACCCCGACCCGGCCGACACCGGGCCGTCGTGCACCTCGCGGTTGCCCACCGACCAGATCATCGATCACGTCTGAAGCCGCCGCCGAACCGGTCGCCGATTGCTGATTGCCGCACAGACGACGCCGGCTGACCTCGGAGGCAACCGTCATGGCTGTCGCAAGGGCGAGCGGATGGTGACGGTCGCCTCCGGGATCAACCGGGAGGCCTCGTCCAACAGCGGTGAGGTTCGGCCGCGCAGCGCCTGGTCGAAGAAGGCCACCGTGTACGCGTTGATGATCGTGAAGCCGCGCCGGCCGCCGATGGGCCCGGTCAAGCCGAGCTGCGCCGACGGGGGCAGCCAGTACGGCAGATCGGTGAAGTTGACATGGAACAGGCCCGGGATCTCCACGTAATATCCGCCGCCGGACAGTCGCGCGTATGCCGCGCGCATGGTCCCGAGCGTCGTGGCGATATCGTGCTCGGTCCAGCCGCCGGACCTCTGGCGTTCCAGCCGCATGGTGTCCGCGTCCCGGGTGAGGAACATCGTCGGTTGACGCAGGCCGGCCGCGACGACGTCGGCCGGTGCGGGGTCGTCCATGACCAGGCACGCCTTGAGGCGGGCGTCGCGCAGGCACGACTCGGCCGCGATCCGCCCGCCGAGCGAGACGCCTAACACGCCGGCCCGGCTGAGGTCGAGGTGTCCGGCGAGGATGCCCTGTGGGTCGCCGGCGTCGAGGTCAGCGAGCCGGTCGAGGGTGAGTCGCACGTCCTGGGCGAAGTAGGGGACCAGGCCGTCCGGCTGAGGCACACCGTTGAGTGCCGGTGTGGTCGGCTGTGGCTCGATGCTCTGGTCGACGAGCGGGCCGATGTCGCCGATCGGCAGGTTCTCGATCTGCCGGCCGTCCGGGAGCCGGACCGTCGCGACGACGCCGGGCTGGTCGAGGCCGACCACCACGTACCCGTGCGAGACCAGCTCCTCGATCTGGAAGGTGCTCACCGACCGGAACCCGTACAGGCCGGAAAGGAACACGAGCACCGGGTATCTGTCCTGGTCCTCGGCGACCGGAGCGGCGGCGACGGCGTTCGTGGTGATGTACCGGAAATGGCTGAACAACATCGGCGGCAGGCCGGCCAGTCGGGCGGATGCGGAGGTCACCGCGTCGGCATCGGCGATGTAGGGGGCACGCCCGGCGCCCGGTGTCGGGTTCGCCGGGTACCAGACCTGCGCCATCAGCTCGCGATGGTCGTCCGGGTCGGCGGTGAAAACCTCGGGCCGGCTTTGATCTACCCAGTGGTAGGTCACAGTGCCGATGCCGTAGTGCCCGGTGGGTACCGGAAAGTGGAACACCGGTACAGCCACCGGCAACGCCACCGAGACCACCAGCACGATCGCGCATCCCGCCATCCCGGCGATCGTCGCGGTCCGGGCGATCCACCCACGTAGGTTCAGTCGTCCCGCCATCAGCCGACGCAGGAACCAGGCTCCCGGCAACACCAAGGCCAGCGCGTACGCCGGCACTGCCTGCCACCGGACGCCCTCGGCGAGGATCTGCACCGAGCCGACGATGACCGGAACAGCCACCAGGTACCCCGCCCGCCGGTGCCGGCGCAGCCGTGGCAAGGCGATGACAAGGCATCCGATCAGATTGGCCACCGACAGCATCGCCTCGAACGGTCGCATCAACCTCGCCCCTCTGCCGCCCGGCCGCTCACGACTGGGGTCCGGCCTCTCGTTCGGCTGCGCCCGCGTGCCAGGTCAGTGCTCGGTCGGGGCACCCAGCCTGCCGGGGTCGGCGAGTATCTCCTGGGCGGCATCGGTCAGCTTGCGGTTGCTGCGGCGGGCGTACCCGCGCAGCGCGGCGAATGCCGCGTCGACGGAGACGCCGTGTGCCTGCGCGATGGCACCCTTGGCCTGCTCGATGACGATCCGGCTGTTGAGGGCGCCCTGCAACTGCTCCGTGAGCACCTCGCCGCGCCGGATGGCCCGTTCCTGCAGCAACCCGATCGCGGCCACATCAGTGAGCGCCTGCACGACCTGCACGTCCGCGTCGTCGAAGTTGCCACCCACCGTGTTGCCGAAGACGTTCAGCGCGCCGATGACCTCGCGGCGCACGCGCATCGGGAACGCGTGCACGGAGCGGAAGCCGGCGGTGAGGGCGTGGCGGGTGAAATCCGGCCAGCGGTCTCCCGCAGCCTGCAGGTCCGCGTTGAGCACCGGCTTACCGGTGCTGAACGCGTCGAAGCAGGGGCCTTCGCTGGCCTGCACCTGGAAGATCTCCAGGATTTCGGGCACGCTCGTCGGAGGCGGCCATGAACTGCAACCGGCCGCGCTGGTCCTCCAGCAGCAGACCGACCGCGGACGCCCCAACCAGGTCTGCGGTGCGCACCGTGAGCATGTGCAGAAAGTCGAGCAGGTCGAAATCATCCACCAACGTGTCGGCGACCTCGACGAAAATCCTCGAAAGCCGCTCGGCGGATACCGTACTCATTGGTGCCTCCCAGGCATCCGACATCTCGTCACCGTGTTCACTGGTCGCGGTCGAACCGCAGGTCATGCCCGAGAATCTCGCGAGCCACATCGATCAACCGGCGGTTCTCCGCGTACGCGTGGGCACGGATCCGGGCCATCGCCTCGGCGAGCGTCCCGCCGATCTGAATCATCACCATGCCCTGGGCCTGGAACAACTCGCCCGGTCCGGCCATCACGCCGTCGTCGGTCCGCCCGGCGCCGCGCTCTTCCTGACCGTCGAGCAGGATCGTGACCGCCTCGTCGGCGAGGTCGAACGCGTGGCGCAACTCGGAGCCGGACAGCGGACCCGGCTCGGCCCGGAACAAGTCCAGCACGCCGAGTTGCGCGGCCCCTATCTGCAGCGGGAAGGCGAAGATGGCGCCGATTCCGGCGTCGCGCATCGCGCCGGCGTACACCGGCCAGCGGGTGGGCTCCACCTGCCTGAGGTCGGCGATCAGCGCCGGACGTCGGGCGGAAGCAGCGTCGATGCACGGGCCTTCGCCGAGGACCAGTTGCAGCTCTTCCAGGCGCTCGCTGGCCGGATCCGCAGCGGCGAGCAAGCTGAACTGGTTGTCCTGGGCGACCACGGACAAGCCCGCACCCGCCGCGGACAGGGAACTCACGGCGCGCTCGCAGAGCCGGCGCAGCCGGGCGACGACCGGATCAGCGGGCTCCGCAACCATCGACAACCAGCTCACCGCCGCCCAGCAGGCCGGCAGCCGTGATGTACTCGAGGTCACCCACGGCGCCCAGCATGGCCGCACCCTTCACGAAAAGGAGGCTGCCGGGGTCCGGGGCAGGAAACGTCAACGTGCCGCTGACTGAGAAGACCGTACCGCAGAATCCCGCGCCACCTTGTCGCCATTGAGCGATCCGGCGGGGCGCGCGATCTTCAGGCGGCATGCAACTTCTACCTGATCACAGCCCCAGTCCCTGTGTTTGTAGACGGCATAGAGCAGGGTGGACCATCACGAGGATGAAGGCGGTCGAGACCAGCACGCCCCAGTGGGTTCCGTTGCCCGGGTAGGGCAGATTCTGGCCGTAGAAACGGGTGATCGCCGTGGGCACGGCGATGGTCGCCGCCCAGCTGGTCACCTTATTCATGATCAGATTCATCCGGTTCGCCTGGATGGTCAGGTTCGTCTCGGCGGTCGTGGCGACCAGATCGCGTAGTGATTCGGTCCACTCGGTGGCGCGAAGGACGTGGACCGGTGCGAGGCCGAACCGGTCGTCGTGGGCGCACGGTGATGATCGCCTGGGCAGTGATGAACACCGCGATCTCGTTGGCGGTCAACGTCACGCTTTCGTCGTCGAGGGTGACGGCGTACGCGCTGAGGAACAGGTGGGTGGGATAGCGGTCGAGTCTGGGGTGCTGGGATTCGTGTCCCGCGTCCTCGATGGCCAACTCGTGTAGGCCGAACTGTTTCGTTGACCATGGCAAAGTCGTCCGCGGTGGGCCGGCACAGTTCAAGCCACACCACCGACGCCGGTTCGGTCAGGTGGAGTCCTGGTTGCGCTCGAGCGGTCTGGGCTGGACGTTCGTGCGGTAGTAGGCCCGGCTGAGCGGGTCGGACAGGGCCGCGAACGCGGACAGGAAGAACGCGCGTTTGAGCTGCTTGTTGCCGCCTTTGGGTGGGTGCTCACCGCGGATGCTGGTACCCGAGCGGCGGGTCACCGGGGCGAGCCCGGCGTAGGCGGCCAGGTGGCCGGAGGTCGGAAATGCGGTGACGTCACCGACCTCGAGCAGGATCCGGGCTGCGGTCCTGACCCCGACACCGGGCATCGAGATCAGGACCGGGGAAAGAGGGTGAGCATCAAGCATCTCCTCTACTCGGACAGCGACCTGGTCACGTTGTTTACTGAGCTTTTGGGGTCAGGGTCAGGGTGGTGCCAGGCCGCTGGTGGCGAGGAATCCATAGGCGAGGGTGGGCCG
>NZ_JAMQOL010000103.1:0-7344 GCF_023717965.1 Paractinoplanes hotanensis | reverse complement strand
GCGGCCGGCACCAAACGGTCCTAAACCCCGCCCGATAAAGATCCAACCAACGTGTTATTTCTCGGCGAGCCCTTAGGAGGCCTGCGCGCCAGGCGGCAGCGACGTCCGGCCCTGCCGCACGGGCCGGACGCCACCTGGAATCACCCGTAGTAGGCGTCCTTCATCAGCCGTTCCAGGTCGTCGAGCATCGGCATCCGCGGGTTGGCCGGGGCGCACTGGTCCTCGTAGGCATTGAGCGCCTGCTGCGGCAAGGCGGCCAGGAACTCCTCCTCGTCCACGCCCAGCTTGGCGAAGGACGCTTCGATGCCGACGGCGTCGCGCAACCTCTCGACGGCGTCAGCCAGAGAGGCGACGCCCTCGGTCGCGGTGGCGGCGGGCAACCCGAGCATCTTGGCGATCTCCGCGAAGCGTTCCGGCGCACGGTAGGTCTCGTACTTGGGCCAGCTGGAGAGTTTGGCGGGCACGGTGCCGTTGTAGCGGATCACATGAGGCAGCAGCACAGCGTTCGTGCGGCCGTGGGCAATGTGGAAGCTCGCCCCGAGCGTGTGCGACATCGCGTGGACAATGCCGAGGAACGCGCTGCCGAACGCCATGCCCGCGATCGTGCCGGCGTTGTGCATGCGCTCGCGTGCCTGCGTGTCGCCGGTCAGCACCGACTGCTCGAGGTTGGCGAAGATCAGCCGGATGGCGTGCAGCGCGAGACCGTCGGTGAAGTCGTTGGCATAGACCGACACGTACGTCTCGATCGCATGTGTCAGGGCGTCGAAGCCACTGTCGGCAGCGATGACCCGTGGCAGGCTTGCGGTCAGCTCGGGGTCGATGATGGCAACGGTCGGCGTGAGCGCGTAGTCGGCGAGCGGATACTTCTTGCCCGTCCGATGATCGGTGATGACAGCGAACGGAGTCACCTCCGCGCCGGTGCCCGATGTGGTGGGCACGCACACCAGGCGGGCCAGATCGCCCAGGGGCGGGAAGGCGAATGCCCGTTTGCGGATGTCGAAGAACTTCTCCCGCATGTCCTCGAAGTCGACCTCAGGGTGTTCGTACTTGAGCCACATGACCTTGGCGGCGTCCATCGCCGACCCGCCGCCGAGGGCGATGATGGTGTCCGGGCGGAAGGAACGCATCAGGGCTGCGCCGCGTTCCACCGTGGTGATCTCCGGTTCGGGCTCGACGTCGTCGATGATCTGCAGCGCGATCTGTTCCGGTCTGGTCTGCAGCACCCGGTTGACCCGGTCGACGAAGCCGAGCCTGGTCATGGTCTCGTCTGTCACCACGGTCACCCGTCGCACGCCTGGCATGTCGGCGAGATAGCGGATGGCGTGGGGCTCGAAGAAGATCTTCGACGGCACCTTGAACCACTGCAGGTTGTTGGTGCGCCGGCCGATCCGCTTGATGTTGATCAGATTGACGGCCGAGATGTTGTCCGACACCGAATTACGGCCGTAGCTGCCGCAGCCCAGCGTGAGCGAGGGCAGAAACGCGTTGTACATGTCGCCTATACCGCCCTGCGACGCCGGCGAGTTCCAGATGATCCGAACCGCCTTCATGCGACGTCCGAACTCCTTGACCAGGTCCGCGTCCTCGGTGTGAATGACGGCGCTGTGGCCGAGGCCGTGAAACTCCACCATCCGGGCGGCGAGATCCATGCCCTCGTCGCGGCTGTGCGCCCGTAGCACCGCGAGCACCGGCGCCAGCTTCTCGCGGGTCAGCGGCTCGGCCGGGCCCACGTCGCCCACCTCGGCGAGGATCACCGACGTGTCCGCCGCCACCTCAAATCCTGCCCGCTCGGCGATCCAGGCCGCGGTCCGGCCCACCACATCAGGGTTGAGCTTGCCGTCGGCGCCGAAGATGAACCGCTCCAGCTGCGTCTTTTCGGAGGTCGTGGTGACATACGCGTGCAGCCGCTCGAACTCCGCGAGAGCCGCGTCATAGATCTCCTCAGCGAGGATGACGGCCTGCTCCGAGGCGCAGATCATGCCGTTGTCGAAGGACTTGGAGAGCACGATGTCGTGGACGGCCCGCGTGAGCTTCGCACCGGCTTCGACGTACGCCGGCACGTTGCCGGCGCCGACGCCCAGCGCGGGTTTGCCGGCCGAGTAAGCCGCGCGCACCATGCCGTTGCCGCCGGTCGCCAGGATCGTCGCGATCCCCTCGTGATGCATGAGGGCTGTTGTCGTCTCCACCGACGGTTGCTCGACCCACTGGATGCAATGGCGCGGAGCCCCGGCCTTGACAGCTGCGTCGCGCACCACGCGGGCCGCTTCGGCGCTGCACCGTTGTGCAGCCGGGTGGAATGCGAAGACGATCGGATTGCGCGTCTTGAGCGCGAGAAGCGCCTTGAAGATGGTGGTCGAGGTGGGGTTGGTCACGGGGGTGATGCCGGCGACCACACCGACCGGATCGGCGATCTCGACGATGCCACTGATCTCGTCCTCGCTGATGACACCGACGGTGCGTACCTTGGCCATGCCATGTGTCACGTGCTCACAGGCGAAGATGTTCTTGACTGCTTTGTCCTCGAAGACGCCGCGACCGGTCTCCTCGATGGCGAGGCGGGCGAGACCGGCGTGCTGGTCGAGAGCCGCGACCGACGCCTTCTTGACGATCCGGTCGATCTGCTCCTGGTCGAAGGCGGCGTAGTCGGCGAGGGCCTTCAGCCCGTTGGTCACCAGAAGGTCGACCGTGCTTGCGGTGGTCATCGGAACTCCTCGCTTGATTGGGGGGTTCACCAGCCGGTGCGGGTGACCGAAAGGCGTCGATTCCGCACTACGGCCAGGGGGCATCGGGCGTCGCGCATCAACGCCCGGCATGTCTCGCCCAGCGCTCCGGCCGGCGCGCGGTTGTCACTGGATGCGCCGATGACCAGTAGCGACGCCTTTGCGCTGAGCTCGATCAGGGCCCTCGCCGGGTCGTCGTCGTGCAGGACATCACGTTCCACCGGAGGACCCGCATCAGCCAGGTTCTCGTCGAGGAGTGTGTTGAGGAGACGGCTCGCCTCGCTCAGATCGCGGTGGCAACGGCGGTGATGGGAGCAGTTCGGGGGCCGGCAGTGTGACCAGATGTGAGTCGCTCGGAGCGGAACACCGAGCCGGTCGGCCTCCTCGCGGCCTCGCCGCAGAAGCGATCCGGCGTTGTCGTCATCGTCCACGGCGACCAGGACCGGTTGGGGCACCATGGCTTCCCGGCGTGGCAGGGTGGCGGTTGACATCGTCCCTCCTTCTCTGGTTTCACCTCCACCATCTCGCCTGCCGGACGAGGGCGAACCGGCCGATAGGCTCACCGGGCCGGGACCTTGGTCACCGGTAATTCTGTGTCCGGCGCCCGGTCGGCAGCAGCACCTCCGCCAGTGGGCGCCGCGGCGTGCGGCCGATGGTCCGTCCGTAGCCAACACGCAGGAGCATCTGCGCGCTCAGGCCGGAGGTTGGTTCGATCAGGAGCCGGCGTACCGACGGCAACTCGATCGGCTGGCTGATGGGCATCGTCGCCAGCCCGTGCCAGGTGGCCGTGAGCAGCACTCGCTGCAGGGCCTGTCCCGCGCGAACCCAGTCGACGCGTCGGTCGTTCTGAGTGGCCAGGACGAGCACGGAGGGGTTCGGCTCGAAACGGTCGCTCGGCCGTGGCCGGGTGGCCGCCGACTCGATGAAGTCGCGGATCGGCAGCATCTCGTAGGCATCCGGCGGGCCGATCGCCCATGGCGGCACGCCATCGGGCCGGGAGCTGGAGCCGCTCCAGTGGGCGCATTCCTCCCGATAGCCCGGCTGCTTCTGGATCTGCTGGTCGGCGTGGCGGGCAAGGCGCAGCAGAGCGTCACGGCCCGCCGGCCCGGTGCTGGCCAGCAGCGCGCCCTCTCGGCCGGCAGCGTGGCGCAGGTGATCGAGCACCGCCGCCGGGACAGCGGTCCGGGCGAAGGGCCAACGGTTGGTGTGTCGGTGAGGGATGGCCGCCGCGAGCGCTTCGACCGCGGGAAGCACCGGGGACGGGCAGGTTGCCCTTATCCGGGCCACCAGGTCGGGCCGGTCGGCGTCGGGGAAGACCTCGTAATCGGAGCGGTGACCGCTGCGGCGAATCGCCAGCCGCAGCGTGAAGAGAGCCGCGCCGAGGCTGATCAGCTGCTCGCGGCCGTCCGGGTCGAGCACCCGCAGGCGTCGTGCCGGGTCGGCGTACACCTCGATCCGAGATCCCCGGATGCGGAACTGCCACGGTTGACTGTTGTGCAATGACGGCGCCGCCGTAGCGGTGCGCACACAGTCGACGAGGACATCCCGGGTGGGTGGAATGATCGTGCCGGTCATCGCTCCTCCTCGTCGGCTCTCCCTCAGACTTTCGTCGCAGGGCCCGGCTTCCCAGGGTCCTTCGGCCCCATCTGAGGCCGCTCGGGCGGGACCAGCACGTTGGGACAGCGCGCCGGTGGGCCCAGGCGTGACTCTCGAACGCTGCCGAGGAGCTCGGTGAAACTGCCGCGGCTGCCGGTGCCGGCGACCATCAGACGCCCGCGGCGCAGGGACCGCTCGATGGTGTGCGGCATGTCGAGGTCGGTCACGACGAGACACTCGGCCGCAACCCCCGGGAACCGGGTGGTCCATCTCTTCAGGGCCAAGCTCAGCCTGTGTTCGGCGGCGGCACGTTCCGTCGTCCACATGTGCACCACGATCAGTGGAGCACCCGCCCGCGCCGCTCTCTCGAAGGCGAAGCCCAGGGGGGTTTCGCCGGTGGGCCGCAGAGAGGCCGCCACCACGACCGGACCGTCGTCCCGAGCCGATCCATGGTGGATCATGAGCGGACAGGCGCTGTGGTGGGCAAGGTAGGCCGTGGTCGAGCCCCAGGCCGACCGCGCGTCCGCCCGGTCCCGGTGTCCCACGACGAGCAGGCCGGCCCGCGACGAAGCACGCTCCAGCAGACGCGCAGCACTGCCGTCGAGCAGTTGCGTGTGTGTGGTGACCTCCGGGGCGACCAGTCCGACGCGGGCCGCAGCCAGGGTGAGCAGTCGTTGTGCGTCCGCCGGTGACGGCTGGGCGCTCCGGCCCCGGAACGCCCCGAGGTATCGGCCCGGCCAGACGTGGACCAGCACCAGTGGGACTTGGTAGGTAGCGGCCTCTGCCGCTGCGAAGTCGATCAGCGCCGGCGTGGCGTCCGAACCGTTCACGCCGACCATCACCGGAAGAACTCGAGTGATCAGCCGGTCGGTCCGCATGACCGCAGGCTAGGCCTGCGACGCGGGCCATCGTCACCGCCGGTGGGCACCCGATGGTAGGTCCTTCGGCCCCGGACCCCGTCCTTGCCGACGATGACGGGGCCCTTCGGCCCGCCCGGACGGGACCTCGCACCCTGCTCTGCCGCTCCCGGGCGGTCGACGATCGAGGGTGGATCGGAAGGAGAGCGGACATGAGGAAACCGGGTGTGGTCGTCGGCACGGATGGCACAGCCTGCGGCAGCGCCGCCGTGGAATGGGCAGCCAGGGAAGCTCGGCGTCGCCGGGTCCCGCTACACATCGTGCATGCCTACGAATGGGACTGGCACGAGTCCCGCTTCGACATCGGCAACGAATACATCGATGTCGCGAGGGCGATCGCTGATGCCACTGTGTCCGCCGCCCGCGACCGGGCCCGGGCTGTCGCTCCTGGAATCGAGATCGAGATCAAGACGATCATCGGCCACGCCGTGCCCGGTCTGCTCAGCGCGTCGCACGACGCGGCGCTACTTGTCGTGGGCAACCGTGGTCGCGGAGGATTCGCCGGGCTCCTGCTCGGCTCCGTGAGCCAACGTGTCGCCATTCACGCACCCTGCCCCGTCGTGGTGGTGCGTGGCCGGACCAATCCCACCGGCCCTGTGGTGGCCGGCCTCGACGAGTCTCCGGTAGCTGAGCAGGTGCTGGAGGCGGCTTTTGAGACCGCCGGCGCCCGCGGGGTGGCACTGACCGTGGTGCGCGCCTTCCTGCCGGTGATCCCGCTCTGGCTGACCAATGTGCGGCCGGTCGAGGTGGACACCCCGGCCGAGGACGCGATCCAGCGGGCGGCGGTCGACGAGTTGCTGGCGCCGTGGGCCGAGAAGTACCCCCAGGTTCCGGTGCGGGTCGTGCTCACCCACGACAGCGCCGCCGCGGCCCTCGTCAGCGCCTCGGCGGACGCACAACTTGTCATCGTGGGCAGCCACGGACACGGCATCGTCGGTGGGGCGTTGCTCGGCTCCGCCGGTCAGCAGCTGTTGCACCACGCCGAGTGTCCTGTACTGACCGTGCGCCACCCCACCACTCCGGCGTCGTGACCGGCATCTCGAAGGGGAACACCATGTCCACTCGCACCATCCTCGTCGGCTACGACACGTCCGCGGGTGCCCGGGCGGCCGCCAAATGGGCGCTCGACCAGGCCGCCCGAACCGGGTCAACTGTCGAGTTCCTCTACGCGTACCACTGGCCCACCTGGGCTCCGGCGACCGCGACCGTGCCCGCTCCCGCCGTCTGGCCGGACGGGGAGACCGATCGGGCCGTGCACGGGATGCTGAACGAGCTGGTCGCGAATGCGCGGACCACCCACCCGGACGTCCGGACGAGGACGTCGATCGTCTATGCCAGCGCGGCGCTCACCCTCATCGAACGCTCCGCCGAAGCCGGCCTCATCGTCGTGGGCAGCCGCGGCAGCAGCGGCGTGGCCGGACTGCTGGGCTCGGTCAGCGTCGCGGTCAGCGCTCAGGCGCACTGCCCGGTGGTGGTCGCGCACGCCGACACGAGAGTTGCCGGCCCGGTCGTGGTCGGGGTCGACGAGTCCGCCTCGTCGCACGCTGCGCTGATGTTCGCGGTCGACCAGGCCGTCGCGCGGGGAACCGGCCTTCGCGTCATCCGGGCCTGGCCACCGGTCACCGGGCTCTGGGAAGACCCCGAGCTGTACCCACGCGTAGTCCCGGCGGACGAACGCGAGCCGTTCGAGGAGCTGATCGCCGGGCTGCGGGAGAAGAACCCAGGCTTGGATATCGCGGCCGAAGCTGTGCTGGACCACCCGGCCGCTGTCCTGTCCAAGGCGAGCCGGAATGCCCAGCTGGTCGTCGTCGGCACCCGTGGCCGCGGCCCGGTCACCGGCATTCTGCTCGGTTCGGTGAGTCAGCACGTCCTTCGTCACACGGCCTGCTCTGTGGCAGTCGTGCACGAGGGCGACATCTGAGCAGGACCTTGGTCCTGCCGAAGTCAGGTCATTGGCCTCAATCGATGTAACGAGGCATCGGGCAGGGTCACAGGCAAGGAATCGAAACTCAGGGAGGACATCATGACCACCATTGGCCGGGGTTCGGCCGCTCACCTCGAGAAGGTCGAGGCGCCCGGCTCCATGCTCACCCACACCGCCGCACGCGCGC
>NZ_JAMQOL010000102.1:0-9766 GCF_023717965.1 Paractinoplanes hotanensis | reverse complement strand
ATCCATAACTGGAAGAAGCCCTCCGAGATATTCGCCGAACTCGTAGAGGCAAATGCTTCAACCGCCTGAATTCGCCCAGTTCACTGAAGAAGCGTCGCGTCTCGCCGTTGCGACGCTAAAATTGGATGCAGAAAGCGTTGATCTTGGGTCGCGTGAAGGAGTATCGGCGTCGCTGCGTCGTGCCGCCTCTTTCATGTGTCCAACCAGTCCCAATCGGCTGGTCGACGCCGTGTTTAGCGCGATGCGCCCGATAAGCACGTGTGAACTCAGCCGCGATGATGTCGTTGATACGCTTGAGTTGCTAGTGGCGTCTGGTGACCTGCTTGAGCTCCGACGTGAAAGCGGGAGATCGACCCGGCTGCTATACCTAGCGCCTCCGTCATACATCGAGCTGGTTCCTGGCACATATCTCCTCATGGGCATCCGGCCGTTTGATGCACCGCTTCTTGAGGACGACCTCGCGCTCGACATCGACTACGAGAATCACACTCGTATTTTGAGACTCGATTCTTCGACTGCTACTTCCAGGCTGGGGGCCCTCGGACTTCAGTGCGTCATGAGAAACCGCTGGGTGGCAAGTCCTGCACCGGAATTGCCAAAAGAACTGATCGGTCGGTACCGAGCGCGCCTCGATGTCGCGGGCGAGGCTGGTCAACTCGATGGCCTCTCTATCCTCGATCCGTTGTCGTCCGTCCGCTACTACCGGGGGCGTTGGCGCGTGCCGGTGCCCTCTGACACAGGCGACTTCGTTGCGCGGCGTCCACAGGCTTACGGTGCCGATCTGTGGTGCGTGCTCCGCCTGCAGGAGGGCTTCCCCCAACGCATCATCGACCTGCCGGTCGAGGATTCCGTGGTTCCCGGACGCGATGAAGCGTGGCGCTACCAAGCGGCCGTCGACGCGTTAGGCGGCTCCCCACAGCAATTCCGCATTCGGCAAGGTGTGACGCGTGACGCCACCTTCGATTTCTTCTTACCCCTGCCTGGATTCGCTGAGCGCTACCTGCAACTTGTCGGTCTTTCGCTCGGTAAGACGGCAGGTGCACTGTTCTCGTTTCGGGTGCCGCACGCCGTAACCGGCGAGGTTGCGGCGTTTCTAACTGACATGCTGTGGATGGCTCAAGAGGGGGAATCGAGTGGGGTCCGAAACGCTCACCATCGCCGAGACGATCGCTGAGATCCGAACGGCGTTGAGGGATTATATCGAAGCGACGTATCATGTCGGTCACCCCGCAGTCATTGAACAGCGTCGTCAGTTGCTGGAAACCGAGGGTGTGCTATTTAGGGCACCGTTTATCGAGAGCACGCCGAGGTACCAGACGAATCGGCGTTTCGCAGAGCTAGATCTTGACCCAGCGGTTCACCAGCTTCTGGGGATGCTGACCACGAAGGCTGGCGATCTCGACCGGCTGCTCCATGACCCGCCGTACACGCACCAGGCTGAGGCGCTGGAGTGGACCTCGCGCGATGGTATGAGCCTGGCAATTACGACCGGTACCGGCTCCGGCAAGACTGAGTCATTCCTGTTGCCGATGCTGGCCAAACTGGCGGCCGAGGCAGCACATAGACCGTCATCCTTTAAAACGCCTGCCGTCCGAGCCTTGATCCTCTACCCGATGAACGCCCTGGTGAACGACCAACTCGGGCGTCTGCGACTCCTGCTCGGCGACCCGCGGGTAACGACCCAGTTCGACGCGTGGGCGGGGCGGCCAGCGCGATTCGCGCGGTACACAAGCCGCACTTTGTATCCGGGCGTTCGCACGGTGAAGAAGGACCAGCAGCGCCTCAACTCGATCGAGGAGTTCTACATGCTCCTTGTCGACCAGGCCGCCGACCCGGCATCACCTTGGCATCAGCAGGCAACGGCGCTGAAGGAGAAGCTCGAAGCGCGGGGCAAGTGGCCGGCCAAGCCAGACCTCAAGGCTTGGTACGGCCTAAAGGGCTCCCGCTGGCAGGACAAGGATAAGAATTATCTCCGGGCGGTCACGCGGCCAGACGACGCGGAGTTGCTGACGCGTCACGAGGTAATTACGGCGCCACCAGACGCCCTCATCACCAACTACTCGATGCTGGAGTACATGTTGATGCGGCCACTCGAGCGGCCGATCTTCGATGCCACACGTCAGTGGCTGGGCGATAATCCCGACGAGAAGTTCCTCCTAATCGTGGACGAGGCGCACCTCTACCGTGGGGCAGCTGGGGCAGAGGTCAGTCTGCTACTGCGTCGGCTGCGCTCTCGGCTGGAGATTCCAGCGGAGCGTCTCCAGGTGATCTGTACCAGCGCTAGCTTTACGAGTCCTGAGTACGCTCGCGACTTTGCGGCCCAACTTGCCGGCAAGGATGTCAGCGACTTCCGTACCGTCACCAGCAAATCGGCCCTCCGTGCTGGCGCCAGCGCCGGCACCGATGCGGATGCGGTAACGCTCGCAGCCGTTCCGCTCGACGACTTCTACGCTGGCGAGACTGACGCAGAACGCGCCGAGGCCATCGCCGACCTGCTGACGTATCGGGGGGTGAGGGACGGCGGTCGCGGCATCGGCGTACTGCTCGATGAAGCACTTGCGTCGTACGGACCGATGAACCTACTCGTCAACGAGACCATGCAGAAGGCTCAGCCGGTCGGCGAGCTTGGTCGGGTGATCTTTCCTGGCGTTGAGTCCTCGCTTGCCGACCGAGCCGTGACGACACTCGTTGCTCTGGGGAGTGCTGCGAGGCGGACGGCTGACCAGCCGGGCCTGCTCCCTTGTCGTATCCACGCCTTCTTCCGTGGACTCCCCGGGCTGTGGGCCTGCCTCGACGACAAGTGCGATGCTCTCAACCGCAGTACGTTGCCGTCCGAGTTTGGGCCAATAGGGAAACTTTACGCTCAGCCCCAGGCAACGTGCGACTGCGGTGCTCGGGTGTTCGAGTTCTACACGTGCCGCCACTGCGGCTCGGCATACGCGCGTGGCTACACCGATGATTTAGCAGACCCATCGTTCCTTTGGCACGAGCAAGGGGGCGCTTTCCAGAGCACTGCCGGCTCGATCCCGGAGCTATTTGCACTTGACTTGCTCCTCGAAGAGCCTTCAGCTGGTCAGGTAGAAGTCGCCGAAATCGACCTCGTGACAGGCCGCCTTAACCCGCCGAATACTCCGACTCGCGGGCGGGTCGTGTTTATTCCGAAGCTGCGGAGCGGCGAGACCGTGACGACCGACGACGGAGACGACGGAGACGACGAGGCCGAGGCGAACGGAGAGTTCAAGCCGTGTGGCGTTTGTGGCCAACTTGCGGGTTTTGGTCGCTCATCCGTCCAGGACCATCAGACTAAGGGTGACCAACCTTTCCAGGCTCTCGTCGCCCGGCAGATCGAGGTACAGCCACCAAGCGCGCCATATACGGACTTTGCACCTTTGCGAGGTCGGAAGGTGCTGGCGTTCTCCGACTCGCGTCAAGTAGCCGCGCGCCTGGCACCAAATCTGCAGGCATACTCGATGCGAGACGTAATTCGTCCGTTGATCCTTCGAGGGTGGACTGACCTGACGGCACAGCAGGGAATAGGTCCGCAGTTGAGCCTGGAGCAGCTTTACCTTGCCGTTTTGGTCGGCGCCAAGGAACTCAAGGTGCGGCTGCGACCTGAGCTCCGACAGGCTGAGTCGCTCCACGTCCTCCGAGACGTCGGCAAGGCTATCGACAACGGTGCCTTAAACGGCAACCTCGCCGCAACGTTGGAGCTTCGCACGTTGACGGCTGTCCC
Organism: Paractinoplanes hotanensis; assembly: GCF_023717965.1. Classification (NCBI taxonomy): domain Bacteria; kingdom Bacillati; phylum Actinomycetota; class Actinomycetes; order Micromonosporales; family Micromonosporaceae; genus Paractinoplanes; species Paractinoplanes hotanensis. The sequence goes on along the minus strand of NZ_JAMQOL010000102.1, from coordinate 6,033 downwards.
GCCTCAGGCCTTACTGCGCGCCATTTACGCTACCCTTACCGACAAATACTACGGCCTAAGCTCGCTCGGACTCGCTTCCCTGCGAGAGAAGGCGAGCCTAACGGGCGAGTTGGTCGCAGAGCTTCCGCGCATTGACGGCATTGCGATCACCGAGGATGAAAGGCTTGCCCTGCTGCGCATGTGGCTAGCTCAGTGGGGAACCACGGCCCGCGGTATCTGGTTCTCGTCGATGACCGAGGAATGGTGGCGCCAGAAGGGCGGCGTGAAACCGCACTCGGGGAACTTCCAGGCCATCGAAAGTTGGCTCGGCACACCGGCAGCGAGGAAGACGTTCAAGCAGACCTGGCTCCCCGTTCTTCAGACCAAGTTCTGCGAGCGAAGCGGTCAGAAGTTCCGTCTGCTGGCAGGCAACGTCGCCCTGGCTCCTGGTGGCGAGTGGGGATACTGCGAACGCTGCCGCTTCACGCAACGGCCATTCCCCGGATCGGAAAAGTGCATCAATTGTGGCACCTCCAAGGTCCGCACCCTGGACCCCGACACCGACGCTGTCTTCCAAGCGCGCAAGGGCTACTACCGTGCCAGTACCTCTCGCGCCCTACAGACGCCACCGGCCCAACCCATGAGCATCATCGCAGCCGAGCACACCGCGCAGCTCAATGTTTCGCAGTCCGACGATGTCTTCTCACGCGCCGAGGAGTACGAGTTACTGTTCCAGGACGTAAACGTAGGCCTGCCACGACCAGGCGAGCCGGAGCGGACCGCCATCGACGTGCTGTCATGCACGACGACGATGGAGGTCGGCATCGACATCGGCAGCCTCTCCGGGGTGGCGCTGCGGAATATGCCGCCCTCACGTGCTAACTATCAGCAGCGCGCTGGTCGTGCGGGACGTCGCGGGAACGCTGTGGCGACGGTGATCGCCTTCGGCAGCGCCGACACCCACGACGATCACTACTTTCGTAATCCCGACCTAATGATCCGCGGGCAGGTCGACGATCCGATCTTGACACTGGACAACGATGAGATCGCACGGCGCCATGTCACCGCCTATCTGCTTCAGCGCTACAACCAAGACCGGCTACCCACCATCGATCCCGAGGAACAACCGCAATTGTTCGAGGTGCTGGGCACGGTGCCTGAGTTCGTCGGTACCACCTCGCCGCTCAACCGCACTGATTTCGAGGAATGGTTGAAGCAGCACGAAGCGTCCCTGCGCGGCGATGTCGACTCTTGGCTACCGTCCGAACTGGCGCCGGCTGACCGCGACGCTGTCCTCAATGGCTTGATCACCAGGACGCTGCGCGATATCGACGAGGCTCTTAACCTTGAACCCGATGGCAGCCTCCCGCAGGCCGACGTGGGAGACGCGGCGCCCGCAGAAAGTGAAGTCGAGGATGGTGGCCCTACCGAAGACGGCGCAAAATTGCCGACCGAGCAGCGAAGCCAAACCAATCTGCTCGACCGGCTGCTATACAAAGGCGTGCTACCGCGATACGCCTTTCCCACGGACGTGGTCTCCTTTCATGTATTCGACCGGGACAGATCAGAGCCGTTCCACACTGTGTCCCGCTACGAGCCCAGCCAGGGATTGCCGATCGCGCTCAGCCAATACGCGCCGGGCAAGGTGGTATGGATCGACAACAAAGAATGGACATCGGGCGCAATTTATGCGCCACTCCGCAAGGAGCTTTCCCAGGCGTGGCGTGACCGATGGCTCTACTTTGAGTGCCAGGTCTGCCACTACGCAAAGCACTTCCCATATGACAAAGCGGAGCGGGGCGAGGAGCGTGATTGCCCAGCCTGCAATGCTGTCGGTAAGTTTGGCAAGGCAATGAATTGGATGCGTCCACCTGGATTTGCGCACCGGGTAAGCGATGATCCAGGCACGAGCCCAGACGATGCACCGGCAAATAGCTACGCAACGAGAGCGAAGCTGGTCGCGGAGGGCCCAGAGGAGGAGGATGCCTGGGATCGCGTAACGGATCGCCTTGAGCAGACCTATCGGCGCGACACGCTGCTGGTCACTAACACCGGGCCGAGAAGTGAGGGCTACAGCTACTGCACCCGTTGTGGCCTAATCGAGCCCACAAAGGGTGCGACCGGCATTGTGACTGGCACTCATCCCAAGCCATATCCCAACGAGCGTGAGCCGGATTGTCAGGGATCGGCATCATCGCGTGGCTTGGTGCTTGGCACCGACTTTATCTCTGACGTGCTGCTGGTTCGGATCCAGGTTGAGAACCCTCTCACTTTGCGCCCAGAGCTTCTGTCCACTCAAGTAGCACTACGAACGATCGCTGAAGCCCTCACCATCGCAGCGACCGGCGAACTCGATGTCGATGCAACCGAACTCCAGGCTGAATATCGCCCGGCGCTAACTCGGGCCATCAATGACGGTCTCGAGGCCGAAATCTACCTCTACGACACCCTGGCCGGCGGCGCCGGGTTCACTCGTCGAGTCCATGGTCTCGGTCGATTGATCTTCGAGAAGGCACTCGATCGGTTGGAGCAGTGCCCATCGAATTGTGACGCGTCTTGCTATCGGTGTTTGCGGAGCTTTCGCAACCGATTTGAGCACGGCTTGCTCGACCGAAAGATCGGCGCGGCACTGCTGAAGTATGTTTTGAATGGCACGATGCCAGCCCTCGACAATGTGCGGGTAAACCAGTCGATCGACAAGCTGCTGGCCGACCTGCAGAGCCGAGATATTGGAGGGGTTGAGTTCAGGAAAGACGAGCCTGTCGAAATCGAGGGCATCGGAACGATCACCGCGCCGATCCTTGCTCGCGCAAATGGGCGCGATCGGATCTTCTACATCCAGAGCCCGTTGACCCGTGACGTTCCGCCTACCCATGAGTTGCGGGAAGCCAAGAAACTGGGCGGCATGCCGATACACCCAGTCGATGACATGATCGTCATGCGTAACTTACCCGTCGCAAGTCAGCAGGTGCTGAAGTTGCTCCTCTGAGTTCGAAACAACAGACCTACGGCTCAGGAGCCGCGTCGTCGCTGGCGCTGCTTCCTGAGCCGTTAGTCGTGGTGCGTTAAGCGTGGCGTGCGATCGCATCTCCAAGGAAAGCCACGGGTAGCAACTCGTCGTCCATCGAAAGTGGTACCCGTGCGCCATGCCTAATCGGGCGAACCAGCCGGTGCTGTCGCATTGACTCCCGGACGTGCTTCTGCGCAGCACGGTTGCGACCCCACCGCTCTAACCACCACTGCGCCACCAACTGCCCTTCGTCGCTTGGCTCGGGGTCAACCAAGTACAAGGGTTCTTTGTCGATTCCGAGAGAGTATTCACGTACGTTGGCAACGAGAGGCACGCCGTACAGGATCCGCTCACGCCCGTGTTTTAGTAACTCATTCGTTGGCCATCCGAGAGAGGCAAGGCCGAGGCGTACCTTTCGAAGCCGAGGACTGACGCCTTCGCCGAAAAGGCTATTGACACGTACGCGCCCACCTGTGTGTTCCGAGAGTCTTACCAACGCCTCCACGGTCTCATCAGAGAAGTGCGACGTGCCGAACGACCGCGAACGCCCCAGTTCCGAGAACCCGATGCGCGCGTCTTCTGGCCCACCCATCACGCTGGCTGGCCAGAACAGACGGTTGTACTGGCTCGACCCCGTGCCGTAAAGCGAGGTCGTACTTACGACCGACAACCGAGCCTCACGCATGATTGGCCGACCAGCCATTGCCGATGCAATCTCGCTTGGCCGGCGGTATTTTTCCTTGTACGCCGCCAGCACGACAGGTGAGACAGCCAGAGCCCCGACCAGCTTGCCGGCAGCCAAGGCGTTGTATGGTGCAACGGCGCCGCAGATGGTCAAATCGGCGATGACGGTCCCGACGCGCTCGCCTCGGGCTCGCCGGATGAGGCGCCCGATCTGCGTCCTCGCTTTTGAGTTGCCTAGAGCTCGCCGTAGGCGGGCGGCTGTCGGCTTCGGGGCGAAGTAGGTTCCGAGAACGCTCCTGATCTCCAGCGTTTCTGCAAGCAGAGCTGAGCGTTTCGACCGGAACAGATGCGTTTCGGCTCGCTCAATCCATGCATCAGTCTCGATGTTTCGCACTTCACGGATAGGTCCGCCACGGTGATGTTTGGCGCGGTGCCGCTCGGCGTCGGCGCGTAGCCGAGCGATCACGTCATTCGTTGGCACCTTCAGGTCATCCGGTTGCAGGACGCCGTCCCGCAAGAGATCGTCAACGTATATCTCATCCTGCTGAACCTCGATCCGACGCGCCAGCCAGCGGGCCAGGCGGTCCGTTGGGTCATCCTCGATCGCGGCTAGGACCTGCTTGGTGTCCCATCCCATCCAGGAATCGCGCTCCGCAATCTGAACGACAGGGCTGGAGATTGCCGCAAGTCCGATTACTGCGTGGTACTCGGTCGCCGCATCGCGGATTAGGATCGGCATCGAGCGTCCAGGGATGGTCGAGTATGCGTTTGACCACGTGTGGCGAAAGTACCGCCAGATGTCGTGTAGATTGAAGCCGGTCATTTCACACGTCGCCGAAGAGTCCACGATCTGCACGTAGGGCTGGATCGTGTCGGTCGCCTCCGGATTGGCTTCCAGGGAGTCCGCGAGTTCTCGACCGTCGCGCATAAGGTTAAAGATTGAGATGAGTCGGTCACCACGTTGATGTGTACGCTCCATGCTCTCAACGAAGCGCCGCACGCTGGGCTGGCGAAGTTGCGCATCGCGTCGAATGTGCTCTTGTCGCCGGACCCGTGCCTTCTCTGTCTCGCGGTCAACATGGGTCTGCGGTGGGCAGAGCAATGGACCAAACTTGTCGACGTCGATGGCCCAGCCCTGATCCACGAGATCGATGACTGTATGCGCCGCAGCGGCGAGCCCTGGCTGGTTGTAGATGTCGCCTAGTTCAGCAGCTTTGAGCCAATAGGCGTGCTCAAGAGGAACGCCGGGGTCGAACTTTGTCGCGGCCAGCAGTCGGCAAAGCCTGCTAAATCCCTGCCTTTCCTTCCGGGAAGCCCCCGGCGGAAGAACGAGCGGCAGGTACTTTGCGTCGTTGTCGGTCATGACTTGCGTAGCATCCGTCCATAGTTGCTGCTCCAGATCCGGAGCAGGTCGTCAAAGTGCTGGCCGGACTTCTCCATTTGAGCGGCGCTACGTGCGAATGAAAGCAAGAACAGTTCCAGGGATGTCCGAAGCTCCATGGCGGCCTCGCTTTCGATGGATTGAAGCGGTCGATACAGCGCTGCGAAAGCTGGATGGTCGACGTTGAGTGTGAGGTCGAGCATTCGCTGCGTGAGGGTCGATCGAAACATCGACTCCACGGGCATCGGCTCCGACCCAATCCTGTAGGTCAGCGCGCCGCCTCGTCGTCCGGAGGTGATCACGGGGAGATCGCGATCGGCCGCGGCGGCGATTCGACAGGAAGTCTCAGCTGCCGTCTGAAATTTGACTTCCTCAAAAGCCTGACGAACGCGGGCATTCAGCAGACGGGCGATGGACTCGAGCTCCGGCTCGACCGCCTCACGTAGCGCGGCCGACGGACGGACGCCTTGTTTGTTGATGGTGATGCCGAAGTGTTCGTCCAGCACGGGCTCGAACTCGATCTCGCAGCGCCACCAATCGTCATAATTCTCCTTGCGCTTCGCTCCCATGAGGTGCCAACCGCTCGCGATTTCACGCCCCGCGCGTAGAATTGAGACGCCGCCTTGGCCGACGATGCCGATACGGCGTTTGGTAGCGTTGTCCAAGCCATGCCATCGATTAACGGGAAGCATCGCGAACCGCACGGTCACTGCGGATGTCTCGCCGGTACTCGTCTCCAACTCGATCTCCAGCGGCTGAAACTCGAGCCGCGCGGTTGCGCGCTCGACCTTCGTGCTGAGCAGCATCGGGTCGACGGGCTCCACCTGCGATCCGTTGATCGTCATAGCAATACCAGAAGTGAGAAACCGCCGGTAGATTCGGCCTAGGGCGCGGTGCAGGGAGCAGGGCGTTCGCAAGGTCGAGATATGACCGTTTTAAGTGAGTCCAAGGAGTTGCAGGGATCGGTGGGGGTCTCGGC
>NZ_JAMQOL010000101.1:0-10108 GCF_023717965.1 Paractinoplanes hotanensis | reverse complement strand
CGACATCGTCACCGCCGCGCTGCACCTCACCCATTTCGAATACAAATACCTAACCGGATCTTGCTGAGATCAGCTCAATGGCTGGATACCCGGGTGGCTGATGATCCTGGCGGACAGTTGCAGTCCGTCGGCATCGGGCATGTGCTGGTCGACGATCAATATGTCGAACGGCGCCTCGTGCGAGCAGGCGCTCAGTAGCGTGTCGATGGCGTCGTCGCCCGACGCGACTGCGGTGACCAGCATTCCCCAGTCGCGGGTCTGCTGGGTGAGCACCGACCGGCTGGTCGTGTTGTCGTCGACCACCAGCAGACGTACCCCTTTCAGGGAGATCGAGTTCCGGAATGCCAATGGGGTGGTGGTCCGCTCGTGGCGCAACGGTAGGTGGCACCAGAAGGTGCTGCCTGCGCCGACCTGGCTGTCGACCCCGATCTGACCCCCCATCGTCTGCACCAGCCGGTGACAGATCGCCAGGCCGAGGCCCGTCCCGCCGAAGCGGCGGGTCGTCGAGGAGTCGGCCTGGGCGAACGCGTCGAACAGTCGCGCATGTTGCTCGGCGGGAATTCCGATCCCGGTGTCGATCACCTCCAACCGGACGTCCACGATCTGTTCCGGATCCGTCGACCCGGCCGCATAACCGCGGCTGACGTGGATGAAGATCTCGCCATGCTCGGTGAATTTCACCGCGTTGACCGCGAAGTTCAGCAGGATCTGCCGGATCCGCACCGGGTCGCCGCGCACCATGTCCGGTAGGCCGGCATCGCAGTGACCGATCACTTCCAATCCTTTGGCGTGTGCCGATTCGGCGACCAGCTCCAGCACCTCCTCCACCACCATGTTCAGATTCACGGGAGCGTCATCGAGAACCAGAGCTCCGGCTTCGATTTTGGAGAAGTCGAGGATGTCGTTGATCACCGTGAGCAGAGCTCTGCCGGCGACGCGGATCCGCTCGGCGTAGTGGCGTGCCGTGTCGTTGAGTTCGCCACGGAGCAGGAGGCCGGTCAGTCCGATCACGCCGTTCATCGGAGTCCGGATCTCGTGGCTCATCGTGGCCAGGAACTCGGACTTCAGCCGCGACGCCTCCAACGCGGCGTCGCGAGCGTCGGCCAATTCGCGTTCGAAGCGCAGGCGCTGGCTCACATCACGCAAGAAGGCGCTGAACTGGTCACCCGTGCTGGTCGACACCGGCCAGACGGTGATCTCCACGGGAAACTCCACGCCGTCGCGGCTGACGGCGATGATTTCCCGGGTCCTATCCAGAATACCCGAACCGCCGCCGGTGAACGCCCGCGCTACTCCCGTGCGGTGAGCCGTCCTCGACCGTTCGGGGACCACGAATTCGGTCAGGTCCCTGCCCAGGACCTCGCCACGCTGCCAGCCGAACATCGTCTCCGCACGGTGGTTCCACTCCGTGACGTTCCCGTCGGTGTCGATGCTGATGAACGCGTCCGTGGTCGACTCGACGATCGCCCCCAGTGCATCGGCGAACCGTTTCGCGTCGGTGATGTCCCGTGCGATCAGGGCGATACCGACCACGGAGCCGTCCTTGGCGCGGACCGGCGACTTGGTCAATGCGACGTCGATGGGCCGCCCGTCCTGCCGAATACGAACCGCTTCGTACGGCGGGCTCGACTCCCCGCGCGCCGCGCGCGCCAGCCTCTCGTCCTGCTCCTCGTGGTCAGCCGGGGAAAGCCGCCGGATGGACTGCCCGATGATCTGCTCCGGGGAATACCCGAAGATCCGCTCGGCGCCATGGTTCCAACTGGTGATGACACCGTCGAGGTCGGCGCCGATGATCGCATCGACCGACGAGTCGACGATCGCCGCCACCTGCGCCAGCATCTGCTCGGTTGTCTTGCGCTCGGTGATGTCCCGGGCGACGGCATACAGCAGCCGACGCTCGGCCAACGGAGCCGTCTGCCACAAGAGCCAGCGATACGTGCCGTTCTTGCACCGGTACCGATTCTCGAAACCCAGAGAGGTGGCCCCCGCCGCCAGGTTGGCCATCTCCGCCAACGTCGCGTCGATATCGTCAGGATGCACAAAACGCAGGAAGGGCTCGCCGAGCAGATCCTCTTCTTCGTACCCGAGAACCTCCTTCCAGGCCGGGTTGATCCTCTTGAAGTAGCCGTCGGTTCCGGCGATACAGAGCAGATCCAACGACACCCCGAAGAACTGTGCGACATCCTCGTCGCTGCGGCGCCGGTCACGGCGCAGCCGCGCCTCCACGAACGCCGCCGCGACAACCAGCAGCACGACCAAGCCGGCGGCGGTAAGGACCACCCACCGAAAGCCCGCATTTGATGACCGTGCGGCGTCCAGCGGGATGGCGCTGCCGACACGCCATCCGCTCCCCGGGTCGGTGACGAACGCCGAGACGGCACCGCTGGAGTCCAAGGCCCGACTTCCGGCGTCGCGCCGAGCCTCCAGCCCGCCCACGCCCGCGGGCTGACCACCTGCCGCCGCGACAAGCACCCCACGCTGGTCCACGATCGCCAGGCGGATCCCGGTGTCGTCGGCGTAACTGTCGACGAAACGCTGAAACGACGACAACGAATACGTCGCCGCGAGCACCCCGAGCACAGGGCCTGGACGACCGCTCGTCCCCCGGCCTCTCACCACCACGCTCGCCGCGATCACGAACGGCTGGTCCGCCGATGCGGCCTGGTAAACCTCTGACACATACGGTTGCCCGGTCCGCACGGCCCCCCGATACCAGTCCCGGTAGGCGAAGTTGGTCCCCGCCAGCGCCGGACCGTTCGGCCGGACGTCCAACAGCACCCCGTCAGCGTCCGTGAGGGCTGTCACGCTGATGTCCGGCCGAGCCTCCCGCAGACGGTTCAAAATCGCTGCGACGTTTTCGGTTCGACCGAGGGGCATCGGCTCCAGCGCACCGGATGCCGTCAATCGGTCCGCGTAGGCACTCACCAGACTTTCGAGCCCGGCGGTCTGCTCGGCCACAAAGGCCTGCGTGAGCGTTGCCACCGCCTGCATCCGGCGCCTGCTCTGTACCTCTGAAGATTTGGCGTCAACCGCTATGATCACCGCTGCGGCTGTGACGATGACCACAACGAACAAGCCAACCATCAGCACCGTGGCGGCCGAACGACGATGCCCCCGACCCACCGCTGGTAGAACCCTGCTCATCCCACGACCGTATGCTCAATATGAACATAATTCTGGTCATTTCGGGCACTGGGCTTCGCGGGCCTCCGGGACGCCCGCACCGTCGTCGACGGTACGCGGCCGTGCTGGACACAGTGCGGCCCAGCTCCGGCTGGGCTACGGGTGTGTCTGGCGGGTGAACCTTTCGGCCATGAGTTTGCGTGATCGAGTCGCCCGGACCCGGCGTCGCGACGGCGGGAGCCGTCTCGGCCTCACGTAGGTGAGGCCGAGACGAGATCGGTCCGGACCCTTCCTCGATCTGTCCTGGCCGCCGTGCGGTACTGAATCGTTCAAGCCGGAAATCTCACGCGAGGCAGTGATCGGCCGATCACCGAGACGTGGACATCCTGTCGCCTCAGAGCCAAGCGGGCACCCGCTTGGCGCACGTCGGCCGGCAACCGATCTTTGACAGCACGGGGGACGTGGTGGCTTACGAGCTGCTGTTCCGCGGCAGCACGAACGCGGTCACGGCCACTCGCCGCGACGCGTATGCAACCAGCGAGGTGATCGTCAACACCTTTACCGAGTTCGGCATCGAGGAGGTCGTGGGCGATCGCCTCTGCTTCATCAACCTCACGCGCGACTTTCTCGTCGGCGACTTGGCCCTGCCGTTCGGTCCCGACAACGTTGTCCTCGAGGTCCTGGAAACCGTGGACGTCTGCGACGACGTCATCGCCGGGGTAGCCGCCCTGGTGGAACAGGGCTACTCCATCGCCCTCGACGACTTCGTCTGGGGCTCCGGACACGAGCGGCTACTGTCCTTCGCCTCGTACGTGAAGCTGGACTTGTTGGACTTGGACCGGTCTCACCTGGATGAGGTCGTGGCCGCGTGCCGCGCGTATCCGGGCATCCAGATCGTCGCCGAAGGCCTGGAGACCGGCGAACACCTCGCGCTGTGCAACTCCTACGGCTTCGAACTACGCCAGGGTTACGTACTCAGCCGCCCTCAGGTCCTCACCGCATCGAGCATCGCCCCCTCCAAACTTCGCCGCCTCGAGTTGCTCTCCGCCTTGTGCGCCGCCGAACCTGACCTCGATCGCATCATCTCGGCCGTCGTGGGTGATCCGGCGCTGACGATCCGGGTGTTGCGGGCCAGCAACTCTGTCGCAGCCGGGTCGACCAGCAGGGTCTCATCGGTACGTCAGGCCGTCGTTTTGCTGGGCGTTACGCAGATCCGCCGGTGGGCCGTCCTGATGGTGGTCGAGGACATCACGGAGGCGGCAGAGTCCCAGCTGATCGAGGCGCTGACCCGGGCCCGGTTGTGCCAGATTCTGGCCCCGAAGTTCGGCGCACACCCGGATGCGGGCTTCATGGCCGGCCTGATCACTGCCGTCGCTGAGCTGCTCGGTGTGAGCGCCGCATCGATGGCACACCGGCTGCCGCTCACGGCAGACATCGAAGGCGCGCTGGAGCGAGGCGCCGGCCCGCTCGGCCAGATGCTGAGGGTCGTCGGCGCCTACCAGCGCGGTGACGTTGGGCAGGCCGCCGCAGCCTATGAGGCCGACAACCTCACCCGTGCCGTCATGGAAGCGATGCGCTGGGCATCCCAAGCCGTTCACTCCTCGCACGGACCCTACTGCGCCAGTTCTTGAACGATCACCGTCGTGGCGGAATGTGCGAATCCAGGCGGCAAGGAGAACGTTCCCCGGTTGGATACGCCACGCGTGTCGGCGGCGGACTGCTTCGCTCCTCGACCTGATTTGGGGGATCCGGCGTCAGGGGAGTTGTTCGAGGAGCTGGGTGACGTGCCGTTGGACCATTGCGAAGCCGAACTGCTCCGCGGTCCTCTGTGCTTCGGCCGCCATGGCGCGTGCTCGGCCGGGCTCGGCTCCGGAGAGTGCCTGAGCGTAGGCGAGATGGGTGCGGGCGACGAACAGAGGCGCCCGCAGACGATGGTTGACGGTGAGGGCGAGCTCGTAGGCGGCGGCCGCCTCCTGCGTACGGCCGAGGGTTGCGAGCGTGCGGCCCAGTCCGTAGACGATGGAGCCCTCGGTGGTGGCGCCGGTGCTGGCGATCTGCTCCTGCCATCGGCTGAGAACCGGCAAGATCCGGGAGGCGGGCTCGGGCAGGGCAAGCGTGTGGCAGACCTCGGCCCACAACATCAGGGCCGTCGACCAGAACTGGGGTGCGCCGCCGGCTGAGACGTCGATAGCGTCGGCGAGCGCCCGGGCCTCCGCTTCCCGGCCGAGTTCGCACCACACGCAGGCGAGGCCGGCGCGGAAAACCTGCAGCTCCGGGTTCTCCTGAAGGACCTGCTCGAGGGCTTCGGCCGTCTCGGCGAGGCGGTCCTGGGCTCGGCGGATCTGAAAGATCTGGCCGGCGTAGCCGAAGAACGCCTCCGGTTGTCCGGTGGCGACACCGAGTTCGAAGCCGGCCTGGGCGACGGACTCGGCCCCTTCCAGGTCGCCATCCAGGAACAGGTGCATCGACTGGGTTTGGGAGGTGGTCCAGCGGACGAACGGTTCCGGGCTGTCCCTGGCGAAGGATGCCAAGATCAGTCTCTCCCGATCCATGGCGTCGCGATCGCCGAGTTGGAGTTCGATCTCGTGCTGGGACATCGCGAGCACGCCGCGTAGCCGCGTGTCGCCGGTGGATTCCGCGGCGGCGAGACCTTCGGGCAGCAACTGCGCCCGCTGACGGAGGACGTCGGGGGTGCGCAGTGCGCTCTGGGCCAGGCTCACCACCTCCGCGATGATGCGGGTCTCGCCGGCCGCACGGGCGAGCGCCATTGCCCGTACGGCCACTGGTTCGACCTGTTCGTCAGGCGCGCCGTGCAGCTCGATGGCGAGAATCGAGTGCAGGAGAGCACCGTCGGGTCCGCCGGGTCGCACCACTATCGCCCGGCGCAGGATCTCGACCCGCTCGTGGTCGATTGACCCGAACCTGCTGACGTCGCCGCGGTTGTTGGCCAGCGCCGCACGGACGAGCAGGTCGTCGTGGTGCAGCGCGATGGCGAGCCGACCGGCGCTGAGGAGCGTTTCGCGATGTGCCGGGTCGCCGGCCTGGCGTTGGGCAGTCCCGAGGCCGACCAGAATTTCGCAGCGCTGCGCCGGGTCGCCGTCGGGAAGGAAGTCGAGGGCCTGGCCGTACCAGGTGACGGCTTCGTCGGGCGCCAGGTGGGACAGCGCATAGTCGCCCGCCGACCGGGCGTACTGCGCGGCCTTTCCGCGGTTGTGCGGGGTGATGGCGTGGATCCAGTGGTGGGCGATCTCGCCGGCGCGTTCGCCCACATCGTCACCGCATCGTCGCTCCAGCGCAACGGCGACGGCCTGGTGGCCAAACGCGCGCACCGTCGGGCTCAGCTCCGCGTACAGGGCGTGGGCGACGATGGCATGCGTGAACGCGAACCGCCCACCGGCGTCGATGACGAGCGCGTTGGCCACGGCGGGCTCGAGGCGCCCGGACGTTTGGACGGGGTCTTCACCGAGCAACTCGGCGAGCAGGTCGAGCTCGAAGTCGCGGCCGACGACCGAAGCCGTATCGAGGGCCTTGCGGGTTCCGGGTCCAAGGCGCTGGATGCGGCTGTTGACGACTTCATGCACGCTGACCGGCAGCCCGCGGCTCCCCAGACGAGTCGGGGCCGCCCAGCGACCGTCGGCGCGTTGACTGATGGCCCCGGTCTCGCCGAGATGGCGCAGGATCTCGGTGACGAAGAACGGGTTGCCCTCCGTCTCGGCCCGCAGCAGGTCCCGCAAGACAAGTCCATCGCGGTCCATCGCGTGACCCGCGACCCCTTCCAGGAGGCTGAGCAACTCGCTGTCGTCGAGTCCGTCCAGCGCCAACCGGGTGGTGCCCGACTCCCGATGGGTCACGGACAGAAATCCGGTCAACGGATGTGACGCGTCGATGTCGGAGTCCCGGAACGTCGCGATCACCAGTACCGGCGTGGCCACCGCCCGCTCGACGAGATGGCGCAGCAGGGCGAGCGTCTGCACGTCCGCCCAATGCAGATCGTCGAGCACCACGAGCGCGGGTTTTCCCCGTGCCGCAACGGCGTCGAGGACATCGACGACCGAGCTGTAGAGCGCGAAGCGCGCCGAGTCCGAGTCCAGGTCTGCCGCGCCGGCGACACCCATCAGCGGCGCGATCGCCACGTGATGGCCGGCGACGACGTCGGGCAAGTGGCGGTCGAGGCTCGTCAGCACCTCGCGCCAAGGCTGATACGGGACGGACAGTTCCTCGTCGCAGCGCCCGTACACCACCACGGCATCCCGGTGCGCCGAGGCCGCGAACACCGAGCACAATGCCGTCTTGCCGATCCCCGCTTCCCCGCTGACCAGTGCGAACCGACGCTGCTGCGATGCGACCATCTGCTTCCAGAGGTGTTTGAGCACCGTGCGTTCATGCTCCCTGCCGGCGAACCCCAGCCCCGTCGACATCGCCAGCCGTTCCGGCAAGGGGAAGTCCCGCTCCGCCACCAGCCCACCCGCCGACTGCTCGACCGTGCCGACGAACTGATAGCCCCGGCGGTGTACGGTCCGGATCAGGCGCCGTTCCTTGCCGGTGTCACCGATCGCCACCCGGACCGAACGCAGCGCCGTGGTGACCGCGGCCTCGCTGACGAAGCGATCACCCCACACCACGTCGAGAAGTTCCTCTTTGGGCACCACCCGATGACGGTTCGTGATCAGGTGGAGGAGGACGTTGAACGCCCGGGGCTCAAGCGGTATCCGCTTACCGACGCGCCGCAGCTCGAAGAGAAGGGTGTGAAGCTCGAATCCGGCGAAACGGTAAGGCGCCCCGTGCACGAGCGCAATCGTACAGCTCGATCATCAGCCGACCTGTGCTTGTCATTTGACGCTCGCCCACCACGCGCTACGGGCAGCCCCGGGCCGCGGGTGCCGTGCTCGCCGTCCGCATCACGGGCCGAGTAGCGCCAACGGGACGACTGCAACGCCGTCGCGGCGGCGATAGGCACGTTCACCGGCATAGACGACGACGGCGTCGATCAGGTTTTCGCCGATTCGCTCTCGTAGCCAGAGCAGGTGTTTGACGTCGTTGTCCTCGACGCGGTCGGCCAGTTTGACCTCGACACCCAGAACTCTGCCGTCCGCGTGCTGAACGCGCCCCAACCAAATCCACGAGCGCGACTTCAGCTGTGGCCGCCGGTTTCGGCGCCGGTTCCCGCACCTTCGGCAGAGCCGACTCTCTTTCGCTCTCCACGAGTGTCGCCGGGGAGCGTTTAGCGTGCCGCCGCCCGCATCCCACGCGGGCGGCGACACCAAGACCCGTATGTCACGGCGCACCCTTGCCATACCTGGAAAGCAGCCGGTACACCTCGTCGAGCAGGTCGATGACGGGGCGGGTCCGTCCCTCCCACACGAGCGCCTCGAACCGTTCGGCACCCAGGGATTCCCGAAGCCACGCGAACCGTTTACGGTTGACCCCCTCGGCCCAGCGCAACAACGCGCCACCGGGCCGTTGAAGTAGTTCGTGGACGGCGGACAGCACGACGACCTCCTGCTGCGGGCGGCCGAGGTCATCGAAGAACCGTGACGCCACCTGCAGCCCCAGAGCGGTGTTCCACAGCCATCCCGTACCGTCGATGCGGCGCAGCGCGACACACAGCCATCCCGAGCCCGCGGCCGGACCGGAGAGGTTGCGGGTCGCCTCGGCGCGGATCAGTGTCGTGTAGGTGAGCAGGTCAGGATCGTCGGCTTCGCGCAGGATCTGGTGTACCTCGTCGCTCAGCCGGGCGGCCTGGTCCCAGTCGGCGAGCAGGAGAGTTGTCAGCGCACGTTCGGCGAGTACCGCTGCCCGTACACCCAGCTTCGGGCTTGCGGTGGCCTGCTGGGCACGGACGAGCAGGGCGTCGGCCTGGTTCAGGCTGCCGCAGAAGATCTCCGCGAAGGCGAGCCGGCGCAGCACTATCGCGTAGCGGTCCATTTCGCCCGCTTCCCGGAACAGGGCGGCGGCCTCCTCGCCTGCGGCGGTGGCCGCGGCGAGATCACCCTGATGCGCCGCCAGCAGGGTCAACCCGCTCAGCGCCTGGGCGCGCACGGCCGGGGAGACGTCCCCGCCGCCGTGCAACGTCAACTGCAACTGCCGGCGGCCCACTGCGGGCTGGCCGGGCTCGCGCCGGTGCAGGGTCAGGGTCGCGGCGATCCGCTGCGCGGTCTGCGCGTCGCCTCGGTCGGCGGACCAATCCATCGCCGTGCGGAACTGTTCGATCGTGGCGCCCACCAGCTGCGCAGCCGTGCCGTCGACTTCGAACTGCTGGCGCGGATCGTCGGCGATCGCCATCACCAGCGCGGCGTGCCGGTCCCGGGCGTGCTCAAGGTCGCCGTGCTCGGCCAGCTGTTCCATCCCGTACGCCCGCAGCGTCTCCAGCATCCGGTAGCGTCCGGATTCGTGGCTCAGGAGGGACTTGTCGACCAGCGCGGCGACGATGGCCGCGGTCGTGGCTGGCTGGTGGAGGTCGGCCGCCAGTTTCTCCGCCCAGCTGAGCTCGAACCGGCCGGCGAAGACGCTCAGCCGGGCGAACAGGCGGCGTTCGCCGTCGTCCAGGAGCCGGTAGCTCCAGTCCATGACAGCGTGCAGGGTGCGGTGCCGCAGCTCGGCTGTGCGACTGCCCCGGAGCAGATGGAAGCGGTCGCCGAGCCGGACCGCGAGTTCAGCGATGGTGAAGGCGTTGGCGCGGGCGGCGGCCAGCTCGATGGCCAGGGGCAGGCCGTCGAGTTCCCGGCAGATCGCGGCGACCCCCGTGGCGTTCCGGTCGGTCAGCGCGAAGCCGGGGTTGACGGCGGTTGCCCGTTCCACGAACAACCGGACGGCGGATGACCGGTCGGCCGACTCCGCGGTGGCTGCGCCAGGTTCGGGCATGGCTAGTAGTGCTTCGTCATGATTTGTTAGCCGTCGCGTGGGTAGTGCTCGGGGAAGACGGTGTCGCAGGTCGGGCAGGTGTGGATGATCCGGACGATATAACGTTGGATGTGTCGGAGTACGC